>CAZZWS010000014.1:12327-31256 GCA_964657795.1 Beijerinckiaceae bacterium
TACACGACGCTGGGTTCCCGCCTTCGCGGGAACGACGAAGAGCAGTAAGTCGCCTGATCGAGGTCCGCATCATCAAACCCGATCGATATGCCGCTCGCCGAACAGCCCTTCCGGCCTCACCAACAGGAACGCCAGCGCCAGCACGTACGGAAACCAGCTCTCGAGCCCGCCCCCCACCATCGGCCCGATATACACCTCCGCCAGCTTCTCCGTGCTGCCGATGATCAGCCCGCCGACGATCGCGCCCGGCACCGACGTGAAGCCGCCGAGGATCAGCACCGGCAACGCCTTCAGGACCGACGACACCAGCGCGAGCTGCACGCCATTGCGCGCACCCCACAGCAGGCCCGCCACCAGCGCGACGAAGCCGGCCACGCCCCACACGATCATCCAGATCGTGCGCAGAGGAATGCCGATCGACAGCGCGGCCTGGTGATCGTCGGCGACCGCGCGCAACGCGCGACCGATCTTCGTCTTCTGGAAGAACACCGCGAGCGCGGCGACCAGCAGGCCCGCGATGGCCGCGGCCGCGAGGTCGAACGTCGAGATGGCGATGTTGTAGTGATCGAGGAAGTACGGCAGCGGCTCGTCGGGGATGCCGAGGTTGATCTCGTGACTCTCGTTGCCCCACAGGAACGGACCCAGTCCTTCGAGGAAGAACGCGAGCCCGATCGTCGCCATGAACAGCGAGATGGCGGGCTGATTGACGAGCGGTCGCAGCACGAAGCGCTCGGTCAGCACCGCGAACACGATCATGATCAGCAACGCGAGCACCAGCGCGAGCCCGAACGGCACGCCCTTGGCGAGGATGCCGACGAACGACAGCGCCGCGAAATACACCATCGCGCCCTGCGCGAAGTTGAAGACGCCCGACGCCTTGTAGATCAGCACGAAGCCGAGTGCGACCAGCGAATACATCACGCCGGACAGGAGGCCACCGATCAGGACTTCGAGGAAGAATTGCATCAGGCGCCTTCGTCCGTGAGGGGACGAAGCACACGGGACCAGCCACCGCGAAGCCCGAAGCCGTTCAATGCACCACTCCGAGATAGGCATCGATCACGTTCTGGTTGGCCCGGACTTCGTCGGGCGTCCCGTCCCCGATCTTCTTGCCGTAGTCGAGCACCACGATGCGGTCCGAGATGTCCATCACGACGCTCATGTCGTGTTCGATCAGCACGATCGTCGTGCCGAACTGGTCGTTGACGTCGAGGATGAAGCGGCACATGTCTTCCTTCTCCTCGACGTTCATGCCCGCCATCGGCTCGTCGAGCAGCAGCAGCTTCGGCTCGGCCGCGAGCGCGCGCGCGAGCTCCACGCGCTTCTGCAGGCCGTAGGGCAGGCGACCCACCGAGGTCTTGCGGATGTGCTGGATCTCGAGGAAGTCGATCACCTCTTCCACCCGCCGACGATGCTTCAGCTCTTCCGCACGCGACGGCCCGAGATGCAGCGCGTCGAACACGAAGTTGCCGCGCATCAGCGTGTTGCGGCCGGTCATGATGTTGTCGAGCACGCTCATGCCCTTGAACAGCGCGATGTTCTGGAACGTGCGCGCGATGCCCTCGCGCGCGGCGCGGTGCGGCTTGATGTTCCTGCGCTCGGTACCGTGAAAGCGGATGGTGCCGGCCTGCGGGTGATACACGCCGTTGATGACGTTGAGCATCGAGCTCTTGCCGGCGCCGTTGGGACCGATGATGGCGCGGATCTCGTGCTCGCGGACGTCGAACGAGATGTCGGTCAACGCCTTGACGCCACCGAAAGACAGCGAGATATGGTCGAGCTGCAGGATGACCTCGCCGATGCCGCGTCGGACCCCGCCGGTCACCATGCCGGCCTCGTGCACGTCGCGCAGCACCGGATCAGGCCGCATGCGCCAGCGCCCCGAACGTCTTCGCGTCGCGGATCGCGAGGTCGGCCTCGATGCGGCCGCACCGGCCATCCTCGAACTTGACCTCGGTCGCGATGTGCTGCGACGTGCGACCCGCATACAACGCGTCGACCAGCACGCCGTACTTCTCGGCGATGAAACCGCGACGGACCTTGCGGGTGCGCGTCAGCTCGTCGTCGTCGGGATCGAGTTCCTTGTGCAGGACCAGGAAGCGACGCACCTGCGAGCCGGCCAGCGCACCGTCGGCCGACAACGCGAGGTTGGCCTCCTCGATACATTCCTGGATCAGCCGATACACCTCCGGCTTCGATGCGAGGTCCGCGTAGCCGGCGTACGCGAGGTTGCGACGTTCGGCCCAGTTGCCGACCGCGGTCACGTCGATGTTGATGAACGCGCAGCACATCGCACGACCGTTGCCGAACGCGACGGCCTCCTTGATGTACTGGAAGAACTTGAGCTTGTTCTCGATGTACTGCGGCGCGAACAGCGCGCCGTCGTGCTCGCCGCCCGCGAGACGGCCGACGTCCTTCGCGCGATCGATGATCCTGAGCTCGCCGCGGTCATCGACGAAGCCGGCGTCGCCGGTCATGAACCAGCCGTCGGCGGTAACCGATTCGAGCGTGGCCTCCGGCCGCTTGTAGTACTCCTTCAGCATGCCCGGCGAGCGGATCTGGACTTCCCCGTTGTCGGCGATGCGCAAGCTGACGCCCGCCATCGGCTTGCCGACGGTGTCGAGATGCACGGCCCCGCTCTGCTGCTTGCAGACGTACGCGCAGGTCTCGGTCTGGCCGTAGAACTGCTTGATGTTGACGCCGATCGATCGATAGAAGCCGAACAGGTCGGGGCCGATCGCGGCGCCGCCGGTGTAGGCCACGAGCAGCCGGCTCATGCCGAGCACGTTGCGTAGCGGTCCGTAGACGACGAGGTCGCCGATCGCGTACAGCAGCCGATCGAGCCGCTTCACCGGCCGGCCGTCCATGATGTCCGCGCCGCAACGCTTCGCGACGTTCATGAACGTGCGGTACAGCCAGCGCTTGATCGCGCCCGCGTCGTCCATGCGGATCGTGACCTGCGTCAGCAGGTTCTCGAAGACGCGCGGCGGCGCGAAGTAGTACGTCGGGCCGATCTCGCGCAGGTCGGTCATCACGGTGTCGCCGGACTCCGGACAGTTGACGCAGTAGCCCGCGACCATCGCCTCCGCGTACGAGAACAGATGGTCGCCGACCCACGCCATCGGCAGGTAGCTCAGCACCTCGTCGCGCTCGTTGAAGCCGTCAAAGGCCACGGCGCCGCGCGCCACGTCGACGAACGCACGATGGGTCTGGCACACGCCCTTCGGCTTGCTCGTGGTGCCGGACGTGTAGAGCATCACCGCGACGTCGTCGGGCCGGCCGAGCGCGACCTCGCGCTCGAAGAAGCCGGGGTCGCGGGCCAGCAGTTCGCGGCCCGCCCGCACCACGTCGTCGTAGGACCTGAGTTGCGGCGCGGTGTAGTGCCGCAGACCGCGCGGGTCGTCGTAGACGATGGTCTTCAACGCGGGCAGGCCGGGCAGCATCTCGAGCAGCTTGTCGACCTGCTCCTGGTCCTCGGCGAACACGATGCGGACTTCGGCGTCCTCGAGCACGAACGCCATCTCGCTCGCGACCGCGTCCTGGTACAGCGGCACCGGCACCGCGCCGATCGATTGCGCCGCGCTCATCGACCAGTAGAGCCGCGGCCGGTTGTCCCCGACGATGGCCAGATGCTGGCCGCGACCGAGGCCGAGCAGCGACAGCCCCGCAGCGAGCGCCTGCACTTCGACGAGCACCTCGGACCACGTCCAGCTCTGCCAGATGCCCAGGTCCTTCTCACGGATCGCCGCGCGGTCGCCGCGGACCTGCGCGTGCCGCATCAGCAGGCGCGGTATCGTCGTCGCGTCTTCGACGACCGCAACGGCGCCGTCGGCGGCCGCGGGCGTGCGACGTTGCGCTTCTTCAGTCATGCGACCAAAGCTCCATGATTTCCGTCGAGTCTCGAAAGGTGCGAGCGATCGCACACGGGGTATTTTTCGCGTCTGCGAGTGTCGCATCGCGACTGCTGGAACGCGTTAGGGTCTAACCCTGCCGGAGTGTAGGGAGGCCATGGCCCGGCAATTGTCGGCGTCGCGACAATCGGACGGCGAACGCAGTGCAACAAAGGGATAATCCCGATGCCCTTCATCGCCCGCGCCGTCCGCCGTGAACCATGCCTGCTGAATCCCTCGCATCGCCCGGCGTCGCCGAGTCCAGCCTCGAGCGGATGCTGTGCGCCGCGCCGTGGTTCGACGGCCTGACGCCGGAAGAGCGCGAACGCGTGCGTGACGATGTCCAACAACGGGTCGCCACTGCCGGAACCTTCGTCGCGCGACGCGGCGAAGAGCCGCATCACTGGATGGGCGTCATCGACGGCCTGCTGAAGATGAGCAATACGTCGTCCGAAGGCAAGCTGGCCACCTTCGCGGGCCTGCCGAACGGCGCGTGGTTCGGCGAAGGCACGCTGCTCAAGAACGAGGCGCGCCGCTACGACCTCGTGGCGTTGCGGACATCGCGCATCGCGTATCTGCCGCGCGTCACGTTCGACTGGTTGCTCGGACGCAGTGTCCCGTTCAATCGCTTTCTGCTGGATCAGGTCAACGAGCGGCTCGGTCAGTTCATCGCGACCGTCGAGAACGATCGGCTGCTCGACCCCGATGCCCGCGTCGCGCGTTGCCTCGGCTCGCTCGTCCATCCGACGCTGTATCCGGGCAACGGCAACGCGCTGCGCATCAGTCAGGCCGAGATCGGCAATCTGGCCGGCGTCTCGCGCCAGCGCGTCAATCAGGCGTTGAAGCGACTCGAGGACGATGCGTTGCTGGTCGTCGAATACGGCGGCATTCGCGTCGTGGACCTCGAAGGATTGAGGACGGCCGGGGCCTGACGCCGCGGTCGTCTCGCTGTCGTCTTCTACAGGGTCGTCGGCTCGGCCTCCGGCGCCACCGGCGGAGACTGCAACGATTGACGGCGGCGCAGCGCCGGGAACATCCGCATCCACAGCCCGACCACGACCAGCGTGCCGACCCCGCCGAGCAGCACGGCCGGCACCGCCCCGACCCACGCGGCCAGCAGGCCCGATTCGAACTCGCCGAGCTGGTTCGACGTGTTGATGAAGATGGCGTTGACGCCGTTGACCCTGCCGCGCATCGCGTCGGGCGTGTCGAGCTGAACCAGCGTGTTGCGGATCACCACGCTCACCATGTCGCAGGCGCCGAGCACGAACAGCGCGAGCAGCGACAGCCAGAGCTGCGTCGACAGGCCGAAGACGATCGTCGCCATGCCGAACCCCGCGACGGCGGCGAACATCCGCATGCCGACGCGGTCCTGGATCGATCGACGCGCGAGCCACAGCGCCATCAGCAACGCGCCGGCCGCGGGCGCGCTGCGCAACAGCCCGAGGCCTTCGGGACCGACGTGCAGCACGTCCTTCGCGAACAGCGGCAGCAAGGCCGTCGCGCCGCCGAGCAGGACCGCGAAGAGGTCGAGCGAGATCACGCCGAGCACGTCGGGATGATGGCCGATGAAATGCGCGCCGCCGAGCACGGAGCGCCACGTCAACGGTTCGCGGGGCCGCGCGATGCGAGGCACGCGCAAACCGGCGAAGAGCGCGATCGACACGACGTAGAGCCCACCCGAGACCGCATAGACGGTCTGCGGTCCGGCGATGTAGAGCAGCCCGCCGAGCGCGGGGCCGACGATGGACGCGGCCTGATTGCCCGACGAACCCAGCGCCATCGCCCGCGGCAGCAGGCCGGCCGGCACGAGCGCGGGCAGCAACGACTGCTGCGCCGGAAACCTGAACGCCGTGGCGACGCCGACCACGAACAGGATCGCGAAGATGCTGGTCTCGCGCGTGTGGCCCGTCGCGGTCAACAGCGCCAGCAGGGCGATGGCGCTGCCGACGATCATCTGTGCCGCGAACACGATGCGCGTGCGGTCGTAGCGATCGGCCGCATGTCCCGCCGGCAGCGCGAGCAACAACGAAGGGATGAACTGCACGAGCCCGATCAGACCGAGATCGAAGACGCGACCCGTGATCGCGTAGACCTGCCAGCCGACGGCCACCGAGACCATCTGGAAGCCGAAGCTCGATGCGATGGCCGCGCACCAGAAGCGCAGGAACGGTCCGGGGCGAAGCAGGTCGCGCGCGGAAGCAGGCATCACGACGGGGGCCGCAGCGGATGACCTCAGGTCGGACAAGGCGTCACCTGCAGCGGCGGATTCGGTGAACGGTCCGGCGTCCGGGGAGGGACGCCGGACGACACGCTATCGCTTCGCACGACTCACGCGACGTCGCATCTCAACCCTTCCTGCCACCCGCGACCAGAAGCACGCCGCCGACCACGATCGCGCCGATGCCGGCCCACAACGGAATGTTGACGGTCTCGGTCTTCTTGGCCGACAGCTCGATCGGCCCGACCTTGGCGACCGTGGTGTCCTTCTGATAACTGAAGCCGCCGTAAATCAGGGCCAGGATGCCGGCGACGATGAGGACGATGGCGACGAGACGCGTTCCGCTCATGGGTTGGACTTTCGAAGGGGACATCGACCCGACGCGTCGGCGACGGGCCGATCGATGCGTGGACCGTATTGGATCATGACGAAGCGATCGGACGAAATGTTCGACCGACTGCGGTCGAGCGAGCCATGGAAGCAGCGCCGCTTTTCGGTTTGTCACCCCGGCGAAGGCCAGGGCCCAAGTTCGCATGTGCGGCGAACAAGCACTTGGGTCCCGGCCTTCGCCGGGATGACAAGGAAGAATGCAGCGTCTCTTTCAGCACCGTCGTTACAGCGCTTCGATCGCCGGCGCCTCCAATGCGATCAACACGCGACCACGGGCAACGGTTTCACCTTCGCGGACACCCACCGTCGCCACCACCCCATCCCGCGGCGCGACCAGCGTGTGCAGCAGCTTCATCGCTTCGACGATGGCCACCGGCGCGCTCGCCACGACGACATCGCCGGGACCCACGAAGAGCTTCGTCACGACGCCGGGCATGCCCGCCGCGACGACTCCGCCGGTCGACGAGGCCTCGTCGGTTTCGCGACGCCGATCGAGCGCGGACACCACCGACCAGCTTCGCCAGTCGCCACCGCACCACAGGTCGATGACGGGTGGTCGTCGCACGACGCGATAGCGACGCGATTCGTGGCCGACGAGCACCCGGACGTCCTCGCCATCGCGGACGACCCGGCGCAGGACGCCGTCGATCACGACGTCGACGGTGGACGCATCGACGATCCGTACGACCGCGTCGCGATCCGCGTCATCGTCGTCCGCGCTGTCATCGTCCGCGGCCACGACGACGCTGCAACTCGCCGCGCGACCGGCCGATGTCGTGAGCCGGAAGCCGGTCAGCGTGTCCAGCGGCCGATCGGCAGTCGCCGCCGTCGCCGTCGCCGCCGCGAAGAACCACGCCGCGGCAGCGGCCGCGCGATCGTCTTCCGCGTGCGCGTGCTTCCATCCATCGACGAAGGTATCGGCCAGGAAGCGCGTGGTCAGCTCCCGATCGAACGCGGGTCGTGCGATCACGTCCGCGAGCATCGCCTGGTTGGTCCGCACGCCTTCGATGCGCAAGGTGGCCAGACCCTGCGCCAGTCGTGCCTTCGCGATCGCGCGCGTCGCGCCGGACGCGATCACCTTGGCCAGCATCGCGTCGTAATGCGGCGTGATCTCGCTCCGCGCGTCGATGCCGCTGTCGATTCGCAGCACCCCGCGCCCGTGGCCCGCATCCGGCTCCGCATAAGCGGTGACGCGCCCGAACGACGCCTGGAAGCCCGCGTCGGGAATCTCCGCGTTGATGCGCGCCTCGATGGCCCAACCGCTCTGCACGATCGCCGCCTGCTCGAACGCGAGCGCCTCCCCGGCCGCCACGCGGATCTGCCGCTCGACGAGATCGAGTGCGACGCCATCCACCCGCACCGTCAGCTCCGTCACCGGATGCTCGACCTGCAACCGCGTGTTCATCTCGAGAAAGTAGGGCGCGTCGCTGCCCGCCTCGAGGACGAACTCGACGGTGCCGACCGAGTCGTAGCCGATCGCGCGGCCGAGCTGCAACGACGCATCGAACAGCTTCGCGCGGACCACGTCGGACAGATGCCCCGCCGGCGCTTCCTCGATCAGCTTCTGGTAGTTGCGCTGGATCGAGCACTCGCGCTCGAACAGATGCACGAGGCCGCCGTGACGGTCGCCGAGCAACTGGACTTCGAGATGGCGCGGTCGTTCGATGTAGCGTTCGAGCAGCACGCGATCGTCCCCGAATGCGGCGCTGGCCTCGCTGCGTGCGGCGATCAGTTGCGACGCGAACGCACCCTCGTCGTCGACCCGCTTCATGCCCTTCCCACCACCGCCCGCGCTGGCCTTGATGAGCAGCGGGAAGCCGATCGACCGGGCCGCATCGGCGAGCACGGCGTCATCCTGGTCGTCATCGTCATGACCCGGCACGCAGGCCACGCCCGCCGCACGCGCGATGCGCTTGCTCTCGATCTTCGAGCCCATCCGTGCGATGGCGTCGCGATGCGGGCCGATGAAGACGATGCCTTCACGCGCGCAGGCATCGATCAGTTCGAGCTTCTCGCTCAGGAAGCCGTAGCCGGGGTGGATCGCGTCGACGCCGTTGGCGACGGCCGCGGCCACGACCGCCCCGGCATCGAGATACGACTGGCGCGCGGGCGGCGGTCCGATGCGCACCGCGATGTCGGCCTCGTGGACGTGACGTGCTTGCGCGTCGGCGTCCGAATACACGGCGACGGTCGTGATGCCCATCGCACGACACGTGCGGAAGACACGGCAGGCGATCTCGCCGCGATTGGCGACCAGGATGCGCTTGAACATGCGGGACGTACTCATCGTAGGTTCATCACATCCGATAGACCGGCGACGGTCCCTCGAAGCGCGGCGTGCTCGCATCGGCGAGTTGCAGGCAGATGCCGAGCGCGTCGCGCGTCTGCGCGGGCTCGATCAGGCCGTCGTCCCAGAGGCGCGCCGTCGCGTAGTACGGATCGCTCTGCTCCTCGAACTGACGGCGCGTCTCCCTGTCGAGCGCGGCGATGGCCTCCTCGTCGCCAGCGCCCTTCAGCGACGCACGACGCAAGTCGACGAGCACCGTGCTCGCCACCTCCGGACTCATCGTCGCGATGCGGCTGTTGGGCCACGCGAACAGGAAGCGCGGTGCGAAGCCGCGGCCGCACATGCCGTAGTTGCCGGCGCCGTAGCTGCCGCCGATCAGCACCGTGAAGCGCGGCACGCGCGCGGTCGCGACGGCATAGACGAGCTTGGCAGAATGCTTGGCGATGCCGCCGCGCTCGGCCTCGGTGCCGACCATGAAGCCGGTGATGTTCTGCAGGAACAGGATCGGCACGCGACGCTGGTTGCACAGCTCGATGAAGTGCGCGCCCTTCAGCGACGACTCCGAGAACAGCACGCCGTTGTTGGCGAGGATGCCGACGGGGTAGCCGTGAATGTGCGCGAACGCGCAGACCAGCGTCTCGCCGTACTCGGGCTTGAAGAGCTGCGTACTCGTCCCGTTCGCGCCCGCATCGACCAGCCGCGCGATGACTTCGTGCACGTCGAACGGCTGTTTGAGGTCGGTGCCGACGATGCCGCCGATCTCGGCCGGGTCGTGCAGCGGCGGACGTACCGGCAGTCGCGTCGCGTGCGCAGGCTTCGGCCAGTTGAGATGCGCCACGATGCGACGCAGCTCGGCGAGCGCCTCGTGCTCGTCCATCGCGAGATGGTCGGTGACGCCCGACACGCGCGCGTGCATCGCGGCGCCGCCGAGCGTCTCGCCGTCGACGACCTCGCCGATCGCGGCCTTCACGATCGGCGGACCGCCGAGGTGGATGCGGCCGGTGCCGTCGACCATGATCGATTCGTCCGACAAGGCCGGGATGTAGGCGCCGCCGGCGGTGCAGCCGCCGAACACGGCGGACAGTTGCGGCAGCCCGTCGGCGCTCATGCGGCACTGGGACAGGAAGCTGGTGCCGAAGTGCCCGTAGTCTGGGAACACGCGGTCCTGCTCGGGCAGGTACGCGCCGCCGCAGTCGACCAGGTACAGGCACGGCAGCCGGTTCTCCCACGCGATCTCCTGCGCGCGTAGATGCTTCTTCACGGTCTCCGCGAAGAAGCTGCCGCCCTTCACGGTCGCGTCGTTGGCGATGATCATGCAGGCCACGCCCGACACGTTGCCGATGCCCGTCACGAGGCCGGCCGACGGCACCTGGTTGCCATACAGCCCCCAGCCGGCGAGCGCCGACAGCTCGAGGAACGCGGCGCCGGGATCGAGCAGCAGGTCGATGCGATCGCGCACCGGCAGCTTGCCGCGCGACAGATGCCGCTCGCGCAGCTTCTCGCCACCGCCGGCGATGGCCCACCGCAATCGCTCGTGCAGTTGCGCCGTCAGCGCCGCGTAGCGTTCGGCGTTGGCGACGAACGTCGCGGAGCGCGGATCGAGGTCGGTCTTCAAAGCGAGGCCTTTCGCGCGGGTTTGGGCTTCTTCTGCGGTCTCGCGACGAGCCCGTCGAGGAACAGCGTGCTGAGCTGCGTGGCGATCCGGTCCACGCCGACCGGGCCGCCGCGAAACCATTCGAGCGAGCCGTTGAGCGCACCGATCAGGAAGAGCCGCGCGAGCTTGAGGTCGCATGCGGTATCGAAACCACCCTGCTTCGCGCAGCGCTTCAGCAATTGCGACCAGAAACGCTCGTAGGCGTCGCGCGTCGCGATGTGTGCGGCGCGCACGTCGTCGGGCACCTGACCGACGATGCGCACGTTGGCCGACGTGTAGTCCTGCAGCTCGAGCAGCGCCGAAAGATGCGCGCGGACCGCCGTGTGCAAGAGGATCCGGGCGTCGGTGTCGGCTGGCAGCGCCTGGACCGCGTCGCGCACCACGTCGGCAACGCGCTCGACGCCGATCTTCAGCACCTCCCCGACGATCGCGTCCTTCGAAGCGAAGTGGTAGTAGAGGCTGCCGGCCTGCATGCCGCACGCGTCGGCGATGTCGCGCAACGACGTGGCGGCATAGCCGTCGGCACGGAACAGGCGCGCCGCGGTGTCGAGGATGAGCTGGCGGCCCGTGGGCGGCGATCGGGTCGATCGACCGATCGCGGGGCTCGAGCTCAGCCCGACCGTTCCGGTATCCATGACCACGCCCACTCCGCCGTCTGATATAAGACGTCTATTCTACCAAACGTTTGTTAGGTACGTCCGCGCTGAAGACGGTGCGCTGTCTCGTCGGTCCGCCGAGACGTCGCGGGTTTGGGGATCTTCGAAGTTTTCAGCGGGGGCAAGCTGAGCGAGAATGCCGGTCATTCACCCATCGTCTGGACAGGGAGGCGTCGATGCCGCGCCAGTCACGAATCGCATTGCTGCTCGTCGCGCTGGCGCTTTCGACCCACGCGCGGACACAAGAGCCCACGGAGCCGCGGCTCGTCGAACGACACAACGGCAACAGCGTGAATGTGTACATCGAAGGACAGCTCGCACCGACCCAGCAGCTCGACTGTGTCGAAGTCGAACAGGTGGAGTCGAAGGACACGCCGCCCGACATCCTGACCGGGGTGCGACGCTGCATCGAAGCGAAGGACTACGACCGGGCCGCACGACTCGAAGTCGTCGCACTGACCTATGCACGCTTCGACGCGGAGCGGGTGGCCGACGTGACGGCCCGCGACGCGGGTCAGGCGCTCGCTTTTCAGTTCGGCAGCGCGCTGAACGCGGACCAGAAGTCCGGCATGACCGGCGCGTTCTCGCCATTGGTCAAGGACGGCGACGCCCATCGTTCGCTTTGCGCGCGCATGGCGAGCGTCGGGCCTCCGACGTATGTTCCGACTTACATGATCCTGCACAGCGCCGACCTGATCGCACGGCGCATGAACCATCTGCCGGAACCGACGACGGAACCGTTCGTGCCGGGTTTCGACGCGGCGGCCGCCTGGAACCGCCTGAAGGACGTTTACCTGCATTGCTCATAGAAATACCGATCGCACGGCATCGAGAGAGAGACGACCCATGAACGCACCCGAACTCCATCTGCACAACACCCAGGCCTACCCCTATTTCACGCCCGAGCACGAGATGCTGCGCGACACCGTGCGGCGCTTCATCGCCGAACGCGTGCTGCCGCACGGCGATGCCTGGGAAGAGGCCGGCTTCACGCCGCGCGAGATCATGCGCGAGATGGGCGAGCTCGGCCTGCTCGGCATCCGCTACGACGCGAAGCACGGCGGCAGCGAACTCGACACGCTCGCCACCGTCGTGCTGGCCGAGGAGCTCGGTCGTTCGAGCTACGGCGGCTTCGCGATCACCGTGCTGGTTCACACCGACATGGCGAGCCCGCACCTGTTCCATGGCGGCTCGCCCGAACAGCTCGATCGCTACATGCCCGACATCATCGCGGGCCGGAAGATCGCCGCGGTCGCGATGACGGAAGCCGACGCCGGCTCCGACCTCGCCGGCATGCGAACCACGGCCTACCGCGATGGGGACGAGTGGGTCATCAACGGCTCCAAGATGTTCATCACCAACGGCGTCCACGGCGACGTGTACTTCGTCGCGGCCAAGACCGGCGGCGCCGAGGTGAATGCCGCCGGCCGCAACCGCATGGTGTCGATGTTCATCGTCGACAAGGGCACGCCGGGCTTCACGGTCGCGCGGCCGTTGAAGAAGACCGGCTGGCTGTCGAGCGACACCGCGGAGCTGACGTTCGACAACTGCCGCGTGCCGGCCGCCAACCTGCTCGGCGAGGAGCACAAGGGCTTCTACGCGCTGATGAAGAACCTGCAGAACGAACGCATCGTGCTCGGCGCCCAGGCGCTCGGCGAGGCGTCGCGCGGCATCGAGCTCGCGATGGAATGGGTGACGCAGCGCAAGGCCTTCGGCGCGGCGCTGTGGGAAAAGCAGGGCATCCGCCAGCGCCTCGCGATGCGCGCGTCGCAGGTCGAGGCCGCGAAGGCGCTCGTCTACAACACGGCCTGGCGCGACACGCAGGGGCAGATCGTGACCAAGGAAGTGTCGATGATCAAGGCGCTCTGCGGCACGCTCGTCAACGAGGTCATGTACGACTGCGTGCAGTTCCACGGCGGCATGGGCTACATGCGCGAGACGGCCATCGAACGGATGTCGCGCGACGCGCGCGTGCAGGCCATCGGCGGAGGCGCCACCGAGGTGATGCTGGAGGAAGTCGCCAAGCGGATGGCGTGAGGATCGCCATTGCTCGGGGACGGATCAGCGTTCGATACCGAATGCTGCATCGCGCAGGATCGCATTTCTGTTCGTCGTTCCCGCGCAGCGGAGCTTCGCCGGGGTTTCGATCGGCATGCCGGACGCCGGCGGAGCGCTTTGCGCCTGCCCGCGCAAAGCCCCGGTGTCGTCGCTCGGTCTTCGATGTCGGCACCGGTTACGCCGCCGGGTTACCGCATGCGCGGGAACGACAAGCTCTCGTCAGTCGCTGCTGCGCCCCGCTGCCCGCCGCAGGTCGCCTGCTGCCACGATGCGTGCGAGGGTTTCCGGGTCGAGCGACCGCGTGACGGCGCTGTCGGCGCCGATGAAGAGATAGAACGAACGCAGCGGACTGACCCACGACAGTCGCACCCGGATGAAGCGGTTCGCCTCCCGCATCTCGAACCATTCGCCCTTCCGGATCTCGGTGATCAAGATCGGCGACGGCGCGGCGGGCGCGGGTGGCGTCGAATGGTTCACGGTCGGCTGCGCACCGAGCGTCGTCGCCCGCAACATCGACGGCGTGGCATGTTCGACCGCCCGCAGGCCGATCACGGGCTCGGCGCTGCGCATCGCGGTCGTGTCGACCTGCATCTCCGGACCGAAACTGCCGTCGCGCAGGCGCCGTGCGAACGCGTCGATCGTCAGGCCTTCGATGCCGCGATCGCTGTTGCGGAAGCCCGTTCCCGGCGAGACGCGCACCGCGTACACGAGCACCCGCGTCCATTCCGTGAAGAAGCGGTGCTCGTCGTCTTCGGGATAGTCGATCATCCGCAGGCCGTCGCGGATCGCCGCGATCATCGTCGGCAGCAGCCCCGCGAGGCGGGCTCGCTCGCCCGACGTGCCCTTCGGCGCGGTGGTCCATGCGAGGTCGAAGCAGAGCCGTTTCGCGCGCGCCAGCAACGCATCGCGGGCCACGTCGTCGTGGCGCAGCGCGATCGCCACCAGCACGCGGCTCCAGACATCGAGAAGGAAGAAGCGGATGGAGCGATCGACCTCGACGCCGGCGAGCAGCTGGCTGATCTGGATCGTGGTCTTGATGACGAGGACGTCGTGATCCTCGGGTTCGGTCGGCGGCGGGATGGGCGACGTGCTGGCCGCCGTCGCGATGTCGATGATCGAACGTTCGAACTGGCCGAGCAGACGGGCGTGTTCGCCGGCGTCCTCGAACGATCCACGGATCACGGTGTGGACCACGCGCTGCAGCGCGGCCAGCGCGGTCCGGCCCGACGCCGTGTCCGGGTCCCATTCGGCTGCGGACGCGGCGAGACGATCGAGCAGGCGGCGGGTCGGATGCGTGCGCGATTCGAAGAACGAATCGTCGGCGAGCGCCATCCGCAACACCGGCAACTGCAGCCGTGCCAGGGTATTGCGCACGTCGGTGGTGAGCCGCGCGTCCGCGAGGATGTGGTCGAACAGCGTGGCGACGATGTCGAGCTTCGTCCGGTCCGAGGCGGTCGCGTGCGCGGCGAGCCGATCGCGGCAGGTGCGGATCATGTCGGGCACGATCAGCAACGGCGACGCGGCAAGAGTGCCGCCCGGCAGCGACGGAGGGCCCGGATCGGGCACGTCGAGCGGCAGGTCGATCATCGTCGTCTCGCACGCGAGGTCGGCCGCGACGGCGTGGGTCTCGGCGAGCTCGGCGATCGCCCGCAGCAGCGCACGGCGACGACGCTCTCCGTTGACGTCGGATGACTCGCGCGACTTCTGGACCGCGATGTCGGCGATCAGCGCCTGGAACGGATCGGCGGTCTTCGCATGCTGCCGCACCCGGACGTCGTCGAGCGCCTCTTCCACCCGGTTGGCCGTACCGAACGCATCGGTGACCAGGGGCGCCAGGGCGTCGAACAGGCCGAGTCGATCGGCCGGATCGCTGGGCTGCAGGGACCCGTCCCCATCGATGTCGAAGGGAGCGGATTCACGCAGTCCCGGAATGGGGAAGGCGTCGGAGGAATCGAAGGAAGCGGGCATGACGACGAACCGAAGACGAACGATCCGTTCGAACGACGCAGACGCGACGCCCGAGGGATCGAGTCCTTGTGATCGACAGGCCCCACCGAAACTTGATAGCGCGCGGACGGGCGGCGGGAGCCTGCGCCGGGAAGGACACGATGCGATACGGGGCGCTGGCGTCACCGTCGTCCCGGTGGACGCCGGGACGCACGCGACGAGCCGTCGTCAGCGACCGTCGTCCCGCGGCCGGTCGCGCGTCAGCAGGACGACGCTGCCGACGATGACCGCCGTCGCGATGGCTTCGCGAGGGGCGAGCGTCTCGCCGCCGAACGCGACGCCGAGCAGTACCGCGATCATCGGATTGACGTACGCGTAGCTGATCGCGATCGACGACGACACCGTGGACAGCAGGTACATGTAGGCCGAGAACGCGGCGAGCGACCCGGCGACGACCAGGTAGCCGAGGGCCAGCGTCGCGAGGCCGGTGGGCGGCCAGCCCGCGACGAAGCGGGTGGCCTCGCCGCGGACGAAGGCGACGAGCAGCATCACGATGCCGCCGGCGATCATCTCGGTCGCGAACCCCATGGCGCCGGGCGCGAGCGTCAGCTTGCGCTGGGCCAGCACCGAGCCGAGCGTCCAGCAGACGACCGCGACCATCAACGACGCCACCCCGATCGGCTGGCCGGCCAGTTGCGAGCCGCTGGCCAGCAGGCAGATGCCGCCGAAGCCGAACAGGATGCCGACCCACTGCACCGGACGCGGCCACACGCCGAACAGGCCGGTCCACAACGCGGCTGCGAGCGGCCCGGCGCCGATGAAGATGGCCGCCATGCTCGACGACACGTACTGCTCCGCGAAGACCACGCCGCCGTTGCCGAGCGCCAGCAGCAACACGCCGACCACCGCCCCGTCGCGCCATTCGCGCGCGCTCGGCAACGGTCGGCCGCGCCAGCGCAGGAACGCGAACAGTCCGACGCCGGCGATCAGGAAGCGCACGCCACCCTGGAAGAACGGCGGATACGAGGCGAGCGTGAGCCGGATGGCATAGTAGGTCGAGCCCCAGACGACGTAGACCGTCAGCAGCGCGGCGACGACGGGGGTCGTCCACGGCGAGCGTCGCGTCGCCGCGGTACCTTCGATCGGCGGGATCGCAGCCGACCGTGAGGAAGCAGGCACGCGGTTCAGCCGCGACCCACGTAGGGCATCTCGGTGGCCATCACCGTCATGAACAGCACGTTGGCGTCGAGCGGCAGGCCGGCCATGAACAGCACCGCGTCGGCGACGTTCTTCACGTCCATCACCGGCTCGATCGTCACCGCGCCGTGCGCCTGCAGAATGCCGCTGCGCATGCGGTCGGTCATCTCGGTGCGGGCGTTGCCGATATCGATCTGGCCGACGGCGATGTCGAAGCCGCGCCCGTCGAGCGCCGCCGACTTCGTGAGGCCGGTCACCGCGTGCTTGGTCGCGGTGTACGGCGCCGAATGCGGACGCGGCGCATCGGCCGAGATCGAGCCGTTGTTGACGATGCGGCCGCCGCGCGGCGCCTGCGACTTCATGACGCGGAACGCCTGCTGCATGCAGAGGAACGTGCCGGTCAGGTTGGCGTCCACCACCGACTGCCATTGCCCGAACGTCAGGTCCTCCAGCGGCACGCCCGGCGCGCCGCCGCCGGCGTTGTTGAACAGCAGGTCGACGCGGCCGAAGCGTTGCACGACGGCGTCGAAGAAGCCGCGCACGTCGTCCGGCCTGGCCACGTCCATCGTGTGCGCGTACGCATCGCCGCGGCGGCTCTCGTCGACCAGCGCGACGGTGGCCTCGAGCTTCTCGCGCGTGCGGCCCGCGAGTGCGACGCGGTACCCGGCGGCGATCAGCGCGAGCGCGACCGCACGGCCGATGCCGCTGCCGGCGCCGGTGACGACAGCGACCTTCGGAAGGGTCGTGGTCATGGCGAGCGACGCGGGGTGGCGGACAACGCGGCGGGAGGGATCATCGGTGGGGTCTCGTCGAACGAAGCGGTCGGGCCACGGCCCGCGGGGCGCAGATGATAGCGAAGCAGCCGCCGTTGCCGCAGAATCCGGCGCTCGAGCGAGTGATCGACTTCATGGAGGAATCATGCGACGGGTACCGGGCCGCGTTGTTCGCTGGGCTCTCGCGGGATGGCTGGGCGTGTGCGCGACGACGGGCGACGCGTCCGGCGCCGTCGTCGCGTCCGATGCGACCCACTATCACGGCTTCCTGATCGAGAGCGGCGCCGACGGCACGACGCTCGACGTCGATCATCCTTCGCTCGCACGGCAGATCGCCATCGTCGAAGCGGTGGGCGTGCCGGACGAGGTCCTCGCCTTTTTCCGCAGCGTGCCGATCCGCGTCGTCCGCGACCTGCAACGACCGCCAGGCGAATTCCTCGCCGGACCGCGCGGCGGCTTCGTGCGCATCCTGCCCGACGGCATGGCGACCGACCGGCCCATCCTCCTGCACGAACTGCTGCACGCGTACCACGCGGACGTGGTCGGCCTGCAGAACGCGGACATCGAAGCGGCCTACGCGACGGCCAGGCGGTCGACCGACTATCCATCGCGATATCGATCCGCGCACTTCCTCGAGAACTCGCGCGAGTACTTCGCGGTGACGTCCACGATCTTCCTGTTCGGGCCCATCCAGCAGCCGCCGTTCGACTGCGCCGTGCCGAAGACGACCGAGCCGGAGTACCTTGCGTTCCTCGCGACACGCTTCGGTCCGCACGACTGCCGCTGAGCCGCACCTCCCCGAAATCATGGAACTCGTCGTCCTGCCGCTCGCCTCCTCGATCGTCGCCGCGCTGTCGCGCGTGCCCACGGCCACGCTCACCCCCGTGCTGCTCGGCAAGGGGCTGCGCAACGTCTGGCTGCGCGGCGCGCTGCCGTTGCGGAGCGGACAGGCGCGCCGCGTGGGCCGCGTCTCCATGTTGCGCTTCGTCGAGCATGACGGTTAGATGCGCCACGTCGCCATCCTCGTCGGGCACAACGGCCTCTTCCCGGACCACGACATGGAGCGCGGCGCGGACGGCGTTAACACCGGCTACGCCTTCCCGGACAGGCTGTGCGAAGTCGTGCGCTGGTCCGTGGCCGGCCACCGCGAAGCGGCCCACGACCTGTTCGATGCCCATCTGCCGCCGCCGCGCTACGAACAGCGACCCGGCGTGGGTCTCGTGGTACGCGGGTACCTGCCGATGCGCAGGGAACTGATCGCCTGCGACTTGCGACGCCGGCCAGCGACCACGCTGTCGATGCGCGCGAAAGCCGAAGTCGAGCACCTTCCGGCCCGCCTCGCCCTGCACGATCGCCGGGCCGCGCCGGCGGCGCCGTGATCGAGAGGACACGCACGATGGACATCCAGAGACTCGCGGCCTTCAGCGACGGTGACCGCGGCGGCAATCCGGCCGGCGTCGTCGTCACGGAGGCGCTGCCGTCTCCGGCCGAGATGCTCCGGATCGCGGCCGAGGTCGGCTATTCGGAAACCGCGTTCGCGGCTTGGCAGGGCGACGGCTGGCGTGTGCGTTACTTCTCGCCAGCCGCCGAGATCCCGTTCTGCGGCCATGCCACGATCGCGCTCGGCGCCGCGCTGGCGATGCGCGAAGGCGACGGCACGTTCGCGCTGCAGCTCAACGACGTCGCGATCACCGTCGAGGGCCGACGCGAACGAGTACGCGACGGCGATCGTCATGCCGCCGCGCTGATGTCTCCGCCGACCCGCAGCGCCGCTGCGACCGGAGACGAGCGACGTCGCGCGCTCGAGCTCTTCGGCCTGATGGACGGCGACCTCGATCCGCGCATCCCGCCGGCGC
>CAZZWS010000015.1:0-8655 GCA_964657795.1 Beijerinckiaceae bacterium
CGCTGTGCCAGCATGACTTAAACCAACTGGCCTCCACGGAACCCGGGGCGATTCATTACTGCTTGCATCGGGAAATAAAGTCTCGGACGGAAATTCGCCATCCGACTCCCAGAGTCCGGGCCTGACCAGGGTTCTCTCGATCCACTGCTTTCGTCGTGTGAGGAAGCGCCGGTAAGACGTCTCGAAACCGGCTCGGACTGGATGGCTCTCGACTTGCAGGAATTGGTCTCCTGAACGTGTACTGATCTTCTTCCAGGAAGCTTTCCCGGTCTGGGTTAAATGGATCGTGGTGGCCGTCCCATCGAGTCCACGGACCGTCGCCGCGCTCAAGTGATCATGGTTAACCTGCAAAAGGATCGTCAAAGGCCCGTTGTAGGTGCCCGCCTCCCTCGTCAGGTCGGTCGACACCAGAAACGTTGAAGCAGGCGCGCCATGTACGAGCGTAGGGTCCATCCGTGCCAACGGAACTTCCAGATCGAAGCGATCGAGCAAACGACCATCGCAGTCGAAGAGCTGTAGCGCAGCCGGCGTTTCGTCACGTGCAACCCCGCTTCCCCAAGCCTGATCGACGATTTTAGGCGTCAGGCGCGGATCGAGGGCGAGGTGTAGACGTTGGCAGCCGACCTCAACGTCGCTTGCCGACAGCGCGATGGGGCTGATACACAGCAGTCCCAGCAGGATCCAGAGTCTCATGGCAATCGCATGACGTCGACGCCCTCAATCAAGCCCTCGTTGGCCTCGACCCCTTTCATCAGCGAGTCGATCTGCGACTTCACATCCTTGTCAAGAGCAACTCCGGCTCCTTTCAGTTTATCGAGATAAGCCGCCGTGTCATTCTCGGTTGGCGGAGTCAACTTGTTGATCGCGTCTTCCACCTTCATGTCACCGTAGCGCGACAAATAAAGTGCGCGTTGCGCGGTGCGCCCCTCCTCAAGGGTGGCAAAGACAGCGAATGTTCCTACCGCACCGGAAACGCTGCCGATCTTCGTTGAAGCTGTCCGCAGATTGCCCGGGTTGTTCGCCCGCCAAGCAAGAGACCCGCCCACTTTGACGCGGTCGGCGTATGCGATAAACCGTCGCCATTGGGACGGCACTTTCGCGCCGGCCAGGTTGACTGCAGTGACGGTCGCTTCCGACAACGGTCCGCCAGCCACGATGCTGCCAGTTACGGGAGCAACCTTCGCAGCTCGATCAGCTACGCCGAGCGGACCTGGGCGGTGCCAATGGTCGAGGTGCGTATGCAATCCGATCGGGGCGGCGCTCTTGAATCCTCCTGCCCCGGAATCAAAGGCGGGTGCCCTGGGATCGAGATCGTTCGCATTCGGCATGTGATGACCCATTCAAAAGAAGATTGCAGCCGCCCAGCGCTTTGAGCGACGCGTTTTTAACGATCCGACCGGCCCATTAATGTTGAGTCGCAGAGTGCGAATGTGACACCTCAGGCACCGATGGAGTAAAGATAATCGCTATGCCTAGACCGTCTCATTTGCCCGGCCGCGTCACGTCGTCTTGCCCCAATGTCCATTCCCGCTGCCAAACCGCAGCTTGTCGACGTCGAAGCGGTCGACCGCCGGAAGCAGGTTGCCTTCCAGCACCTTAATTTTAAGCAAGCGCCGCCCAAAGCCCGGACCCCGCGCCCGGTGATATCGTGAGTAAGGCTGCGTCGCCTGTGACCGGCCCATGTCACTCGGTCGATGAAAACGTGCTCGATCAGGTGAGCGTTTCGCGCCAGAGGGACAGCTTCTCCTGCGTCGCGCGGTCGGAGAAACTGAACAGGACGAGGTCTTCGCGCGCCGCGATCGAACGCTCCGACCACGAGGGCGTGACGACGATTTCGCCAGGTTCGAGCAGGAAATCGCGACCATCGATCGTCATCGTTCCCGATCCCTCGACGACGACGTGGATCATGCCGTCGGTCGCGCGCATCGGTCGCGTGGCGAAGCCCTGCGGCACGAGGCGAGCGTATGCGGAGATGGTCGCCATCACGGGGCCGCCGTCGGTCGGGTTGACGAACTCCATCAGGTGGGCATCGTGCGGATGCGGATCCTCGCTGTGACGCAGCGTCTCGAGCGCCTCGCGCCATTCGGCGTAGGGATAGACGAACAGCGGATTGCCGCGACCCGTGACCCGCTGCTCGCGCGCGGGACGCAGGTTCCTGCCCCATCGCGAGCGCGCGTCGCCGGCGGGCCGCGTGGTCGGCCAGGGTCCGCGATCCGGCCGGTGCTCCGCGAAGCCGCCGTCGAGCATCTGCACCAGCGGGATGTCGAGGCCGTCGAGCCAGATCATCGGTTCGTCGGTCTCGTTGCCGTGGTCGTGCCACAGCCGGCCGGGCGTCAGGATCAGGTCGTTGGGATGCATGTACGCGCGCTCGCCGTCCAGCGCGGTGAACGCGCCGTCGCCCGACATGACGAAGCGCAGCGCGTTCTGCGCGTGACGATGCGCGGGGGCGACCTCGCCCGGCAGGATCAGCTGCAGACCCGCGTAGAGCGTCTGCGTGATGCGCGACATGCCCGGCATCGCGGGATTCTCGAGGATCAACACGCGCCGCTCCGCTTCGGCTGCGGTGATCAGCGCGCCGGCCTCCAGCAGCAACGGCCTGACGTCGCGGAAGGACCATGCCGCCGCGACCGCCGGCGTTTGCGGGTTGGGCGTCACGAGCGCCGACAGGACTTCCCACAGCGGCGCGAGGCCGTGCGGACGCAGTCGTTCGTAGTAGGCGAGGCGTGCGACCTTGGGGTCCGGGAACGAAGCGATCGGCAAAGCGGACATGAGACCTCCTCAGATCGGATAGATCATCGAATTCGGGATCAACTCGCTGTCGAAGACGCAGATGCGCTCCGCGAAGCGCAGTCCCTGCGGCGTGTTCACGATGCGATCGATGTAGCGCCCCGCGTTGTAGACCTCGCTCGGCAGGTCGCGCTTCGTGCGGATCACGAGGTAGTTGGCTTCGGCCAGGATCGCGGCGCCGTCCATGCCGGTGATGCGCGCGGGACCGACGATGTGGCGCTGATAGTAGGGCGCGTGCCACAGCGTGCTCTGGACTCCGTACACACGATCCATCAGCGCGCCGCGACTCTGCAGATCGATCGTGCCCAGCGGCAGCCCGCGCTCGTGATTCTCGCGCGGCACCACGCGATAGCGGCAGTCCTCGGTGAAGAAGTCGGGCCACGCGTCGAAGCGCTCCTCGTCGAGGCAGGCCGCGTATTCGGCGTTGAGTTCGCCGAGGGCCACACGCGTCGCGATGTCGACGGCCGCGCGAAGAGGAGGGCGAGCGATCTCGACCGGATCGTCGGTCATACGTCCATGACCTCGCGCCAGTACTGGTACATGCCGCGGATCAGCGTCTCGGTCACCATGTGCTCGGTATTCTCCGTGCCCGTGCCACCCAGTTCGCACAACGTCGCGAACTGCTGGTCCTGCTCGAAGCCCTGCTGGCTGCACTCGATGACTTCGCCGTCGTCCGCGGACACGAATCCCGCCGGTCCGAACAGGTTGGCCTGGCGCATCCGTCGTCGCGACATCTCCGGCGTGTCGTCCTCGAACCCGAAGTGGGTCCACACGAAATCGAAGCAGGACGGCCCGACCGGAATGATCTGGCGCGTCGACAGAGAGTTGACCTGCTGCTGGAAGATGACGCTCGGAAAGATCGTGGTCATGCACACGGTCGGTCCGCCCCACCAGGGCTCGGTGACGATGTCGAGCATGCGCGGGTCGTTGAGCTTCATGCCGGCGCGGTAGCTGCCGGCCACCTTCGCCACGTCCTCGTCGACGGTCTCGTTGCGCTTCGAGATCATGCAGGCGTGCCGCCGTTTCGCGTCCATCAGCAGTTGCGACTTGTTGTCGGCGCGCCAGAGGCCGAACGTCACGAACCACGTGTGCAGCAGGCCCGGATGATAGGGGTCCTTGATGTTCTCCATCATCAGCTTCCAGTTGCCCGGAATGCGCTGACGCGAGTAACCCTGCAGCACGAGCTTGCGACCGTCGAAGGTGCGATCGAAGTACTTCAGCACGTCGGGACCGATGTATTCCTCGAGCGGCTCCATGGTCGGATCGAACGACGCGAACACCACGCCGCCGCGCGTCGCGACCTTGAGCTTCGTGAGCCCGTGGTCATCGAGCGCGAAGTCGGCGGGCATCCCGCCGTTGCCCTTCACGCCTTTCTGGAACGGCACGCCCATCAGCTTGCCGTCGAGGTTGTAGTTCCACTGGTGGTACGGGCAGGCGAGCGACTTGACCTTGCCCGAGCGCTCCTGGCACAGCCTGAGGCCGCGGTGGGCGCAACGGTTCTCGAGGACGTTGATCTCGCCCTGCTTGTTGCGGACCATGATCACCGAGCGTTCGCCGATCGCGGAACGCTTGAAGCTGCCGGGCTCCGGCAACTCGACTTCCAGTCCGACATAGCTCCAGTGCGTGCCGTAGAAGATGCGCTCGAGCTCGCGGGCGTAGATGTCGGGATCGGAATAGACCTTCGCGGGAATCCGGCTGCTGCCCGGCTCGTCCCACAGGCCGGCTTCGGCTTCGCCCCAGGCTGCTTCGTTCATCACGTTCATGGCGTCCTCACAGGTGCTGCGATTACCAATGCGGCAGACCGAGGATGTGGCGTGCCTCGCGCGGTGTCGCGAGCTCGTCGCCCAGGTCCGTACAGATGCGGGCCGCGCGTTCCGTCGATCCGAGGTTCGTCGCCAGCCGGCACTGCGAATCATAAAGGTTGTCTTCGAGGCCGACGCGACGGTGTCCACCGCGCACCGGCGCGGTGGACATGCAGGATCACCATACGGTGCTGATGCCGCTGACGCTGAAGATGGCGCCTTCGGCGGCGGGTCCGCCCGGAGCGTTGATTTGTTTTCCTGAAGATCGGGGTGCCGGCAATGGATGCCAAGCGCAAGGCTTGCATCCGCCATCAACAGACGGCGCGAATCGGACGACCGATGCCGAGGGGTCGCGTCAGGCTCCGATGCGATCAGACGAGCGTCGCCGTGGCCTGCATCGCGAGGCCACCGTCTTCGTGGCGCGCCCACAGATCGACCGTGCTGCCGTCGTCGGACGGTCTGCCGCAGACCTCGAACGCCGCGATGTCGAACACGGGACTGATGGCCCTGAATTCGAAGCGGGCGAGGCTATCGACGTTCAGTTGACTCCGCAACGATCCGGCCAGCAGCGTGGCGATCAGCGGACCGTGGACGATCAGTCCCGGATAGCCCTCGACCTCGGTGACGTAACGTCGGTCGTAGTGGATGCGATGGCCGTTGAAGGTCAGCGCCGAATAGCGGAACAGCAGCACGTCGTCGGGCACCACGCGCAGCGACCACGCTTCGTCGGTGCGGGCGCGAGGCGGCGAGGGAGGCGTCGAGCCGACGGCGGGCAGGTCGCGATAGACGATGTCCTGTTCCTCGGTCAATGCGACACCGCGTTCGGTCGAGATCGTGTGCGTGACCTGCACGAAGACGAGATCGCCGCTCTTGCCGCTCTTCTTCGTCACGCTGTCGACCCGCGAGACCCGCGTGACCGTGTCACCGAGCCGCAGCCGGTTTTGCGGCCCTCCGTGCCACGTCATGCGACCGCCGGCCCACATGCGACGCGGCAACGCGATCGGCGGCAGGAAGCCGCCACGCGCCGCATGGCCGTCCGGACCGATCTCGGAACGCTTCGGGTGCGGCAGGAAGTAGAGCCAGTGCCAGAGCGGCGGCAGGGCGTCGCCTTGGCCCGGCGACGCGTTGCCGTCGTCGAGCGTCGCGACCAGCGCCGTGACCGGCGCCGACGTCACCACGTCGTGCACGGTCTGCGTGCGGCCGACCCAGTCTTCGGGAAGTGTCGCGTCTTCGCTCGCGCGCTCGTTCGTCGATATCACGCCGCGCCGCTCGCCTTCATGGCCGCGATCTGCGACGCATCGATCCCGAGTTCTCCGAGGATCGCATCGGTGTGCGCGCCGAGCGCCGGCACGTCGCCCATCCGATGGTCGAAGCCGTCGTGCCGACCGGGCGGCAACGGCGCCGGCACCGGGCCCGCCGACGTGCCCACGTCACGCCAGTGGCCGCGGGCTGCGAGCTGTGGATGGGCCCACACCTCGGCCATCGTATTCATCCGCGCGTTGGCGATCTGCGCGGCATCGAGCCGCGTGACGACCTCGTCCGCCGTCAACGACGCGAACACGTCGAGGATCAGCGCCCGCAGCGTGTCGCGATGCAGATGTCGCTGGCTGTTGGAGACGAAACGCGGATCGATCGCGATGTCGGGATCGTCGAGCACGCCGGTGCAGAACAGTTGCCACTCGCGCTCGTTCTGCAGGCCCAGCATCACCGTCCGGCCGTCGCCGGCCGTGAACGGGCCGTACGGGTAGATCGTCGCGTGCTCGGCGCCCGAGCGCGGCGGCGGCGTCGCGCCTTCGAACGCGTAGTACAGCGGATAGCCCATCCATTCGACCAGCGATTCCAGCATCGACACGTCGATGTGCGAGCCCATGCCCGCCCGCGGTCCCGGCGTGTCGCGTGCATAGAGCGCCGTGAGGATGCTCGAGTACGCGTACATGCCGGCCGCGATGTCGGCGATCGAGTTCCCTGCCTTGCTCGGTGCATCGAGGTTGCCGGTCACCGACAGGAAGCCGGCCTCGCTCTGGATCAGCAGATCGTAGGCTTTCTTGTCGCGATACGGCCCGTCGCCGCCGTAGCCCGAGATGTCGCAGACGATCAGGCCCGGATGGGTCGGGCGCAACGCCTCTGCCGACAGTCCCATGCGCGCCGCGGCGCCCGGCGCGAGGTTCTGCACCAGCACGTCGGCCTTCGCGACCAGACGCATCAGCGCGGCGAGCGCGCCGGCATCCTTCAGATCGAGCGTCAGGCTCTCCTTGCCGCGATTGACCCAGACGAAGTGCGACGCGAGGCCGTGCACGCGCTCGTCGTACTTCCGCGCGAAGTCGCCGACGCCGGGTCGCTCGATCTTTATGACGCGTGCACCGAGGTCCGCGAGCTGCCGCGTGCAGAACGGCGCGGCGATGGCGTGTTCGAGCGAGACGACGGTGATGTGGGCGAGGGGCAGCGTCATCGAGTGCGTCATCGATTGCTTTGTCGATCGTTATGGATCAGAACGAACGCGGGAGTCCGAGCACGTGTTCGGCAATGTACGACAGGATGAGGTTGGTCGAGATCGGCGCGACCTGATACAGCCGCGTCTCCCTGAACTTGCGTTCGACGTCGTACTCCGCCGCGAATCCGAAGCCGCCGTGGGTCTGCAGGCAGACGTTGGCCGCTTCGAACGAGGCCTTGGCCGCGAGGTACTTCGCCATGTTGGCTTCGGCGCCGCACGGCTGGTGCGCATCGAACAGCGTGCACGCCTTGAAGCGCATCAGGTTGGCGGCTTCGAGTTCGATGTAGGTCTCGGCGATGGGGAACTGCACGCCCTGGTTGCGCCCGATCGGACGATCGAAGACCACGCGCGAGTTGGCGTAGTCGCGTCCGTGCTCGACGAACCACCAGCCGTCGCCGATGCACTCGGCCGCGATCAGCGTGCGCTCGGCATTGAGCCCGTCGAGGATGTAGCGGAAGCCCTTGCCTTCCTCGCCGATCAGGTTCTCGGCGGGGATTTCGAGCTCGTCGAAGAAGACCTCGTTGGTCTCGTGGTTGACCATGTTCTCGATGGGCCGCACGGTCATGCCCGCCTTCTTCGTCCCGTCCCCCATCGCATCGTGCAGGTCGACGATGAAGACCGACATGCCCTCGGACTTTTTCGAGACTTCCGCGAGCGGCGTGGTGCGCGCCAGCAGGATCATCAGGTCCGAATGCTGGACTCGCGACGTCCAGACCTTCTGGCCGGAGACGACGTAGCGATCGCCCCTGCGAACCGCAGTCGTCCTGATCTTCGTGGTGTCCGTGCCTGCCGTGGGCTCCGTGACCGCCATCGCCTGCAGCCGCTGCTCGCCGGACGCGATCTTCGGCAAGTAAAGCTGCTTCTGCTCGGCAGACCCGTGGCGCAGCAGCGTGCCCATGTTGTACATCTGGCCGTGGCACGAGCCGGCGTTGCCGCCCGAGCGATTGATCTCTTCCATGATGACCGAGGCCTCGGCGAGGCCCAGGCCCGATCCGCCGTACTCGCTCGGAATCAGCGCGGCGAGCCAGCCGGCCTGCGTCAACGCATCGACGAAAGACTCGGGATAGCTGCGGTCGTGATCGACCTTCTGCCAGTAGGCCGAATCGAATCCGCCCATCAGGTCGCGCAGCGCTTCGCGCATCTCCTGGTACTCGTCGGCGTGGGGCAGGGACTGGGTCATGGCTTGTGTAGACGTGTGTATGAATGGTGGAGCGTCATTCGGGCACCGCGAGCCCGCGGATGACGGCGGGGCGCGTGCCGATCTGATTGGCCCAGCGCCGGACCGCCGGGAAGGCGTCGAGCGGCACCTGCATCGCAGGCAGGCTCCGCACGATCGTCGGGATCGCCATCATGTCAGCGAAGCTCACCGTCTCGCCGGCGAGGAAAGTCGTTCGCACGAGCTGGGCCTCCATCGCCGCCAGATAGAGCTGCAGGTCGGCGAAGTACTTGGCGATGATCTTGCCGTGCGCCTCGGCATCGAGCATGCGCGAGAAGAAGATGCCGGCGGCCGCCGCAGAGAAGCCGCTGACGATCGTCGCGCTCGGACCGGTGCTATCGATGATCTGGACGCGCGTC
>CAZZWS010000015.1:8665-23053 GCA_964657795.1 Beijerinckiaceae bacterium
ATTGCCACGCGAGCGCGCGCTCGGCGGGATGGGCCGGGATCAGGCGCCCCGCCTTCTCGGCGACGTAGAGCGTGATCGCCAGCGATTCGGACAACGCGAAGCGGCCGGCATACGCATCGTCGTCGACGATCGCCGGGAGCCGTCCGAGCGGATTGATCTGCAGGAAAGCCGGCGTCTTCTGCTCGGCCCGGCCGAGGTCGACCGCCTCCACCGTGTAGGGCAGCTCGCATTCCTCCAGCATGATCGAGGCGCGATAGCCGTTGGCGGTCTTGCAGGTGTAAAGGCGAATCATGGCATTCGGGATCGAAGGTGCGTGAGCCTGGCATCGTGGTATCGATCGCCTTCGCTCGAGGCTGCGGATGATGACGGCGCACGACGGGATCTGCGCGGGCGGCAGTCGGACTATCCGCGCAATGGCCTTTGCGCCGCCGAGGGGCCCGGGTGGCGTCGTCCCGTTGCGCTACCGCGGCACGGGTCGACCGTCGGCCGTGTCGCGGCCGTGGCGCCGGTCGCCGTCTTCCAATGAAAACAGCCGTCGATTCGTCGACGGCTGTCAGAGCCCATGCCATGTAGCTTGCGGCAGCCCGATCGCGGACTGCCGCATCGCCGAGCCTCCTTCAGTAACGCACCTCGGCCACGAGGCCGTACGTGCGCCCTTCTGGCAACGTCCCCACGTACGTGCCGACGCCACCGCTCACGAAGCCGTTCTGTGCCGTGATTTCGGGAGTCGCGTTGTTCGTCAGGTTCTTGACGTAGGCCGTCAGGCGGTAACGGTCGGTGTTGATGCTGGCGTTGAGGTTGACCACGTTGCGCGGCGCGATCGTGCTGAACTGATAGGTCTGCTCGTACTGCTTCGACTCACGACGATAATCCGCTCGCACGAAGTAACCGAGGTCTTGCGTGATCTGGCCGTTGTATTGGATCGCCGTGCTGATGGTCGCCTTGCTCGAACGAGGCAACTGCAGCCCGCCCAGGTCGACGGCCGCCCGCGGACCCTGCGGTGTCGGTGCGTTGGTCACGACCCGCGACGCGCACGGCGCGTAGAGTCGGCAGTTGGCCACGTCCGTCCCGCTGAAATCATAAGTGCCGGCCAGCAGCTTCGGCGTGGCGAGTCCCGCGCCCACGGTCATCACGAGGCCCCGGATCGGCGCGATGGAGAGGTCGATGTCCACGCCGTCGCTGCGTGCGCGTGCGTAGTTCTTCGTGACGAGTGCGATGTTGGTCGGATCGCTCGACGGTCCGGTGATCTGCACGTTGCGCGCGTTGATGCGGAACGCCGAGACGCCGACGGCGGCCCTCCCGTCGAGGAAACTGCCTTTCGCGCCCACTTCGAACGTGTTGTTGTTCTCCGGTCCAAAGGCCAGTTCGGACGCAACGCGCGCGCCGGGGTTGAAACCGCCGCCCTTGGTGCCGTTGGCCGCGCTCGCGTAGACCATCTGGTTGGGCGTGATCTTGTAGCGCAGGCTCGTCCGGTAATTGTCGAAATTGATCTTCGTGTCGACGGTGCCTGCGGCGCCCAGCGGGTGATCCACGCCCGGAAATGCGAGGTTGGACGGCTCGTCGAACGTCCGCTTCTGTTGCGTGTGCCGGTATTCCGCTGCTGCCGTGAGCGCCGGAACGACGTCGTATTCGAGCGTCGCGAACGGAGACAGGAGGCGCTCCGTCTGCTTGATATCCGTGATGTTCGCGCTCGGGCTCCCGGTCCGGTTGAGAGCGCTGTTGTAGGCCGGCGCCACCGTGACGACGCCGACCCCGGGCGGCAGCGGCGTGCCATCGATGGAAAACAACGTGTCGAGCGTCGACCGCGAGTGGTAAAGGTAGGTGCCCACGGATGCTCGCAGCGGCTGGTCCTGCTTGGTCGAAACCCGGAAGTCGAGGCTGCCGTCCTCGTCGCTCGTGGGCTGGCCGAAGTACGTCTCGAGGTTGTAGACGCCGCCGTTCGTGGCCAGATACGGGGAACCCACGCGCGTCCCCGAGAAGGTGACGAAACGGAGCTGGTCGACCTTGTTGTAGCCGAAGAGCGCAGACACGTCGACGATGTTGGCGTCGTAGTTGAAGCGGACCGAATCCGCGTTGACCCGCCGCTGGTTGCCCGTCGCGTTCGATTGCGGATTGAGCGCAGACACCTGCACCGGCTGCTGACGAGGATCGAACTGCCCGCAGAACTGCGTGAACTGCCCCGGCGTGAGCGGCGACGCGCTGACCGTGCCGCAGTTGTTGCCGTTGATCGCATACGGCACGTTGTCGAAGAAGTCGTTACCGTAGTAGAACGAGCCGTCGATCGTCAGGCGTTCCGAGGCCTTGATCGTGATGCGCCCGAGCAGGTCGTCCTTGCGATAGCCGCCGGCGGTGTGGCTGTTGACCGCATCGCGAAACGTGCCGTTGAATTCGTCGTGCGACACGACGAGACGTCCGAGGATGTTGTCGTAGCCGAGGGCACCACCGATCGAGACCTTGGCCGCCCGCTTGCCATAGTCGCCGTACGTGAACGCCGCGGCGGCCTCGAGCGGTCCCTGCGGCGGCGTGGTGACGTAGTTGATCACGCCCGAATACGCGTTGCGACCGTACAGCGCGCTGACCGGACCCTTGATGACCTCGACGCGCAGCAGGTCGAGGATGCCGATGCTGATGGCGCCGCGATTGGACTGGTAGACGCCGTCGATGAAAACCGCCACGTCGGGATCGCCGAGGCCACCGCTCAGGTCCGAGATGCCGCGTACCGTGAAGTTGACGTTGGACTCGCCGCCGCCGGTGGTCACCGACACGCCGGGTGTGAGGTTGACGATGTCCCGGACGCTGGTCGAGTTGGTGTCCTGCAGGGTCTGGCCGGTGATGGCCGTGATCGCCAGCGGCACGTCCTGCAGGCGCTCGGTCTTCTTTCGCGCCGTGACGGTCACGGACTCGAGAGTCTGTACCGGAGCTTGCTTGCTGGTGGCTCGCTCCCCGGCGTCGGTGGGCGCCGACTCCTGGGCACGTCCTGTCGTGGCTGCGAGCGGGCCGAGCAGGAACAGCGAACCCACCGCGATCGCGAGCGTTTTCCTGTCGAAACGGTAGGCCAATGGATCGAGCCGGCGAAGACTGGTCATGGTGTTTCCCTTGAAGGTCGAACTGGTTGAAGCCGGCACGAAAGCTGAAGGCCACGGGCTCGGGGTTGGCGCGTCCAAACACGATAAGCAATTGCAGTCCTGCAGGTTCAAATCGATCCGAGTTCGTCGGCTAGCGGAAAAAATTGTCGCAAATGCGCATCCGCTCAAGAGATGACGACCATGCTGACGCCTCGGACGCACGACTGTCTCTGCCGTGGCGACGGGCTGTCACACGCGGCGGTCGCGATGTTCGAGCGACACGACGGACTCGGGTGACGGCCTTGCGAATGGCATCGAATTCGACTGCGACCGGGACGGCGCGGCTCGAGGGGAACGAACCTCCATCGGCACCGATTCGATCGGCGAATCGCTCAGCAGCTCGCCGATCGTGTCGGCCGCTTCTCGTAGCGGCGACAGATAGCGCTGCAATGCATCTCCGAGCGACATTGCCGATGAGAAGAAAACCAGTGACAACACCGCGACAAAGCGATTGTCTTGAAGCAACGGCACACTGATTGCCGAAGTCTTGCCAGGATCACGCGCATGCTTGTTGCGTTCGTAAGTGGCATAACCGTCCGCCCGAATGCGCGCTTGAGGACGGCCGTCGAGAAACATCGAGAGCATCGGCGTCACCTTCTCGAACACATGCATGCTGTCGAGTACGCATTGCTGCTCGACTGCATCCGCGAAGGCGAGATACGCATGGCCCGAAGCCGAGTACAGGACCGGGATCGTGGCGCCCGGCGGACAGTCGTTGAGCTTGAGCGAGGTTCGGTGGTGCGTGGATGCCTGAACGACCATGTTGATGCCGACCCGTGTGTTTACGGTGAGGGGCCAGCCGATGTCGCGCGTCAGCGCTTCCATCACCGGCTTCGCCACCGCCGCCACGAGTTGCGGGGTCTGGAAACTTGCCGATAGGGACATCGCCATGGCGGCGACGCGATAGGTCTTCGTCCCGGTGACTTGAACTACGAGTTCCTCGTTGACGAGCGTATGGACGATCCGTGACATCGTGGGATAAGAAATGCCTGTGCTACGCACCATCTGGCCGAGCGACAAAGGTCCGTCCCGACTGATGCTGTTGAGGACGGAGATGAAGCGGCTGACCGACCGGATGTGCATTCCCTTTTTCATCTTGATCGCAATCCCGTGGTCGTGACTGTCGGTGCATTCATACGGGTCATCCCACTTCACGAAAGCGACTGATCTGCCAAATCATCGTGCGCGGTTTGAAAGCTGCTAGCCAGCGGAATGACGGCGGCGATGAGGGATCAACCGACATGCGGTTGCGTCCGTGTGGGCAATGTGCTGCGGTGGCCGCGAACGCGAGGTGGATGGTGCCGGCGCCCGCCTCGGGGATCGCGATCAGTGCGCCGATATGCCGTCGATTGAGCCAAGGGCTCGTCATCACGTCGGTCGTGTAATGCAGCCGCATGTCGGGGCCTTTCGCCACGGCGAGGCACGAAGATGGATGCGGCCGAGATGGTCTACGACGCGCAGAACCCGGATCTCCGCGAGCTCAAGAAGCGGGGCGGAAAGATCGTCGCGTGCCAGGGCTGGAGCGATACGTCGGTGGTTCCGGCCGGCACCGTCGACTACTCCAAAACGTGACGCGGGTGATGGGCGGTCTCGATCGCACGACCGATTTCTACAGTCTGTACATGGTCCCCGGGATGCGCCATTGCTCGGCGGACAGCGAAGGCGGCGACAACATCGACTACCCGGATGCGCTGGAACAGTGGGTCGAACGCGGCAAGGCGCCCGAAGGACTGATCGGCTATCAGGTACAGAACCCGGGCTCGATCTACAGCACGCCGATCCTTTCGATTCCGCGCGACTGGATCCGCCGGACACGCGTCGCGTTTCCGTACCCGGACGAAGCGCATGACAAGGGCCGCGGCGACCCCGATGACCCGGCCGATATGGTCACGCGTCGAGGGCCCGCGTCGGCCGTGAACAGGGCGGCTCGTCGGGACCCGCACGCCGGAAAGACGACGGCCAGCGGGTCGTTTCCCGGGCGCCAGCGCCGTCCTCAGGCCTTCGTCTTCCAGAATGGCTCGCGCCCTTCGCGATAAGCCGCGTAGCCTTCCTTGCCGTATGGCTCTTCGGTCATGAAGCGCACGAAGACGGCGATCTCGTTCTCGACGCTCTGGTCGATGGTCTGGTCGACGCTCTGCTGGAACACCGACTTGTTGGCGGCGATGCACGGGCCAGGCTTGCTGGTCATCGACGCGGCGAATGCGATCGCCTCCGTGCGCAGCGACGCGCGGGGGAAGGACTTCAACGCGAGGCCGCACGCGACCGCTTCGGCGCCGGTCATCCAGCGCCCGGTCCAGATGATCTCCTTCGCGCGCTGCACGCCGATGCGTCGTGCGAGCCGCATCGACGTGACGGCGGGGATCACGCCCGCGTCGGTGTGCACGTCGCCGATCATCGCCTCGTCGGCCATCACGATGAAGTCGCAGCCCATCGAGATCTCGAAGCCGCCGGCCCGGGCATAACCGTTGATCGCGGCGATGGTCGGGATCGTGAGTGCTTCGAGCCGCTGCACGATGCCGTCGATGCGGCGGATCACGCTCTCGAAGTAGGGGATGTCGTAGAACGCGCGGTCGAGCAGGTCCAGGTCGAGGCCGACGCAGTACGCGTTGCCTTCGCCGCCGGTGAGGATCAGCGCGCCGAGATCGCGGTCCTGCTCGACGACGGTCAGCACCGCCTCGATGTCGTCGAGGCGTGCTTCGCTGATCGCGTTGAGACGCTTCGGCAGGTCGAACGTGACGATCGCGACGCGTGGGGCGACGACTTCGTAGCGCAGCGTCGTGTACGGATCGGACTGCTTCAGGACGGCGCTCATGCGGTGGCCCCTTGGGTGATCCTCGGCTTCGGTGACGACGCCCAGACCGGCTGGATCGGCGCGGGCAGGCCGGTGTCGGCCTCGCAGCGCGCGCGCAATGTTTCGAGGTCGGGCCCGCGATCGAACAACGCCAGCGGCGCGCGTTCGCCGCGGATGCGCTCGCGCAGCCGCGTGGTCGCTTCGCTGTCGACGCCGCCCTGCGGATCGATCACGACGCCGTAGTCGAGCGCGCCATCGGTCGTCACGAGTCCGCGCCCGACGTCGATGCGCACGAGGTCGGCATCGCGGTCCAGCGGATCGCCCCAGCCGCCGCCGCCCCACGTGATGAAGTGGAGCTGGTCGCCGGCTTCGACCGGAATGTCCTCGCGCTTGTTGCCGACGACGATCTCGCTGCCGTCCGCCTTCACCAGGATCTTCTTCGCGCGCGTGCCGGGCTTGCCGCCGTTCACGCCCCACGGATACGTGAACCAGCGATCGTCGTGGATCGCGATGTGGCCGGCCGCGAGGAAGCGATACACCATGTCGATGCCGTTGCCGCCGCGATGCAGTCCCGCGCCGCCCGAGTCGGCGACCGTCTCGTAGCGTTCGATCATCAACGGGAAGTAGCGCTCGAGGAACTCGTTCGGCACGTTCGTGAAGTTGGGCCACAGCGAATGACCGTCGGGGCCGTCGCCGAGCGGCCGACCCGGAATGCCGCCGAAGCCGATCTGGAACAGCTGGAAGTAGCGGCCGTCGTCGCCGGTGCCCGAATAGAACAGGTGCGGCGACGACGAGAATCCGGCCGCGTTGAGGAACTGCGGCGTCTTCTGGCCGAGCAGACCGCCGAGCACGTCGAAGATGCGGCCCAACGCGTGCGTGCGACCCGACAGCGCCGCGGGGAAGCGCGGCTTGAGCAACGAGCCTTCGGGGATGCGGACGTCGATCAGGTCGTAGTAGCCGTCGTTGAACAGGATCTGTGGATCGAACACCATGATCATGTAGATCCCGAAGAACATGCGCATCATGTTCTCGTTGAGGAAGAAGTTGATCGACCCTTCGCTCTGTGGATCGGTGCCTTCGAAGTCGAGGACCACGCGTCCATCCTTCTTCGACATCGTGCAGCGGATCTTGTACGGCCCGCGTCCGTTGCCGTCGTCGCAGATGTAGTCCTCGAAACTGACCGGCTCGTCGCCGATCGAACTCTCGATCAGCGCCTTCATGGCGCGGTGGTTGCGCGCGAGCAGCTCGTCGGTGGCCGACGCGAACACGTCGTCGCCGAAGCGCACGCACATCTCGACGACGCGGCGCGACGCCACGCGACACGCGGCGATCAGCGCGTTGAGGTCGGCCGAACACCACTCGGGCGTGCGCGTCTGATGCATGATCAGTTTGATCAGGTCTTCGTTGTAGACGCCTTGCTTCCAGATCTTGACCGGCGGGATGCGCACGCCTTCCTGGAAGATGGACTTCGCGTCGATCGGCATGGAGCCCGGCACCATGCCGCCGATGTCGGACTGGTGGCCGAACATCGACGTGTACGCGATCAGTCGGCCGTCCTTGAACACCGGCAGCAGCACGAGCCAGTCGTTGGAGTGGCTGATCGCGCCGCCGACCGAGTAGGGGTCGGACAGGAAGATCATGTCGCCGTCCTCGATCGTGCCGTCGTAGCCGTCGAGGAACGGGCCGATGTACGACCCGAACTGGCCGACGATCATGCGGCCCTGGTGATCGGCGATCAACGGGAACGCGTCGCCCTGCTCGCGGATGCCGGGCGACATCGCGGTGCGGACCAGCGTCGTGTCCATCTCGACGCGCGCGTTGCGCAGCGCGTTCTCGATGATGTCGAGCGTGACGGGGTCGATCGCGACCGTCTCGAACGGCTTCGGCTGGGACTCGATGATGCGTGCGCGCATTAGTGGCTCCCGACAGGCTGCCCGACCATGGGCGTGATGAGGATGTTGCCGTGCAGGTCGACGGTGCCGACGTGGCCGGTCTCGATCAGCGTCGTCGAGTCCATCTCGACGACGACCGACGGACCCGCGATCACGTCGCCGGCCTCGAGCTTCGCCCGCTCGTAGATGACGGCCGCGTGCTTGCCGCCGTCCATCCAGACCGTGTGGTCGCGCAGCTTCGCCTGCGAGGGATCGCCGTCGCCCTTGGGCAACGCGAGCGCGGGCAGGTCGAGCGAACGACCGAGCGCGACCGCGCGCAGGTTGACGAGCTCGTGCTCGGTGTCCATGTTGAACGTGAAGAGCCGCTTGTGTTCCGCGTCGAAGCGACCGGTCAACGTGGCCATGCCGTCGCGCTCGAGGTCGGCGATCATGACCGTCATCGGAACCTCGAATGCCTGACCCGAATAGCGCACGTCGATCTCGAACTCGATGCTGATGTCGGCCGCCGCGATGCCGTCGCTGAGCAGCTCGTCGCGCACCTGCGTCTGCATCTGCTGCAGCATCGCGATCACCTCGTCGACGCTCGTCTCCGACAGTCGCTTCGACAGCGAACGAGCGGTCTCGGTCCGCATCCGCGTCGTCGCGTCGCCGAGCGCGCACAGCACGCCGGGCGAGACCGGCGACACGGCCGGATAGCTGCCCATCAGCCGCGCCACCGCGTTGATGTGCAGCGGTCCGGCGCCGCCGAATCCCATCAGCGCGAAGTGCCGCGGATCGTAGCCCTGCTGGACCGAGATCATCCGCAGCGCGCCGAACATGTTCTCGTTGACGATGTCGATGATGCCGCGCGCGGCCTGCATCAGGCCGATGCCGAGCTTGTCGGCGATGGTCTGCACCGCCACCGTCGCGGCCTCGCGGTCGAGCTTGAACGCGCCGCCGAGCAGGTTCTCGGGTAGGTAGCCGAGGACGACGTTCGCGTCGGTGACCGTCGGCAGCGTGCCGCCCTTGCCGTAGCATGCCGGGCCGGGCACGGCGCCTGCCGACTGCGGGCCGACGCGCAGCGCGCCGGTCAGCTCGGGCACGTAGGCGATCGAGCCGCCGCCCGCGCCGATCGTCTTCACGTCGAGCGACGACGCGCGGACCGACAGGTGGCCGACCTCGGTCGTGCGGGCGCGGCGCGGCTCGAGCTTCTCGATCAGCGCGACGTCGGTCGACGTGCCGCCGACGTCCAGCGTGAGGATGTTCTCGATGCCCGCGCTGCGTCCGACCCACAACGCGCCGGTCACGCCGCCCGCCGGTCCGGACATCAGCAGCGAAACCGGATGTTCCTCCGACTTCTCGGACGACATCAGGCCGCCATCGGAGCGCAGCAGCGACAGCTTGCCGGCCATGCCGGTGTCCTGGAGCTTGCTGCGCAGGTTGCGGACGTAGCGGCCGACGACGGGCCGTACGGCGGCGTTCGCGACCGTGGTCAGCGTGCGCTCGTATTCCTGCATCTCGGGCAGCACCTCGTGCGACAGCGAAACGGACAGGTGCGGCAGCAGTTCGGCCGCGATCTCGCCGATCCGCTTCTCGTGCGCGCCGTTCATGTACGCGTTCATCAGCGACACCGTGATGGCCTCCACGCCCGCGTCACCGAGCTTCTTCAGCGCAGCGCGGATCTCGGCCTCGTCGATGGGACGCACCTCGTGGCCCGTCGCGTTCATGCGGCCCTTCGTCTCGATCGTGTCCTCGAGCGCGGCCATCGGCTCGGGCTTCGGCCAGACGATCCAGCCGGCCAGACCACCGGGCACGAAGCTGCGCGCGATCTGCATGATCTGGCGATAGCCTTCGGTCACGATCAGGCCGACGCGCGCGCCCTTGCCTTCGAGGACGGCGTTCGTCGCGACGGTCGTGCCGTGCAGCAGCACGCCGACCTGCGACGGCTTCACGTTCGCCTTGGCGCAGATCGCCTCGAGGCCGGTCAGGATGCCGACCGAGCTGTCGTGTGGGGTCGACGGCGTCTTGTGGCGCCAGAACGTGCCGCTCGTGTCCTCGAACAGCAACAGGTCGGTGAAGGTGCCCCCGACATCCACGCCCAATCGATACGCCATGCAGCCGCTCCCGGCAGAATCCGAGACGCGATTCTGGGAAGCGGCGACCGCAAAGGGAAAAGCGCGGCAGTGTTTATCCGCGAGACGGTCATCGCCGCGGGCTGGACCGCCACCGCACCGTGGACAACGCCGGTATCCGTGTCGCTCGCGAACGACAGCATCGACGAGCGATCGGCGGCTTCCCGCGACAATCGCGGCACGGAACATGCGAGACGAAACCATGATGAATGCACTCCCGGATAGCGTCGTCCACGCGCGCTCGCCCGAGCTGTGGAACCCCGATTTGGCCCCGACGCCGGCCGCGCATCGCACCTGGACCGCTTGGCATTTCGTCGCGCTGTGGATCGGCATGGTGATCTGCATCCCGGGCTACATGCTTGCGGCGGGGCTGATCGACCAGGGCTTCTCCGCGTGGCAGGCGGTTGGGATGATCCTCGCCGGCAACGTCGTCGTGCTCGTGCCCATGCTGCTCAACGGTCATGCCGGCGCCAAGCTCGCGGTGCCGTTCGCGGTGCTGGTGCGCACGTCCTTCGGCGTGCGTGGTGCGAAGTTGCCCGCGCTGCTGCGTGCGCTGGTCGCGTGCGGCTGGTTCGGCATCCAGTGCTGGGTCGGTGGCAGCGCGATCTACGCGGTCGGCAACATCGTCAGCGGCGGCTGGCTGGTCGGCGCGAAGATCGAGGGCCTCGGCATCGACGCGGGTCAGCTCGCGAGCTTCATCGTGTTCTGGGCGCTGCATCTGGTGTTCATCGCGCGCGGTCCGGAGGCCGTGCGCTGGATCGAGAGCGTGACGGCGCCGGTCAAGGTGGTCATCCTGCTCGCCCTGTTGGGCTGGGCCTATGTCCGCGCCGACGGCCTCGGCGCGCTGATGCACGCGCCGTCCCAATTCGCGGAAGGCGGACCGAAGGCAGGGCGCTTCTGGTTTCTTTTCTGGCCGGCGTTCACCGCGATGGTCGGCTACTGGTCGACGCTGGCGATGAATATCCCCGACTTCACGCGCTTCGCACGCAGCCAGCGCGACCAGGTGATCGGCCAGTCGATCGGGCTGCCGGCGCCGATGGGGCTGCTCGCGTTCGTCGGCGTCGCGGTCACGTCGGCGACCGTCACGATCTACGGCAAGGCGATCTGGGACCCGGTCGACCTGGCGGGTCGCATGGAAGGCCTCGCGGTGGCGATCGGCCTGGCCATCATCGTCATCGACACGCTGTGCGTGAACCTCGCGGCAAACGTGGTCGGGCCGGCGTACGACTTCGCGGCGATCTTCCCGCGTCACATCGACTTCGCGCGCGGCGGCTATCTGACGGCCGTACTCGGCATCGTGATGATGCCGTGGAAGCTGATCGAGTCGTCGGGCGGCTACATCTTCACGTGGCTGGGCGGCTACGGCGCGCTGCTCGGCCCGGTGCTGGGCATCATGATCGCGGACTACTGGATCGTGCGGCGGACGCGGGTCGACGTGGACGAGATCTACAACGTGAACGGGCGCTATGCGTATCGCAACGGCTGGAACCCGGCTGCGTTGATCGCGTTGGCGGTCGCGGTGGCGCCGAACGTGCCGGGCTTCCTGGCGGCGGCGTTCCCGCAGACCTTCGCGGGGGTGTCGACGGCGTTGCGGTCGATCTACGACTACGCGTGGTTCGTCGGGCTGTTCGTTTCGATCGCGGTGTATCTGGCGCTGATGGCGACGGAGAAGCGCCGATTGACGCAGGATCTACAGGTCGCATAGGCTTCATTGATCGATTCGAGGCGGCGAAGGACATGGACATTCTGATCTGCATCGTTGTCGTTGCGCTGTTGCTCGCAGGCACGCTCGGATGGTCTCTGCTGCTCGATGGACGAAGCGGCGAAAGGTACTTGCGTCGCCGGGCCCAGGGGCCGTATGTACCGCTGACCCCCGAGCCAGCGGACGCCGATGCAGACCGGCCGTCCTAGACCGCGTACGTATCCCGCAACGTCCGCTTCAACACCTTGCCGTTCGCGTTGCGCGGCAGGCTGGCCACGACGATCACCCGCTTCGGCAGCTTGTACGGCGCGAGCTGCGGCTTGAGGAACGCCGACAGTTCTTCCGTCGAGACCGTGCTGCCGGCCGCCAACACCACGCACGCCATCACCTGCTCGCCCCAGCGCTCGTCGGGGACGCCGAACACGCCGCTCTCGACCACGTCCGGATGCCGGTCGAGGATCGCTTCGACCTCGCGCGGATAGACGTTGGTGCCGCCGGTGATCACCATGTCCTTCTTGCGATCGACGATGTAGAGGTAGCCCTCGGCGTCGCGCTTCGCGAGGTCGCCGACGCTGACCCAGCCGTCGCGGAACGCCTCTTCGGTCGCGGCGGGGTTGCCCCAGTAGCCGTTGAAGAGGCAACTCGACGTGCTGAACAGCTCGCCGACTTCGTCGACGCCGACGTCGCGACCGGCGTCGTCGAGCAGCCTGATCTGGTTGCCGACGAAGGGCAGGCCCACGCAGTTGACTTTCCGCAACTGATCGGCCGGACGCAGGTTGGACACGACGCCGGCCTCGGTCGAGCCGTAGGTCTCGTGCAGCAGGCCGGGGCCGAAGTAGTCGACGATGCGTTCCTTCGTGGCCTGCGACAGCGGCGCCGCGTTGGCGACGATGCCGCGCAAGCCGTGGCCGCGCAGGCTGTCGAGCACCGTCGGCGACAGGTCGAAAATCGAGTGGTAGTGGGTGGGCACCGTGAACATGCCGGTCACGCGCTTCGAGTGCAGCGCGCGCAGCACTTCCTCGGCATCGAAGCGCCCGAGGATCTCGGCCGTGCCGCCGACGAACAGCACCGCCATCGGGTATGCGAGCCCGGCGCCGTGGCACATCGGCGTGAACGCGAGGTAGTGATCGTCCGGCGAATAGATGCCGTACTCGGCCGCGTAGGTCAGGAACGCGAGGCTGCGCGAGCGGTGCGGCAGCATCACGCCCTTCGGCCGGCCGGTGGTGCCCGACGTGTAGGGGATCGAGAAGGTCGACCATTCGGCCACGAACGGCAGCTCGAAGCGCGTGCTCGCGCGGGTGAGCAGCGCGTCGTAGTCGGCGCCCAGCACGACGACGTGCCCGACCATCGGCAGCAGCGAGCGGTCGAGGCCGGCGATGCAGTCGGGATGCACGAAGACGATGCGCGCTTCGCAGTCGTTGCAGATGTCGATCAGCTCCTGCGGAGTCAGCTTGGGGTTCGGCGTCGCGACCGCACCGCCCATGTCCGACACGCCGCAGACGATCTCGACGTATTCCAGGCAGTTCGGCGCGATCAACGCGACGTTCCGGCCCGCGACGAGACCGAGGCCGAGGACCGCGTTGGCCACGCGATCGAAGTGCTCGATCAGCTGTGCGTAGGTCCGATGGCGGCCTTCGAACAGGATCGCCTTCTTCGACGGATCGCGCGTGGCCGCGGTGCGGATGCCGCTGCTGACGGTCAGGTTACGAAAGCCAAGCGGCAGGGGAGGGGGCGACGGAAGATTCGGCATTCGGTGAGCAGGTTGCGATCAGATGAACCTGTCACCCCGGCGAAGGCCGGGGCCCAAGTTGCTTGTCTTTGCATGCGGTGCGAAATGGGGTCCGGCCTTCGCCGGGATGACAGCCAATAGCAATCAACGGTCAGTGCACGGGGATAGGAGTCGTCTCCGCCAACGTCCGCCGATACGGCGTCCACGTGGCGCGCAACAACAACGCCGACAGCGGCGCGGCGACTGCGATCATCACCGCGATCGCCATGCCGATCGCCATCTCGTCGCGGAACACGCGGTCGCCGATCGCCGCGACGATCGTCGGCCCCATGCCGATGCCGGCGATGTTGAGGCCGAAGAAATAGATCGCCGTGATCTGGGCCCGCATGCGGTTCGGCGTGATCTCCTGCAGCGCCGCGCCGTTGCCGCCCTGCGGCATCGCGGCGAAGAACAGGAAGAGGCAGTAGCAGGCGAGCGACAGCCTGGGGTCGCCGACGAAGGGCGCGGCGACGCCCGGCACGAGCGCGAGCAGCGATGCGATCGTCGCGATGCGCAGGTTCGCATCGCTGAAGCCGCGGCTCCGCAGCCGCTCGCACAACAAGCCGCCGCTGACGATGCCGCCGGTGCCGAAGATCATCAGCGATGTGCCGAACGCCAGGCCGACCTGCGACGGAGTCCAGCCGTGCACGCGGATGAAGTAAGTCGGGATCCACGCCGTCGCGCCGTTGTACATCAGGCTCGCGATCGAAGTGCCGACGATGAACCGGCCATACGTGGCCAGGTGCGCGCGCAGGAAGCCGACGACTTCGCGCAGACCCGGGAAGACGGCTGCGACATCGCCCCGTTCGTGTCGTGGCGGCTCGCGCAGAGTCGCGACCCACGCGCCGACCAGCAGCCCCGGCGCGCCGACCAGGACGAAGACGGTCTGCCACGGTTCGAGCGTGCCCACGAAAGGCAGCGTGATCGGCTGCACCGACGCGATCAGCGCGCCGCCGGCGACTTCGCAGGCCGCGCCTTCGGGTCGGTTTCGGTCGCGGC
>CAZZWS010000015.1:23063-30211 GCA_964657795.1 Beijerinckiaceae bacterium
CCGATGAAGATCGCCCCGCTGTAGATCGAGATGGCGCGCGCGAGACGCATCGGCGGGAACGAGTCGGCCAGCATCGAATAGGCCGCGGGAGACAGCGCCGCCTCGCCCACGCCGACGCCGACGCGCGCCGCGAACAGCTGGCCGAAGCCTCGCGCGAACCCGCACGCCGCGGTCATCGCGCTCCAGATCACGATGCCGGTCGCGATGATGGTCACGCGGCGATGACGATCCGCGAGGCGCGCGATGGGGATGCCGAGCACCGTGTAGAAGATCGCGAACGCGAGTCCGTGCAGCAGGCTGATCTCGACATCGGTCAGATGCAGGCTGCGCTTGATCGGCGCGACCATCAGCGTGACGACGGTGCGGTCGACGTAGGCCAGCGTGTACGCGACGATCAGGACAAAGAGGACGTACCAGGCGTAGCCGGACGCGGCCTCGTCGGTGGTCCGGCCCGCGGGTGCGGACGCGACCGTTTCCGCGGCGACGCTCATCGACTCACGTCCGCGCGCGCGACACGGCTTACAGCTTGAACACGCGCAACGCGTTGTCGCGCATCACCGACCGCATCGCGTCGGGCCTGAGCTCGTGCGCCGTCATCTCGGCGACCGCGCGCTCGGGGTCGATCACCGGCCAGTCGGTGCCGAACAGCACCTTCTGCGAGCCGTAGCTGTCCATGTAGTGGACCAGCGCAGGCGACAGGTATTTGGGCGCGTACGCGTCGATGCCGAGGTACACGTTCTCGTGCTTCCAGGCCATCGCGATCATCTCGTCGGTCCAGGGCACGCCGACGTGGATGCCGATCAGCCGCAGTTCGGGGAAGTCGATCGCGATCTGGTCGAGCAGGATCGGTCGCGCGACGCTCGGCAGCCGCACGTCCTTCTGGTAGATCAGGTTCTGCCCGACCTGCATCATGATCGGCACGTCGAGCTCGCAGCACTTCGCGTAGTACGGGTAGTAGAGCGCCTCGTTCGGCGCGAGCTTGAACCAATGCGGATAGACGTGCGCTCCGACGAAGCCCATCTCCCTGACCGCGTGCTCGAGGTCGCGCAGGCCCTGCATGCCGCGATGGATGTCGACGCCGGCCAGGCCGCTGAAGCGCTCGGGATACTTCTCGCACCAGTGCGCGACTTTGGCGTACGGGATCTCGAACGAGCCCTTCATCGCGAGGTCGCCGGCGCGGACCGCGATCAGCAGCGAGCGTTCGATGCCGGCGCGGTCCATCTTGCGCAGGTAGTCCTCGATCGAGACGCCGGTCTTGAAATGGTCCGGCATGCGGACCTGGCTCGTGAAACTTGCGTCGAAGCCGGTCTGGCCCGCTTGCACTTCCTCGGGCGTGAACAGGTTGACGACGATGTCGATGTGTCCTTGCATGTCCGCATGCTGAGCGAGAACTGGTCGCAGGGCGGTCGCGGGTCGGCGCTTTATCCGACCCGCGGAGATTGCCCGGCGACCGACGCAGGCGGTGTCCGCGTCATCATACCATCCGTCGCCCGATCACCGAACCACGGCGCGACGCCACAACGCGTGCCGCCCGATGATGCAGCCATGACGACCGCCTCCCTCACCAGCCGCTACATCCAGGTCGACGGGCGCACCGTCCACTACCGGCACAAGGGTCATGGCGAACCGGTCGTGTTGCTCCATGCGTCGCCGCGTTCGTCGCTGGCGATGTTGCCGCTGATCCAGTCCGCCCCCGACGGCATGGCGCTGTTCGCGATCGACCTGCCGGGCTTCGGGCGCTCGCTGCCGCTGTCCGCGACGGAGTCGATCGCATCCTCCATCGAGCCTTTCGCGGATGCGCTCGCGGCCACGCTCACCGCGCTCGGGCTGCCGCGGGTCCGTCTCTACGGCACGCACACCGGCGCAGCGGTCGCCGTGGCGCTCGCCGTGCGCCATCCGCAGCGGGTCGAGCGGCTCGTGCTCGACGGTCTCGGCGTGTTCACCGCGACCCGGGAGATTGACCTGGCGCACGACGTCGACGCCTACCTGCCGGTGCTGGAGCCCGACGCCGACGGCCTGCACATGACGTGGTCCTGGAACCGCATGCGCGATCAGGCGCTGTTCTTTCCGTGGAACGCGCGGCGTAGCGACGCGCGCATGTGGCGGCCTCTGCCGTCGCCCGACGCGCTGCAGGCCGCGACGCTCGATCTGCTGGTCGCGAGCGACTACCGCTCGGCCTACGCGGCCGCCCTGCGCACCGATGGCGGGGCCTGGGTCGCGCGACTGCGCGTGACGACGCGGGTCGGCGCGCGCGCCAACGACGTGCTGCGGACCCATCTCGAGCAACTCGGGCCGGTCCCGGCGTGCGTGACGGTGGCGCCGTTCGCCAACGACACCGCGGGCTGGGCTCCGCAGGTCTGGACGGCGCTGCAGGGCGGCGCGGCGCTCGCGCCGGCGCCGCCGGCCACCGACGAGCGCTGGTCGGGGTCGACGCTGACCGATCGCCATCGCGGATCCGCGGGCGCGCGGCTGCACTGGCGCGGTTGTCGCGAGGGCGCGGGGCGGCCGCTGATCGTCCTGCACGACTCGCCGGGCAGCGCCCGCGTGCTCGACGCCCGGCTCGCGCCGCTGCTCGGCGAGCGGCCGGTGTTCGCGTGCGATCTGCCCGGTCACGGCGAGTCCGACAGCGCGCCGGGGAGCGACGTGATGGCGCTGCTCGACGCCCTTCAGGACGGCCTCGAGCGACTGGACCTGGCGGACGCCGAACTGAGCGGCGTCGGCGCGGGGAGCTGGCTCGCCCACTGGCTCGCGCTGCGCCGGCCGGAGCGCTGGTCGACCGCCTCGCCGCTCGCGCATCGCGGTCCGATGCCGGCGCCGCGGCATGCGGCGACCCGAGCCGATGGTGGCCACCTCAATCAGGCGTGGCTCGACGCGCGCGACGCCGTGATCCTCGGTCCGTGGTGGCGGCGCGATCCGCGCGACTGTCACGACTTCGGCGACACGCTCGACCTGCGGGCCATCCAGCGCGCGGCGGTCGAGCGCCTGTTCGAGTCGCCGCAGGCCGCCGACCTGCGTCAGTCCATCGCGGACAAGGCGGTGGATTGCGGTCGCGGACTCACTTCGCCCAGCGCTTCTCGAAGTCCCACACCTCTTCGAAGCCGATCAATCGGCAGAACTGCATGAAGTCGAACATCGGGATGTCCGGACTCTGGCTCAGGCCCTGGTCCTTCAGCAGGCGCAGCGCCCGCTCCATCGCGGCGGCGGCGACCAGGCTCGTCATCGACGGATAGATCGCGAACGCGTAGCCGATCTCGGCGAGCACCTTCGCGCTCAGGATCGGCGTCTTGCCGCCGTCGGCCATGTTGGCCAACATGGGCTTGTCGAACGCCTCGCACGCGCGGCGCATCTCGTCCTCGGACTGCGGCGCCTCGAAGAACAGCACGTCGGCGCCGGCCCGGTCGTAGGCCTCGAGGCGCTTCAGCGCCGCGTCGACGCCGTCGCCGGCGCGCGCGTCGGTGCGCGCGATGATCAGGAAGTTGTCCTTGTCCTCGCGCGCCTCGCAGGCGACCCTGATCTTGTCGACCATGTCCTCGGTCGGCACGCAGCGCTTGTACGGCGTGTGCCCGCACTTCTTCGGGAACTCCTGGTCCTCGAGCTGGATCGCCGTGACGCCGGCTGCCTCGTAGCCGCGCACCGTGTGCTGCACGTTGAGCAGGCCGCCGTAGCCGGTGTCGCCGTCCGCGATCACGGCGGCCTTGCTCGACCGGACCAACGTCGCCATGCGGTCGACCATCTCGGTGTAGCTGGCGAGGCCGGCGTCGGGCAGGCCGAGGCTGGACGCCGTCAGCCAGTAGCCGGTGCCGTAGACGATCGGGAAGCCGACGTGGTCGACCATCGCCGCCGCGATCATGTCCTGCGCGCCGGGGACGACGAAGAACTCGCCGGATGCGAGTTTGTTCTTGAAGACCGGATCGGCCATCAGGGTTCCTCGTTGGTGGACGTCGCGAACAGCCACGGCATCCGTTGTCTTTGTCCGCGTTCGAACGCGGCGATGTGGACCGCCTCGTCCTGGAGGATGCGATCGATCTCGTCGATGCCGCGCAGCAACGCGTCGCGGGCGGCAGCGGGAAAAGCGAAGTCGATCGTGTGCAGGTCGTAACGCAACGTGCGTGTCGTCAGATCGACGGTGATCGTGCCGGCCGCCTCCGCGCAACGCATCAGCGCCGCGTGATCGTCGCCACCGACCCGCACCGGCAGCATGCCGTTGCGCTGGCAGTTGGCTTCGAAGATGTCGCCGAAGCCCGGTCCGATCAGGCAGCGGATGCCGAGGTCCGCCAGCGCCCACGGCGCCTGCTCGCGACTCGAGCCGCAGCCGAAGTTGGGACCGGTCACGAGGATGCGGGCGCCGTTCCAGCGCGGCTGGTCGAGCACGAAGGCCGCCGCGCCCTCGTTCCCTTCAGATGGAACGCGCTTGTCGTGGAAAGCGTAGCGACCGAGGCCCTTCTTCTGGGTCAGGGTGAGGAAACGCGCCGGAAAGATGATGTCGGTGTCGATGTCCGCGTCGGGCAGCGGCGCGGCGATCGACGTCAGCGTGGTGAAGGCTTCCATGTCAACGGGGCGCGAACGCGCGCGGGTCCGCGAGATGGCCGGCGACGGCGCTCGCGGCGGCGGTGGCCGGACTGACCAGATGCGTGCGCGCACCCACGCCTTGCCGTCCCTCGAAATTCCGGTTCGACGTGGACGCGCAGCGCGTGCCGGGCGCGAGCCGATCGTCGTTCATCGCGACGCACAGCGAGCAGCCGGCGTCGCGCCACTCGAAGCCCGCGTCGATGAAGACGCGATCGAGTCCCTCGTCCTCGGCCTGGCGCTTGACCTGTGCCGAGCCGGGCACCGCGAGCGCGTTGACGTGGGCCGCCTTGCGACGACCGCGCAGCACGTCGGCCGCGGCGCGCAGGTCGTCGAGACGGCCGTTGGTGCACGAGCCGATGAACACCTGGTCGATGCGGGCGTCCTGCAATGCGCTGCCGGGCGCGAGGCCGATGTAGTCCAGCGCGCGGCCCACCTTCCGGCGTGCGGCGTCGTCGACCTGCAGGTCAGGATCGGGAACCCGACTGTCGATGGCCAGGACCTGGTCGGGGCTCGTGCCCCACGTGACCTGCGGCGCGAGCGTCGCGGCGTCCACGTGCAGCGTGCGATCGAACACGGCGTCGCGGTCGCTCGGCAGCGTTCGCCAGTAGTCGAGCGCGTGCATCCAGTCGCGGCCGACCGGCGCCATTGGTCGGCCTTCGAGCCACGCATAGGTCACGTCGTCGGGCGCGACGAGACCGGTGCGCGAGCCGGCTTCGATGGTCATGTTGCAGAGGGTCATGCGACCGGCCATGTCGAGCGACGTGACCAGGCTGCCGGCGTATTCGATCGCGTAACCGACCGCGCCCGACGCGCCGAGGCGGCCGATGACGTGCAGGATCACGTCCTTGGCCGCGACCTGCGGTGCGAGGACGCCGTAGATGCGGACCAGCAGGTCGCGGGCGCGCGACTGGCGCAGCGTCTGGGTCGCGAGCACGCACTCGATCTCGGTGGCGCCGATGCCGAACGCGAGAGCGCCGAACGCGCCGTGGGTCGACGTGTGCGAATCGCCGCACACCATCGTGATGCCCGGCAGCGTGAAGCCCTGCTCGGGTCCGATGACGTGGACGATGCCGTGACGCTGGTCCCGCAGCGGAATGTGTTCGAGCCTGAAGACGCGGCTGTTCTCCGTCAGCAGGTCGACCTGCGCGCGCGCCTGCGGGTCGGCGATGGGCCGCTCGCGGAAGTGCGTCGGCACCGAATGATCGGCCACCGCGAGCTGCGTCTCGGGGCGTGCCACGGGCAGGCCGCGGTCGTGCAATCCTTCGAAGCCTTGCGGGCTGCTGACTTCGTGCAGCAGTTGCCGGTCGATGTACAGCAACGCCGACCCGTCGCCGTACTCGGTCACGACGTGGCTGTTCCACAGCTTGCGGTAGAGGGTTTCGCTCATGGTCCCGGACGTTAGCGGAAGACGGGGTCGTCGGCCAGCGCCGGTTGACGGCTATCCGAACTGCGGATGCATCGTCGTGCGGCCTTCGCCATCGGTCCGCGAGCAAGCATCATGCGTCCTGCGACATCACTTCATGGACCTTCGAGATGACCGACAAGCTTGTACCCCCGACCGCCGACGCCACCCTGGAGTCCGATTACGAACGGGCCGGGTTCGCCGGACACCTGCTGTTCGGCAAGCGCCCGGCGCTGCTGATCGTCGACGTCGTGCAGGCCTACCTCGATCCGGCCAGCCCGTTGTACGCCGTGCCGTTCGTGGATGCGCTGGCGAGCAACGTCAGGCTCGTCGCCGCCGCGCGCGCTGCCGGCATGCCGGTCGTTTTCACGTCGGTCGCCTATCGCGCGGCCGGCCTCGACGGCGGGCTGTTCTTTCGCAAGGTGCCCGCCCTGCGCGCCTTCCTGCCGGGCTCGCCGCTCGCGGCCTTCCCGCCCGCGCTGCAACCGCGCGACGACGAAGCCGTGGTCGTCAAGCAGTACGCGTCGGCGTTCTTCGGCACGTCGCTCGCGGCCATGCTGACCGCGACCGGTATCGACACGCTGTTGATCACGGGTTTCTCAACCTCAGGCTGTGTGCGAGCCACGACGCTCGACGCGATGCAGAACGGCTTCGTCCCGTACGTCGTCCGCGAGGCCTGCGGCGATCGCGACAGCCGGCCGCACGACGCCAACCTGTTCGATCTGCAGGCCAAGTACGCCGAGGTGGTCGACGAGGCGAGGGCCATCGCGCTGATCGAGGGCTCGACGCAAAATCGTTGACTTGTCAACGAAGCAGGGTATCCATCGCCTCGGCCACCGCCAGCACGCGACGGTCCGCGAAGCGCGGGCCGGTCAGCGTCAGGCCGACCGGCATGCCGCTCTCGTCTTCCCAGCCCGGCACGTTGACGCACGGCGTGTGCAGCAGCGTCCACAGCCCGTTGAAGATCAGGTCGCCGGTCTGCGCCAGGCCGGCCGGCGCGGAGCCGACGGTGCTCGGCGTGAGCACCGCGTCGAAGGGCGCTGCGAGCGCGTCGAACTCGGCGCGACAGCGCGCCGCCTGATCGTGGGCCGCGAGCAACGCCTGCGGCGTCGTGCCGTCGGTGTTGAGCACCTGGTCGCGCAGGCTCGCTTCGAGCTGGCCGGGAAAGAGACGATGC
>CAZZWS010000016.1:0-24125 GCA_964657795.1 Beijerinckiaceae bacterium
TTGGTACTTTAAGAAAGGTGGACTTGAGAATGCGAAGAATAATTAAGGTATATTTGTTACCTACCAGCCTGCAAGCAAAGTGCTGCTGCTGCTGCTGCTGCTGGCGCTAGAATCCAAAAAGCAAGCGCTGACGCATGCATGCGCCGCCGGCGCCGCCCGCCCAGCGCGCTGAGCCGCGAGCCGCGGAAGCGCCCGGTCGTCCGGGAGTCCTCAACAACGAACGCTAGGCATCAACGGCCGCAGAACGCGAAATCCACCGCCGGCTTGCGGCCGCCGATGAGGTCCGCGATCGCGAGGCCAGAACCCGCGCCGTGGGTCCAGCCCAGCGTGCCGTGGCCCGTGTTGAGCCACAGGTTGCCGAGTTTGCTGCGGCCGACGTAAGGCACGTTGGACGGCGTGGCGGGACGCAGGCCGGCCCAATATTCGGCCCTGGGGATGTCGAGCACGCCGGGGAAAATCTCCTCGGCGCGGCGGGTCAGCGCCTCGCAGCGGAAGCGGTTGAGTTCCGTGCCGTAGCCCGCGAGCTCGGCGGTGCCGGCGATGCGGATGCGGTCGCCGAGACGCGAGAAGACGATCTTGAGCTGATGATCGGTGAGGCTGACGGTGTTGGCGAGGGCGCCCGGCTTGATCGGCACCGTCGCCGAGTAACCCTTGGCCGGATAGATCAGCGTCTGCACCCCGACCTTGCGCAGCAACTGCGCGGACCACGTGCCCATGCAGACGACGTACGCGTCCGCGAGCAGGGTCTGTTCCTGGCCGGGTCCGTTGAGCAATCCGTCCTTGACGACCACACCCGAGACGCGGTCGCCGTTCGAGTTGAGGCCGACGACCTGCGTGTCGTAGCGGAACTCGACGCCTTTCTCCGCCGCCAGCGCCGCGAGCTTCTGCGTGAATTGCAGCGCGTCGCCCGACTCGTCCTGCGGCGCGTGAGCGCCACCGACCAGTCGCGGACGATAGGGCGCCAGCGACGGCTCGAGCGCGACGATCTGCTCGGGGTTCAGGAAGTTCATCGTGCAGCCGAACTCGCGCATCAGTTCGAGACCCGGCCGCGCCGCATCGAAGTCGGCGTCGCTCTCGTAGAGGTGCAGGATGCCGCGCTCGAGTTCGTCGTAGCGGATTCCGGTCTCGCGACGCAACGCGATCAGCGTGTTGCGACTGTAGATGCCGAGGTTGGTCAGCTGGATGGTGTTGAAGCGCGTCTTGCCGGGCGTGCAGTTGGCGAGGAACGACAGCCCCCACATCCATTGATGCGGATCGGTCGTCAGGCGGAACAGCAGAGGCGAGTCCTCCTTGCCGAGCCACTTGAGGATCTTCATCGGCGCGCCAGGGTTGGCCCACGGCTCGGCATACGAAACCGAGATCTGCGAGCCGTTGGCATAGCTCGTCTCGAGACCCGCGGCCGGCTGACGGTCGATGACCGTGACGTCGTGTCCGTCGCGACGAAGGAACCAGGCGGAAGTCGTGCCGAGGATGCCGGCACCGAGGACGATGATTTTCATGAGCGATCTGGAAGGCCTGCCTCGAACGATGCGCGCGGCATCGGGCATGGTGCCTCGATTATAGAAGCCGGCGGACCAGCCCGGCGGCTCGAAGCGTTATAGTCCGGGCCAGTCGCGACGGCCTTCGATCCAGGCTTGCGGTCGCGACGATCGATGCCGCGTCGTGCGGATCCGCGTCATGTCCCGCTTCACCGAATTCTCCCTCCCCGCCCGTGCCGAGTTGGTCGATCCGCGATCCCGCGACGTGGCTGCGTCATCGATCACCGGCGTCGCGTGCTCCGCGCTCGGCGCGATCGCGTTCTCGGGCAAGGCGATCATCGTCAAGCTTGGCTTCCGCTACGGCGCCGATGCGATCACGCTGATCGCGCTGCGGATGGGCGTGGCGCTGCCGTTGTTCGCGGCGATGGCGTGGTACGCCGCCACGCGACGCGGTGTCGTGCCGCTGACACGCGCGGACGCCGTCAAGGTCGTGGTCGTCGGCTTCCTCGGCTACTACCTCGCGAGCTATCTCGACTTCCTCGGGCTCGAATACGTCGGCGCGTCGCTCGAGCGGCTGATCCTCTATCTCAATCCGACGCTGGTCCTGCTGATCGGCCTGCTGTTCCTCGGGCGTCGCACCACGGTCCGGCAGCTCGCCGCGCTGCTGCTCGGTTACGCCGGCGTCGTCCTCGCGTTCGTGCACGACTTCCACGTCGGTGGCCGCAGCATCGCGCTCGGCAGCCTGCTGGTGTTCGGCAGCGCGCTGGCCTACGCGCTCTATCTCGTCGGCAGCGGCGAACTCGTGAGAAGACTCGGTGCGTTGCGCCTGACCGCTTACGCCAGCTGCGTCGCGTCGCTGTTCTGCATGCTGCACTTCGTCGTCACGCGCCCCCTGAATCTGCTTGCCGACCTGCCGGCGCCGGTGTACGGCCTGTCCCTCGTCAACGGTACGCTGTGCACGGTCCTGCCGGTGTTCCTCGTCATGCTCGGGATCAGCAGGCTCGGCGCGAGCGTCGCGTCGCAGATCGGCATGGTCGGCCCGGTGTCGACGATCGTCCTCGCCGATCTGCTGCTCGACGAGCGCATGGGACCGACGCAGATCGCCGGGACCGTGCTCGTCATGGTAGGCGTGTTCATCGTCTCGCGGGGCAAGGCGAACGAAGGCCGGCACGTGCCGCGCGAAAAGGCGCGACGACCATTCACAGAACCGATCGCACAGGAGATTCATCGATGATCAAGAAAACCACTGCAACCGTCACTGCCGTGGCCACGTCGGCGCGGGCCATCCGCATGCATGCCAACGGCGGACCCGAGGTCATGAAGTTCGAAGACGTCGACGTCCCCGCTCCCGGCAAGGACGAGGTGACCATCACGCAGAAGGCAGTCGGCATCAACTTCATCGACATCTATTTCCGTACCGGGCTCTATCCGACGCCGATGCCATCGGGCCTCGGCTTCGAAGGCGCCGGCATCGTCGCCGCGGTCGGTGCCGGCGTCACGCATGTCGCGGTCGGGGATCGTGTCGCGTACGGCCAGGGCCCGCTCGGCGCCTACTCGACCGTGCGCACGATGCCGGCCCTGCAGGTGGTGAGGTTGCCGGACTCGATCTCGTTCGAGCAGGGCGCCGCGATGATGCTGAAGGGACTGACGGTCCAGTACCTGTTCCGTCAGACCTATCGACTGCAGGGCGACGAGACCATCCTGTTCCACGCGGCGGCCGGTGGCGTCGGCCTGATCGCGTGCCAGTGGGCGAAGGCGCTCGGCGTCAAGCTGATCGGCACGGTCAGCTCGCCCGCCAAGGCGGCGCTCGCGAAGGCGCACGGCGCGTGGGAGACGATCGACTACAGCAAGGAAGACATCGCCGAACGCGTCGCCGAGCTGACCGGCGGCAAGAAGGTGCCGGTCGTGTACGACGGTGTCGGCAAGGACACCTGGGAAGCGTCGCTCGACTGCCTGCAGCCGCGCGGCCTGATGGTCAGCTACGGCAACGCATCGGGTCCGGTCGCGGGCGTCAATCTCGGCATCCTCGCCGCCAAGGGATCGCTGTACGTCACGCGGCCGACGCTCGGCACCCATGTCGCCACGCGCGACCGCCTCGACGCCGCCGTCGCCGAACTGTTCGAGGCCGTCACGTCGGGCACGATCAAGTTCGAGGTCGAACGCACCTATCCGCTCGCCGATGTCGCGAAGGCGCACGAGGACCTCGCGGGACGCAAGACCACCGGTTCGCTGGTCCTGCTGCCCTGACCGCCTGAAGCCCGACGCCGCTGCCGTGTCCGCGAAGCTCGCGCCGGGCATCGGGCCCGTCATCGTGCTGCTGTCGATGATCGCGTTCGGCAGCGCGATGTCGATGCGCGTGATGGACGCCGCGATCCCCCGGCTCGCGGTCGACTTCGGCGTCACGATCCGGCAGGCCGCGAACGTCGTGACGGTCTTCGCGGTCGCCTACGGTTGCCTGCAGATCGTGTTCGGGCCGTCGGGCGACCGCTTCGGCAAGCTGCGCGTCATCCTGTTGGCGTGCGTCAGCGCCGCGCTCGCATCGGTCGCGTGCTTCGTGGCCGGCGACTTCGCGCTGTTGCTGTTCGCACGCGTCTGGGCAGGCGCATCGATGGCGTCGATGATGCCGCTGTCGATGGCCTGGATCGGCGACAACGTCGCGTACGAGGATCGCCAGCCGGTCCTCGCGCGCTTCCTCGTCGGGCAGATCTCCGGCGTCGCCGTCGGTCAGGCCGCCGGCGGCATCGCCACCGATCTGGTGAGCTGGCGTGGGCCGTTCGTCTTCCTCGCCGTGTGGTTCGTCGTGATGGCCGGATTGCTGCTGCGCGTGATCCGCACGCCGCAGCACGGCGGCCGCGCCGGTCATGCGGCCAGCCTCGGCCTCGTCAGCCAGTGCGGATCGGTGCTGTCCCGCCCGTGGGCCCGCCGCGTCCTGATCACGGTGTTCGTGGAAGGCGCGGCGCTGTACGGGCCCTTCGCGTTCTTCGCGACGCACCTGCATCAGAAGCATGGCTTGTCGCTCGGTCTCTCGGGCTCTATGCTCGTCGCGTTCGCGGTGGGCGGCGTGTCGTTCGCGTTCGGCGCGGGCCGGCTGGTCGGCCGCCTCGGCGAGGCCGGACTCGCCCGCGGTGGCGCGCTGCTGATGTTCGTCGGCATCCTCGCCGTCGCGCTCGGGCCCCCGTCGCTGCCCAGCTGGCTGTTCGCGTTGCCCGGGCTGTACGGGATGGGACTCGGCTTCTACATGCTGCACAACACGCTGCAGATCAACGCCACGCAGATGGCGCCCGATTCGCGCGGGACCGCGGTGGCGCTGTTCGCGTCGTTCTACTTCCTCGGCCAGTCCACCGGCGTCGCTCTGGCGGGCTTCGCCGTCGAACATTTCACGACGACGCCGGTGATGGTCCTGGGCGCGACCGTCCTGCTCGCCGTGGGCCTGACGTTCTCCGTCATGCGCCGCCGGCGCGCGGCCTGATAGAGGTTAAATCGGTCGACCGCTGACTGCGTGGCGGCAAGATCAGGCGCGTGATCACGGCTGGACAACTCAGGGAGACCGCGTGAACACGTTCCACAGGACATCGATGGCCTTGCTCTTCGTCGCCAGCGCCTCGGCATTCGCGGCCGATCCGCCGGGCGCCGACAGTGCGAAGGCAGGCTACGAAGCCGAACGCGCCCGCTGCATGAGCGGCACCACCGGTCAGGATCAGGCCTCCTGCCTGCGCAGCGCGAGCGCCGCGTACGACGCCATCCGCGAGAAGAGACTGCAGAACCCCAACACGACCTACGACGCCAACGCGATGGCCCGCTGCACGAACCTGCCGGCATCGGATCGCGCCGATTGCGAATCGCGCGTCAACGGTCAGGGCATCAAGAGCGGCAGCGTCAAGGGCGGTGGCGAGATCACGGAGACCGTCACGCAGCAGCCTGCGACTAGGCAGTGAAGCGACCCGCCGTCAGCGTCAGGCGTGGTATCCGGTGATGCGCTCGACCTCGTTCTTCGAGCCGAGAAACACCGCCACGCGCTGGTGCAGCCCGGTCGGCGTCACGTCGAGGATGCGCGTGCGGCCGTCGGTCGCGGCGCCACCGGCCTGCTCGACGATGAAGCTCATCGGATTGGCCTCGTAGAGCAGCCGGAGCTTGCCGGGCTTCTCGGGTTCCCGGGCGTCGCGCGGGTACATGAACACGCCGCCGCGCGACAGGATGCGATGGACGTCGGCCACCATCGATGCCACCCAGCGCATGTTGAAGTCCTTGCCCAGCGGCCCGGTCTTGCCAGCCAGCAGTTCGTCGACGTACCGCGTGACCGGCGCCTCCCAATGGCGCTGGTTGCTTATGTTGATCGCGAACTCCTTCGTGTCCTCGGGAATGCGGACCTGGTCGTCGGTGAGGATCCACGAATGGGTCTCGCGGTCGAGCGTGAAGACGGCGACGCCGCGACCCACCGTCAGCACGAGCTGCGTCTGCGGGCCGTAGACGGCGTACCCCGCCGCCACCTGTCGCGCACCCGACTGCAGGAACGCGTCTTCGGTCGGTTCGGTGCCGCCGTCGAACGCGAGGACCGAGAAGATGGTGCCGATCGACACGTTGACGTCGATGTTCGACGATCCGTCGAGCGGATCGAACAGCAGCAGGTACTCCCCGCGCGGGTAGTGCTCGGGAATCGGGAAGACGGTCGCCATCTCTTCCGACGCCATCGCCGCGAGGTGGCCGCCCCATTCGTTGGCTTCGAGCAGGATCTCGTTGGCGATCACGTCGAGCTTCTTCTGCGCCTCGCCCTGGATGTTGCCGGTGCCGGCTTCGCCGAGCACACCGCCGAGAGCGCCCTTGCCGACCTCGTGCGCGATCTGCTTGCACGCCCGCGCGACGACCTCGATCAGCAGTCGCAGGGAGGGGGCGAGCGACGATGCGGGTGATGACGCACTCAATGACGCAGGCGACGCATCGTCAACCTGGTGACGCTCCTGTTCGATGAGGTAGCGGGTGAGGGAGATGCGGCCGCGCGTGGCGATCGGGTCGGGCATGAGGGTTCGCGGTGAGAGTTGGGGGTGGGACGGTTCGTCCGGGCAGGTCATGTCCGGACCGGCGATGAAGATCGTTGACTTGTCAACGATCGAGAGCTTCAGACCGAGAGCGCCTTGTCGACGATCTCCAGCACATCGGCCGACAGACCCTTGGCGTTGCGCACCGTCTCGAGCGCGTGCTTCGCGGACGCCTGCAGCTCGGGTCCGAACTTCTGCCAGCGTTCGAGCGCGCGCGCGAGGCGCCCGGCGACGGACGGATTGATCGGATCCAGCACCAGGATCTGCTCGGCCCAGAACGCATGGCCGCGGCCGTCGGCGCGATGGAAAGCCGCCGCGTTGCCGGTGAAGAACGAGCCGAGCAGCGCACTGACCTTGTTGGGGTTGGTCGGCGCGTAGGCGGCGTGCCGCGTCAGCCGCACGATGTCGTCGAGCACCCCGTCGGCGGCCAGTGCCGTCGCCTGCACGCGCAGCCACTTGTCGACGACCAGCGCATCGGTGCGGTAGCGGCGATAGAAGCCGCTGATGCTGCGGGCCTTGCGCTCGATGCAGCGGGCATCGCGTTCCACCGTGTTGACGATGGCCATGAAGGCCGCCAGCAGGTCGGTCATGTTGCCGGCCGTGGACCACTGGTCGTCGAGCACCTTCTGCGCGTCGCGCGCATCGACCCGCGCCAGATACGACAGCGCCACGTTCTTCAGCGACCGCTGCGAGCTCTGCGTCCAGCCCGGCGAATAGGGGCCCGCGGTCCGGTTGGCTCGATAGACGTCGTGCCAGTCGTCGACCAGCGCCTCGGCGAGCGCATCGAACAGGAACACGCGCGCGCGTCGCACGGCGGCGGGGTCGTACACGGGCAGCTGTTCACCGATGACGCCTTCCGACGGCAACGTCAACGTGGCCTGCTTCACCCCGGCGTCGAGATGCGCGTCGCGCAGCGTCGTGCGGAAGACGTCGACGAGCGACGTCCCGACGACCAACGGCTCGCCGGCGCGCGCCTGGTGGGCGAGGCGGATCAGCTCGCGGGTCGCGAGACGCTGACCGGCTTCCCAGCGATTGAAGGCGTCCTCGTCGTGCGCCGCCAGCAGCGCGAGGTCCGCATCGTCGTAGGGGAAGTCCACGATGACCGGGGCCGAGAAGTCGCGCAGCAGCGAAGGGACCGGCTCGCTCGGCACGCGATCGAACACGAAGCGCTGCTCGTCGGCGACGAGGTCGAGGACGCGGGTGGTGGCGTCCGTCGTGGGATCCGCGGCCGCCGGTTCGCCGCTCAGCATCAGGGGAATCGCACGCCCGTCGCGATCGACCAGACCCACCGCGAAAGGGATGTGGAACGGTTGCTTGTCGACGGCGGCCATCTTCTCGACGCCGACCCGCGGACAGAACTGCCGCAACGTCAGCGTGTATCGCTGTGCGGCCGCGTCGTAGGCGCCGCTCGCGGTGACGCGCGGGGTGCCCGCCTGGCTGTACCAGCGACGGAACTGGGTGAGGTCGGCGCCCGGCTTCTGCGTGACGTAGACCGACTCCATCGCCGACACGAAGTCGTCGCACGACACCGCCGCACCGTCGTGGCGGCGGAAGTACTCGTCGAGGCCCTTGCGCAATCCTTCCCGTCCGAGCAGCGTCTGCTGCATGCGGACCACTTCCGAACCCTTCTGGTACACGGTCGCCGTGTAGAAGTTGCCGATCTCCTGATAGCTCTCGGGCCGGATCGGGTGCGCCATCGGACCGGCGTCCTCGGGAAACTGCGACGCGCGGAGATGACGCACGTTCTCGATGCGCAGCGTGGCGCGCACGCCTGCCTCGTCGGCCGCGCTGGACGCGTCGGCGATCTGCTGCACGGCCATGTCGGCCGAGAACTCCTGATCGCGGAAGACCGTGAGGCCCTCCTTCAACGTCAGCTGGAACCAGTCGCGGCACGTCACGCGGTTGCCGGTCCAGTTGTGGAAGTACTCGTGGCCGACGACCGCCTCGACGTTGGCGAAGTCCGTGTCGGTCTCGGTCCGCGGATCGGCCAGCACGTATTTGGTGTTGAAGACGTTGAGGCCCTTGTTCTCCATCGCCCCCATGTTGAAATCGCCGACGGCGACGATCATGAAGCGGTCGAGATCGAGTTCGAGGCCGAAGCGTTGCTCGTCCCAGCGCAACGACCGTTCGAGCGAGTCGAGCGCGTAACCGGCCTTCGACAGGTCGCGCTTCTCGGTGTAGACCTGCAACAGCACGGCTCGCCCGCTGCATGTGTGGACGCGGCGCTCGATGAACGACAGGCTGCCCGCGACCAGCGCGAACAGGTAGCTCGGCTTCGGGAACGGGTCTTCCCACTTGGCGAAGTGGCGGCCGTCGGGCAGTTCGCCGGAGTCGACGAGGTTGCCGTTGGACAACAGCACCGGATAGCGCTTGCGGTCGGCGCGGAGCATGACCGTGTAGCGCGCCATCACGTCGGGACGGTCGGGAAAGAAGACGATCTTGCGAAAGCCCTCGGCCTCGCACTGCGTGAAGAAGTTGCCGCTGGAGACGTACAGGCCCATCAGCGACGTGTTGGTCGCCGGCGCGACGCACACCGCGACATCGACGACGCAGCGGTCGGGCAGGTTCTCGATCCTCAGCGTCTGCCGCTCGGCACGCGACGTCAGTCGGTAGTCGGTGGCGGCCAGCGGCCGGTCGTCGACCGCCAGCTGCAGCAGCGTCAGTCCATCGCCGTCGAGTTCCAGACTTCCGGGGTGCAGCCGGACCAGATGCAGTCGCGCAGCGACGGTCGTCCGCGCCGGGTCGAGATCGAAGCCCATCTCGATCCGCTCGACGTGGAAGGTGGGCGGCCGGTAGTCCTTGCGGTAGATCGTCGTGTGCGATTCAGGCTTCATGCGGGATGGGGTCGGGATCGGAGCGGAGCCGCGGCGGGGCCCACGCGCATTTTACGTCGTCGCCGCTCCGCAAGAAGTGTCGTTATGATCGACCGTCGGAAACCCCTTGCCTTCCGCGTGGTCCGAGACTCGACGGGCCGCGGATCATCCCGCGTCAGGCGGAAGCGCTGCATCCTGGCGGCAGGTTGCCGCGTACAACGACAGAGACTCGAGACCGAAGGTGAAACATGCGTAACGAATGGACGACGAGACGTACGACGGAGCGGGCCGTGCGCTGGATGGCTGGCGTCGCTGCCACGCTGGTACTCGGCGGCTGTGCGCTCGGTCCGCGCATGATCCAGACCGAGGTCACCACCTTCAACGAATGGGCGACGCTGCCGGCGGACCGGACCTACGCGTTCTCGCGCACGCTCGAATACCAGAACAGCCTCGAGCTCAAGTCGTACGAGGACATCGTCCGCGACGAACTCGCAAGCCAGGGCTTCAAGCTGGTCGGCGATGCCAGCCAGGCCAGCTTGGTGGTGACGCTGCGGCCGTCGGTCACGACGGTCAGCGTGGTCGTGCGTGATCAGTGGCCCGCGATCGATCCGTTCTGGGGCCCGTACGGCGGCTACTACGGCCGACGCTTCGGCGGATTCGGAGCGGGCTTCGGCGGGTTCTACGGACCTTATGGCGGCGTCGACGATTTCGGCACGTATCGCCAGGACGTCTTTCGCAAGCGGCTCGAACTCGACATCGATTCCAGGACGGTGTCCGGCAAGCGGTATTACGAAGGTCGCGTGGAGAATACGGCGTACAACGCGTCGCTGGCCCAGGTGATGCCGGTCCTCGTCCACGCGCTGTTCACCGATTTTCCCGGCAACAACGGCCAGACCCGACGAGTCGACGTGCCGGTCGCGCCGCGTCCATAGATGTCGCGCACATCGCCGCCAATGGAAGCGAACGCCCTGGCCAGCCCGCCGATCGACAGGCGTGACCGCTCGTCGAAGACGACCGTCTTTCCGCTGTGGTTGCGCATCTCGCACTGGCTCAACGCGGTCGGCGTCGTGTTGATGCTGATGAGCGGATGGCGGGTCTACAACGCGTCGCCGATCTTCGCGTTCCGCTTTCCGGCGGGAATCACGCTGGGGGGGTGGCTCGGTGGCGCGCTGCAATGGCACTTCGCGGCGATGTGGATCATCGGCGTCAACGGTATCTTCTACCTGCTGGCCAACTTCGTCAGTCGACGCTTGCCGCGTCAGTTCCTCCCGGTCTCGCGGAAGGCGTTCGTCGCCGACCTCGTCGCGGCGTTCCGGGGCCGGCTGTCGCACGACGATCTGCGCAGCTACAACGCGGTCCAGCGCGCCGCGTACCTGTTCGTCATCGTCGACCTCGTGATCATCGTGCTGTCGGGCCTCGTGCTGTGGAAGAACGTGCAATTTCCGCTGCTGCGCGACCTGATGGGCGGCTACGAGACCGCACGACGCATCCATTTCTTCGCGATGGCGGGCATGGTCGTGTTCTTCGTCGTCCATCTCGTGATGTCGTTGCTGGTTCCGCGCACGATCGTCGCCATGATCCGCGGTCGATGAGGACTTTCATGCAGCGACGGCCCCCCCGTATCGGCGATTCCGCGGTCCTGAAAGACGGCGACCGCATCGTCCGCGAAGCGCTGGGCCTGATGCCCGCGGCCACGCGCCGATCGTTCCTGCAGCGCGGCCTGACGCTGGGCGGCCTGTCGATGCTGACCGGCTGCGTCCTCGACAACAACGAGGCCGTCAACCGGATGCTGACGAAGATCTCGTTCTTCAACGATCGCGTGCAGGGCGCCATCTTCAGCCCCACCGATCTGGCGCCGACGTATCCCGAGTCGATGATCACGCGGCCGTTCCCTTTCAACGCCTACTACGGCATCGACGAGGTCCGGCAGGTGGACGGCGACGCATACCAGCTCGAGCTGTCCGGCATGATCCGCGACAGGAAGCCGTGGACGCTCGCCGAGCTGCACGCGCTGCCGCAGACCGACCAGATCACGCGCCATATCTGCGTGGAAGGCTGGAGCGCGATCGGTCGCTGGGGCGGTATCCGTTTCTCGGACTTCCTCGATCGCATAGGCGCCGACAAGACGGCGAAGTACGTCGGCTTCGCCTGCGCCGACGACTACTACACCAGCATCGACATGCCGACGGCGCTGCATCCGCAGACGCTGTTGACGTTGAGCTACGACGGCAGCACGTTGCCTCCGGAGTACGGGTTTCCGATGAAGCTGCGGATGCCGACCAAGCTCGGCTACAAGAACCCCAAGCACATCATGTCGATGTTCGTCACCAACAAGTATCCCGGCGGGTATTGGGAAGACCAGGGCTACAACTGGTTCGGCGGCAGCTGAGCAGATGCGATGCCCGCTATGATCGCGGCATGACCTTCACGACCGACAAAGAGATCCGCTTCCATCATTGCGACCCGGCGGGCATCGTGTTCTATCCGCAGTACTTCTATCTGCTGAGCGAAGCGATGGAAGACTTCATGGCCGCCGCCGGCAAGCCGCAGCACGAGCAGATCAACGTCCTGCGACGCGGCTGGCCGATCATCAAGCTCGACGTCGACTTCCTGCGGATGAGCCGCTACGGCGACCGCGTCGCCATCGATGTCGTCGTGCGGCGCATCGGGGGTGCGAGCCTCGCGCTCGACTACCTGATCCGCGGCCCCGAAGGCGATCGTCTGAAGGCCAGGAGCGTCGTGGTCCATGTCGACCTCGACACCGACCAGGCGATCCCCATCCCCGACGACGTCCGCGCCGCGTTCCTGCCGTATCTGGTCGCTTGATCCGGCCGCGTGAAACGCAGCGCGGCGGAAGCGTTTGCGGATAAAATGGCACGACCGTTCGTTTCCTGCTTTCGACCCGGCGCACCGCCGCCCCGCCATGAAAGTCTTCGATCTGACCTGTGACATCGGCCATCGCTTCGAGGGATGGTTCGCATCGGCCGAGCAGTTCGCGCTTCAGAGCGACGCGGCCGCCGTCCGTTGTCCGCTGTGCGACTCGGTCGTGGTCCAGCGGGCCCCGTCGGCGCCCCGGTTGAACCTGCATGGCGCGGACGTGCGGAAGGAAGCCGTCGTCGATGCCGCGGCGAGCGCCCCGCCGCCGGCCGCCGTCACCGAGGTCTTCGCTCGTCTGCGCCGCATGATCGCGACGACGGAGGACGTCGGTCCCCGCTTCGCGGAGGAGGCGCGTCGCATCCATTACGAAGAAGAGCCGTCGCGGCCGATCCGCGGCACGGCCACTGATCGCGAGCGACGCGAATTGCACGACGAAGGCATCGAGACGCTCAGCATTCCGATCCCGTCGGCACTGGCCGAAACCCTGCAATGACGACGAGCCGCCCGCGGTCGCAGGCGCTGCCAACATACCGTTCGAAGGAGACCCGATGGATCTGAACTATTCCGACGCCGACGACGCGTTCCGCCTCGACGTGCGCCAGTGGATCGAGGCCAACCTGCCCGACGACCTGCGCTTCAAGGTGCTCAACCATCGTCGCCTGAAGAAGGACGACATCCTGCGCTGGCACAAGACGCTGGCCGGCAACGGTTGGTCGACCGTGGGTTGGCCGGTCGAATACGGCGGCACCGGCTGGAACGCCACGCAGCGGCATATCTGGGACGAGGAGTGCGCGTCGGCCGGCACGCCGATGGTCCTGCCGTTCGGCGTGGCGATGGTCGCCCCGGTGATCATGAAGTTCGGCAGCGATGCGCAGAAGCAGCACTACCTGCCGCGCATCGCCGACGGCACCGACTGGTGGTGCCAGGGGTATTCGGAGCCCGGGTCGGGGTCGGACCTCGCGTCGCTGAAGACAAAGGCGGAACGCGTCGTCGACGCCTCGGGCGACCACTACGTCGTCACCGGCCAGAAGACCTGGACCACGCTCGGCCAGTACGCCGACATGATGTTCTGCCTGGTGCGCACCGAGGTCACCGAGCGCCGCCAGGAAGGCATCTCGTTCCTCCTCATCGACATGAAGACGCCCGGCATCACGGTGCGGCCGATCATCACGCTCGACGAGGATCACGAGGTCAACGAGGTGTGGCTCGACAACGTCGAGGTGCCGGTCGCGAACCGGGTCGGCGAGGAGGGCAAGGGCTGGACCTACGCCAAGTACCTGCTCGGTCACGAACGGACCGGCATCGCGGCCGTCGGTCGGTCGAAGCGCGAGCTGGGCTTTCTCAAGCGCATCGCCGGCGAGCAGGTCAAGAATGGCAAGCCGCTGCTGCAGGACCCGCTGTTCGCGGCCAAGGTCGCCAACCTCGAGATCGAGCTGATGGCGCTCGAGATGACCGTGATGCGCGTGGTATCGGCCGAAGGCGCGAAGAAGGGCCCGGGTCCCGAGGCGTCGATGCTGAAGATCAAGGGCACCGAGATCCAGCAGGCGTTGAGCGAACTGATGCTCGAAGCGATGGGCCCGCTCGCGATGCCGTTCGACCAGCCCCTGCTGGAGAGCGATGCGGACACGTCGGACGAGGTGGATGTGGACGCGGCGCCGCTGGCCCCGCATTACTTCAACTATCGCAAGACGTCGATCTACGGCGGCTCCAACGAGATCCAGAAGAACATCATCTCGCAGATGATTCTCGGACTCTGACGTGGTGGATTGACCCGGCGACCGACTCAAGGGACTGACATGGACTTCAATTTCACATCCGAGCAGACGCAGATCGCCGACGCGACGCGCCGCATGCTCGAGAACGACTACGACTTCGAGAAGCGCAAGCACCTGATCGCCGGGAACGGCAACGGCATCTGGGACCGGCTCGTCGAGCTGGGCCTGACCGCGTTGCCGGTCCCCGAAGCGCAAGGCGGCTTCGCCGGCACCGCGATCGACATGCTGCTCGTGATGCAGGAACTCGGTCGCAGCCTCGTCGCCGAGCCGTACTTCGCGACGCTGTGCGCGGCCGAGGCGATCCGGCGTTCCGGGGAGCAGGAAGCGCTGCTCGAAGAGGTCGCGGCCGGCACGCTCAAGATGGCGCCGGCCTTCGGCGAGAAGCGTTCGCGCCACGACCCGTTCGACGTGCAGACGCGCGCCGTCGCCGCAGGCGACGGTTATCGCATCGACGGGCACAAGAGCGTCGTGCCGTTCGGCGCGCAGGTGGATCTTCTGATCGTCTCGGCCGTGATCGACGATGACCTCGCGCTGTTCGTGGTCGATGCGAAGGCACAGGGCGTCACGCGGATCGATCAACGCACGCTGGATGGTCAGCGCGTCGCGGAGATCGCGTTCGATGGCGTCGTCCCCGATGCGTTGCTCGCCCGCGGGGCGCAGGCTCGTTCACTGATCGATGCGGTCGTCGACTACGGCACGGCCTTGCTGTGCGCCGAAGCGGTCGGCGCGATGGAGGCCCTCAACGCGGCCACGCTCGACTACGCGAAGACGCGCAAGCAGTTCGGCCAGCCGATCGCGCGCTTCCAGGTGCTCCAGCACCGCATGGTCGACATGTTCATGCATCTCGAACAGGCCCGGTCGATGGCCTACCTCGCGGCCGTCAAGGTCGGCTCCGACGATGCCGACGAGCGCAAGCGCTTCGCGTCCGCGGCCAAGGTCCGCATCGGCCAGGCCGCGCGCTTCATCGGGCAGCAGGCGGTCCAGATCCACGGCGGCATGGGCGTCACCAACGAGCTGCCTGCGGCGCATCTGTTCAAGCGTCTGACGATGATCGAGATGACGCTCGGCGACACCGATCATCATCTGCAGCGGTTCATCGCGGCCGGTGAGACCGTGGTCGAAGCCTCGTCGGGCGACGCCGCGCCGGTCGCGGCGCCGGTCGAGCGACCCCTCGCGCGCGCCGCCTGAATCGGGGGAGCAGCGCATGTCGCGTTACGCCTTCGAGGACTTCGCGGTCGGCCACGTGATCGACTGCGGCTCGAAGGTCATGACGACCGAGGAGATCGTCGCCTTCGCCACGCAGTTCGATCCTCAGCCGTTCCACGTCGATGCCGAAGCCGCGAAGCGCTCGATCTACGGATCGCTGATCGCGAGCGGCTGGCACACCGTCTCGGCGGCGATGCGGATGGCCTGCGACACGTATCTGGTCGGATCGACCAGTTCCGGCTCGCCGGGTGTCGACACGATCCGCTGGCTGAGGCCGGTACGACCCGGCGACACGATCCGCATGCAGTCGTCGGTCGTCGAGGTGCGGCCGTCGGCCAGCAAGCCCGATCGTGGGGTCGTGGTCAGTGACTGGCGCTTGTTCAACCAGCGCGACGAACTCGTGATGACCTCGCGCGGCATGGGGCTGTTCCTGCGACGCGCTCACTGAAGAGCACGTCTTCCATCATCAACCAGCCAGGGCTTCATGCGTACTTTCGATTCCATCACCGAACTCGAGGCCTTCGTCGGGCAGGAAGTCGCTGTCAGTGAATGGGTCACAGTCGATCAGCAACGCGTCGACCGTTTCGCCGACGCGACCGACGATCATCAGTGGATCCACATCGATCCGGCGCGCGCGGCCAGGGGACCGTTCGGCGGACCCATCGCACACGGGTTCCTCACCCTGTCGCTGCTGCCGCATCTGACGGCTTCGGCGATGGAGTTCCGCAACACGGTGCTCGGCGTCAACTACGGGCTCAACAGGGTCCGCTTCCCCTCGCCGGTACCGGTCGGCAGCCGCTTGCGCGGTCGATTCAAGCTGCTGTCGATCGAGTCGCTGCCGCCGCAGATGGGACATCCCGGAGCGCAGCTGACCTGGGAAGTGACGATCGAACGCGACGGCGGCGACAAGCCCGTCTGCGTCGCGGAAAGCGTGTCACGGCGCTACGGTTGATCCCGACGTACGGCTTACGTGCGCGCGCTGGACGTCGCTGGCCCTGGCCGCGCTGACGGCCGGTGCGCAGGCCCAGACCGGGCTCGGCGAAGACCTCGACGTTCTTCGCGAGTCGCAGGGCGTGCTGGCGTTGGCCGGCCTCGTCCACCGGGACGGGCGCGTCCGCGACGAGGCGGCGGTCGGCGTCCGGAAGGCGGGCGATCCGACGCCGGTCCGCATCGGCGATGCGTTCCATCTGGGTAGCGACACCAAGGCGATGACGGCGACCCTGGTCGCTCTTTTCATTGAGCGGGGGCGGCTGTCGTGGACTTCTACTCGGCAAGATGTGCTTTCCGACATCGACACGATGGACCCGGCGTATCGATGCGTGACGATCGAGCTGCTTCTCGCGCATCGCTCGGGCCTCGGGTCGGAGTCGACCTTCGATGGTGGCCGGCTGTTTCGAACAACTCGGCCGGCCGGCGCTCGACCCTAGTGAAGGGCGCGCGTTGCTCGCGCGGAAGATGTTGAGCGCTGCGCCCGCCATGGCGCCCGGTGCCGCGTTCGCGCACAGCAACGCCAACTCCGTGGTGCTCGGTCGCGTCCTCGAACGGATCTCCGGCCGCTCTTGGAAAGAGCTGATGCGCAGCATGCTGTTGGCGTCGCTCGCGATGGACAGTTGTGGCTTCGGCGCTCTCGGCGTTTCCGCGTCGGCAACCCCGACCGTGCAGTGGGCTCATCGATCGACGGCGGAGGGCATGGAGCCGGTCGTGCTTGAATACGCGACCGTCTGGTGGACGCCGACGAAACAGACCACCGTCCTGGCGACGACGAATGTGGGCATACTCTCTGCCCAAGCCGCCGCGCAGGCCGCGATCGTCGTGTTGTTGAAGCGGGCCGGCCTGCCTTGATCAACGCTTCTGGTATTGGCCTGCGCCGAACAGCAGATCCCTCGCCTTGTCGTCGTGCAGAGGCTTCCGTGCCTTCGCCAGCACCTGCACGCCGCGTTGCACCGCCGCACGCGCTTCGATCGTGTCGAACCAGCGCTTGACGTTGGGAAAGTCGTCGAGTTCGATGCCCTGGTTCTTGTACGAACGTGTCCATGGCCACGTCGCGATGTCCGCGATCGTGTATTCGTCGCCGGCCAGGAAGCGGCATTGGCCGAGACGCTTGTCGAGCACGCCGTAGAGACGACGCGCCTCGTTGGTGTAGCGATCGACCGCGTATTCGATCTTCTCGGGCGCGTAGATGCGGAAGTGATGGGCCTGGCCGAGCATCGGGCCGATGCCGCCCATCTGGAACATCAGCCACTCCATCATCACGTAGCGACCACGGACGGACTTCGGCATGAACTTGCCGGTCTTGCCCGCGAGATACAGCAGGATCGCGCCCGACTCGAACAGCGAGATGGGCTTGCCGTCGGGGCCGTCGCTGTCGGTGATGGCCGGGATCTTGTTGTTTGGGCTGATCGCGAGGAAGTCGGGCTTGAACTGGTCGCCGGCGCCGATGTCGACCGCGTGCACCGTGTACGGCAGCCCGCACTCCTCGAGCATCACGTGGATCTTGTGGCCGTTGGGCGTCGCCCAGCTGTAGAGGTCGATCATGGATACCTTGAAGCGAAGAAGTGGAAGGATGGACCGGAGAAACGAGATCGTTGCGAAGTCAACCAAACGATCGTCGTGAAGCTCACGGGCCGACCTTCTGTGCGTAGGTCCAGCCGAGCTCCGCCATCGTCCGGGCCCGTGAACCTGCGGCCGCTGCCTGGGCGCTCGCGGCGGTGCCGTCCGCGACACGCTTCATGATCCCCTGCAGGATGCCGGCGATGCGGAACATGTTGTACGCGAGATAGAAGTCCACGTCCCGGATGCCGCTGCGTCCGGTCGCCTCGCAATATTTTTCGATGTATTCGGACTGCGACGGGATGCCGAGCGTCGCGAGATCGAGTCCGGCGATGCCGCGAAAACCGCTCGGCGCGATGTGCCAGCTCATCAGGTGATACGAGAAGTCCGCCAGGGGATGACCGATCGTCGACAGCTCCCAGTCGAGGATCGCGAGGATGCGCGGCTCGGTCGGATGGAAGATCAGGTTGTCGAGGCGGTAGTCGCCGTGGACGATCGCGGTTGCTCCGTCATCTGCCGGGATGTGCGCCGGCAGCCACTCGATCAGCCGGTCCATCGCCTCGATGTTCTCGGTCTCCGAGGCCTTGTACTGCTTGCTCCAGCGGCCGATCTGCCGCGCGAAGTAGTTGCCCGGCTTGCCGAAGTCGGCGAGGCCGATGGCCGCGTAGTCGACGTTGTGGAGCGCCGCGATGACGCGATTCATCTCGTCGTAGATCGCGCGGCGTTCGGTCGGTGTCATGCCCGGCAGGCTCTGGTCCCACAACACGCGCCCATCGACGAAGTCCATCACGTAGAACGCACGGCCGATGACGTCCTCGTCCTCGCACAGAGCGTGCATCTTCGCCACCGGCACGCCGCTGTCGGCGAGCGCATGCATCACGCGGTACTCGCGTTCGATCGCATGGGCCGACGGCAGCAGCTTCGCCGCCGGACCCGGCTTCGCGCGCATCACATACGCGCGCGACGGCGTGAGCAGCTTGAACGTGGGATTGGACTGACCGCCCTTGAACTGCTCGACGGTCAGCGGACCGGCGAAGTCCTCGACGTGCGCGCCGAGGTAGGCCTCCAGCTTCGCGACGTCGAAACGCTGACGTTCGGCGACCGCTTGCGTTCCGATGAATTCTTCGTACATGTCTCCTCGCCGATCGTTCGAATTCTAAGCACCGTTGCGAAACTTCAGGTACTGACCATACAGCGTCTCCATCGTCGTCTCGCGCTCCATCGGCTGCAGCAGGTCGGATGCCGCGTAGTTGGTCGTGCGGACCACCCAGTCCGTGGGCTCGTCACCGACGTCGAGCGCGTTGATGCAGCCCGGCGCCTGCGACAGGTTGCCGAGGAAAAAGCGCTGGCCCGTCAACGCATACGACACGATCGCGCGATTGACGCCGCCGTGAAGCACCAGCAGCACGGTGCTCCACGACGGATCGGCGCGCAGCCTGACCAGCGCCGGCAACACGCGGTCGAGCAACTCGCCGATGCTCTCGCCGCCGAGAAAGCGCCGCTGCTCCGCGACCATGCCGTCGAACGCGCCGACGAACGCATCGCGCAGCGTCTCGTCGGAGATCGTCGACAGGCGACCGCCGCGGATCTCCTGCAGGTCTGGCCAGACCTCGCATTCGATCGATTGATGCGTTTCCGCCAGCACCCGTTGCGCCGTTTCCACCGTGCGCGGCAGGCCGCTCGTGATGACGCGATCGAATGTCAGGCCGAGTCTGGCGAAGACCGTGCCGGCCGCGCTGGCCTGCATGCGGCCGTTGTCGTTGAGCGGCACGGACTCGGGCAGGAACGGCTTGCCGGTCGCGTCGAAGTACGTGACGCTGCCGTGGCGCATCAGGTAGACGCGACGCCGCGTGGACGGCTGACGGTCGCTCATGGCTGGAATCGGGCAGGTCGCTTTTCGAGGAACGCCGACACCGCCTCGCCGCCTTCGTCGTGATGCAGGCAGGCCACGAAGGAGTCGCGCTCCGCGTCGAGATGCTGTGCGAGCGGCGCGTCGACCGCGTGCGCCATCAACTTCTTGATCCGCGACACCGCGTGCGGCGACAGCGCCGCGATGCGTCGCGCATGCTCGAGCGCACCCGCCAACGCAGCGCCGTCCTCGCTCAACGTGTTGACGATCCCGAGGGCATGCAGGCGCGCCGCGGGCCACGCGCCGCCTTCGAGCATCAGTTCCGCCGCGGACTGGCGTGGCAGCGCGCGCGTCGCGAACCACGACCCACCGCCGTCCGGCGACAGTCCGACCTTGACGTAGGCCATGACGAACTTCGCCGACTGCCCGGCGACGATCAGATCGCAGGCCATCGCGAGCGACATGCCGGCGCCGGCCGCGAAGCCTTCGACGGCCGCGATCACCGGCTTGGCGCAATCGGTGATCGCGCGGGTCAGGCGGTTGAGGCCGTCGATGGAGTCGGCCTGCACCTGCGGCGGCTGCGCGCGGTTCTCGAGCAGCCGGTTGAGATTGCCGCCAGCGCAGAACGTGCCGCCCTCGCCGGTGAGGACGACGGAGCGGATCGCGGGATCGTCATGCACCGTCACGAATGCGGCCATCGCCGATTCGTAGATCTCGGGGCCGAGCGCGTTCTTCATCGCCGGATTCGAGAACGTCATGACCAGCGCGCTGTCGCGTCGCTCGACGAGGAGGCGGACGGTCATGGTGGGACGGACGGCGTGGTCAACGAGATGCCCAGCAGCGCACGCCGCGTCAGCCACGGCGAGGGGCGATAACGCGGGTCGCCGTAGAAGTCCTGCATCGCCCGCAGGATGTTCAGCAGCTTCATCGGGCCGAGCGCATCGCCCATCGCGAGGGGACCGCTCGGATAGTTGAGGCCGAGCCGCACCGCGAGATCGATGTCGGCCGGCGACGCGACCTTCTGCTGCGCGATGTCGCACGCGATGTTGACGATGGTCGCGAGGATGCGCTGTGCGATGAAGCCAGCTGAGTCCTCGATCACCGTTACCGGCACGCCGTCGGACGCGAAGAGGCCGTGCGCCTCGTCGCGCATGTCGGCGCGCGTGACCGGCGTGGTCATCAGCGTGCGGCGCAACGCGAGCGGCACGAGCGTGTCGATGGCGACCGTGCGTTCGGGGTCGAGCCCTTCCTCGATGGTGCAGGTGGTGGCATCCACGCCGAGCGGCGTGACGACGATCAGCGCGTCGTCGGAAGGCACCGGGCCGGCCTCGACCGTCGCGCCCATCTTCTCGAGCAGCCAGGTCAACGCGCTCTGCGATTCGACATGGGCGCGACTGATCCAGACCGATGCGGGCAGCGCGACCGGCGCCGTGGGCTCGACGATCGGCGCGGCACCGGCCGCGTAGTCGTAGAAGCCGCCCTTGGTCTTCCGGCCCAGGCGGCCTCCGGCCAGACGCTGCGCCGTGATCACCGACGGACGGAAGCGCGGCTCGTCGTAGAACTGCCGGTAGATCGATTCCATCACCGGATGCGAGACGTCGAGCGCGGTCAGGTCCATCAGCTCGAACGGACCGAGCCGGAAGCCCGCGGCTTCGCGCATCACGCGGTCGACGTCGATGAAGTCGCAGATGCCTTCGCCGACGATGCGCAGCGCCTCGGTGCCGTAGCCGCGACCCGCGTGGTTGACGATGAAACCGGGCGTGTCCTTCGCGCGGACCGGCGTGTGGCCGAGCCGACGCGTCAGCGCCATCAACGCGTCGCCGACGGCGGGATCGCTCGCCAAGCCGTCGATGACCTCGGCCACCTTCATCAACGGCACCGGGTTGAAGAAGTGCCAGCCGACCACGCGTGCCGGCGACTTGCACGGTGCGGCGATCGCGGTGATCGACAGCGAGGACGTGTTGGACGCGAGCACGGTCTCCGCTCCGACGATGGCTTCCAGCGCGGTGAAGACCTTGCGCTTGACGTCGAGGTTCTCGACGATGGCTTCGACCACGAGGGCGCAGTCGGCGAAGTCGGCGAGCGCTGTGGCCGGCTGCAACGACGCCAGCGTCGCGTCGCGGGCCTCGGCGCCGAGCTTGCCCTTGTCGACGAGCTTGCCGAGGGCTTCACCGATCGATGCAATGGCGACGTCGATCGCGGCCGGGTCGGCATCGTGCAGCAGTACGCGGCAGCCGCATTGCGCGAGCACCTGCGCGATGCCACGGCCCATGGCTCCCGCACCGATGACGCCGACGGGAAGTTGCGGATGATGGGGATCGAACGGCATGCGGTCGGGATGGAGTGGGATATTCGAGGATCGCGACCGGCTCGACGACGCCCATGCGCGGAGCCGCGATGGTACGCCAAGCTTTCTTCGGCGCAGGCCAGCTCGAACGACGCCGCGACGACGTCGTGACGGACCCCGCGACCGACTTTGCCGCGACGATGCGAACGGCGACAATCGCGGTTACCGTAGGTCATTTCAGGCATCCCCGACGACCATGATCCGAGACCCCGACACCCAGCGCCTGTTGCTCGATACCGTGACCCGCTTCGTCCGCGAACGGCTGATCCCCGCCGAGGAGGACGTCGCCGCCACCGATCACATTCCCGATGCGATCGTCCACGAGATGCGCGAGATCGGCTTCTTCGGCTTGACCATTCCCGAGGAATACGGCGGCTTCGGACTGACGATGGAGGAAGAGGTCGAGCTGACGTTCGAGCTCACCCGCGCGTCGCCCGCGTTCCGCTCGATCATGGGCACCAACAACGGCATCGGCTCGCAGGGCATCGTGATCGACGGCACGCCCGAGCAGAAGGACCGGTGGCTGCCGAGACTCGCGTCGGGCGAGCTGATCGGCTCGTTCGCGTTGACCGAGCCGGGGTCGGGGTCCGACGCGGCGTCGCTGACCACCACCGCGAAGCTGGACGGCGATGCCTACGTCGTCAACGGCACCAAGCGCTACATCACCAACGCACCCGAGGCCGGCATCTTCACGCTGATGGCGCGGACCGACTCGGCGCAGAAAGGCGCAGCCGGCGTGTCGGCCTTCATCGTCGAGGCGGGCTCGCCCGGGATCACGGTCGGCAAGTCCGACCGCAAGATGGGTCAGCGCGGCGCGCATACCGCCGACGTGATCTTCGAGAACTGTCGCGTGCCGGTCGACAACCTGATCGGCCATCGCGAAGGGCAGGGCTTCAAGACCGCGATGAAGGTGCTCGACAAGGGCCGCCTGACGATCGGCGCGGCCTGCGTCGGCGCCGCGTCGCGGATGCTCGACGACACGTTGAGCTACACGACCCAGCGCAAGCAGTTCGGCGAACCGATAGCGTCCTTCCAACTCGTCCAGGCGATGCTCGCGGACAGCCAGGCCGAGCTGTACGCGGCGCGCTCGATGATCGTCGACGCGGCACGGCGCCGCGACGACGGGCAGGACGTCAGCATCCATGCGTCGTGCTGCAAGATGTTCGCGTCCGAAATGTGCGGACGGGTGGCCGACCGCTGCGTGCAGGCGCACGGCGGCGCCGGTTACATCGCCGACTACGCGATCGAACGCTTCTTCCGTGATGTGCGGCTGTTTCGCATCTACGAAGGCACGACGCAGATCCAGCAGCTGATCATCGGCCGCGCGCTGGCGAAGCGGGGTTCGGCGCTCGCTTACTGACGCGGGTCGATGCCGGGGTGCCGATTATCGCGTCGCCGGGCACCGATCGTTGCTCCACGGGCACGGTCGGCTGTGCAGTGTCCTGCCTTTGCGGCAGAATCGATGCCGCGCATCAGCGCCGGCTCGATGGCGCGCATCGACGCCGCGAATCACGCTTTGATTGGACGCGTCGTATGGACGCGTTGAATCGTCGCATTGAACCGATGCGTTGCATCGACGCTTGCATCGACGCAATCAGTCATTCGAACGATGGAACACCGTCGTCAACCCCGGGGGAATTTTTTTGACTGTTGGGCTGAGAACCGCCGTTGAAAGCCGTTGGCTGAATGGAGGGCACGACGTCGTGGCGTGCCGCCGCGGCGCGACTCCGGACGCAAGCCTTTCTCGCGGGCAGCGTGCGACGGTCGTCCTTTTGGGCCTCGTGTCCGCGCTGATCGCCGGCCAGGCCGTGGCAATCGGGCTCGGCCCGGCGACCGTGTCGTCGGGCCTCGGCGAACCGCTGCGGATGTCGATCCCGGTCACGCTCCAACCCGACGAGGACGTCGGCTGTGTGCAGGTCCGTCCGCGCGGCGACGACCTTCCGTCGGTCTTCAACACGCGCTCGCAGGTGCTCCGTTCGGGTCCGCAGACCCGCATCGAAATCCAGAGCCCGCTGGCGGTCGACGAACCGGCAATCGGCCTCGTCGTCTCCGTCGGCTGTGCATCGCCGGTCGCCCGCGATTACGTCCTGTTCCTCGATCCACCGATCGTCGCGGCCGCGTCCGTCGCCTCCGATGCGATGCAGTCGTCGGCGCCGGTCGCCGCGTCGGGCGCGAACGCGTCGGAGGCCGAGAATGC
>CAZZWS010000016.1:24135-29371 GCA_964657795.1 Beijerinckiaceae bacterium
GGCGGGGGCATCCGGCGCGTCGGCGGACCGAGCGGTGCGACCCGCCCGTCGCCGCGCGCCGATGCCCGCGGCGCCGGCCACGGCCCGTTCTGCCGACACGGCCCCTGCGCAGACGGCGGGCATCGCCGCCGGTGGCCGCAAGCGCGCACCCGCGGGCGGCGATCGCCTGAGCGTCATGCCCACCGAGCCGCCGGTGATCGGCCGCACGTCGCGCTCGCCGCAGCCGGGCGTATTTCCGCCCGCCGTGTCCGCCATCGCCCCGAACGGATCGACGGGGTCCGCAGCCGCCCCGTCGACGGCCGCTGCGTCGACGGCGTCGGCCGCTACCGCTGGCGTGCCCGCCGCGAGCGAAGTCGCCGCCCCCGCCGCGCCCGTGCCCGCGCCGGATGCGGACACGCTCGCTCGGGAGGAGACGTTGCGGCAGCAGCAGGTGGCGCTGCAGTCGCAGATCAGGAACCTGGGCGACCAGATCGCCGCGTTGCGCGTCCAGGCCGCGTCGCTGGCCATCCGCAACCAGGCGCTCGAAGGCACCGCGTTCTCGCCGACGCTCGTGTGGCTGCTGATCGCGCTGGCGGTGATCGCGATCATCGTCGCGGGCTGGATGGCGTGGCGTTACACGCAGCTGCGACGGTCGATCGAGGGCTCCGCGTGGTGGACCAATCAGACGGCGGTCGCGGGCGACGGTCCCGGCGACGAATCGGCGGCGGCGGGCGCCGCCCTCCCGACACCGGCCGGCGCCACGCGATCGCCCGCCCGTCCGGTGGCCCCGACTTCCGATCTGCGGCAAGCGCCGGCGCCCGCGGCGCCGGGTCCGTCGTCCGCGCAGATTTCCAATATCGATCGCATCAGGCCGACGGTTCGCGCGCCCGGCAGCACCTACCCGGCCGCCATGGACACCGACTTCACCGTGTCCGACATCGAAGCCGCGATGGCCACGGTGCGTACCGTTTCGCCGCCGCGCACCGGCAAGCCTGTCGATCCGCTCGAAGACACCGATTTCTCCGGCCTCGGCGGTCCGACCATCACGTCCCCGTTCGGCGACACACCGCCCACGGCCACGCAGGCGACGCAGGCGACCGATGAAGAGATGGCGCATTTCGTCGACCTCGACATCCCGCCGATCCAGCCGCTGACGGCCGCGCCGCCCCGGACGCCGCCGGCTGTCACGCCGAAGCCGGTGTCCGGGCGCGGCCCCGAAGCGACGGCGCCGGCGGCGTACGAGCAGCCGCTGACTTTCGAACCGTCCCGGCGGGATGCCGCCGCCGCGTCATCAAGCTCATCGTCGACAACCTCGTCGAACACCTCGCCGACCGCGCCCGACGCGATCCCCGACATGGACTTCAAGTTCGAGATGCCGGACAGCTTCGATCCGCTGGCCAGCGACAGCCTGAAGACGACCATCGTCGATCGTCCCGAACCCGAGGACTTCACGACGGCGAACGCGCCGAACTCGCTCGACTTCGAGTTGCCGTCGCAGACGCAGATCCTCTCGATGACCGCCTTCGAGCCCAGCCCCGGCGGCGATGCCCATCGTGGCGCCACGGCGCTGAACGACCTGTTCGCGCCGACCGACATCGTCGGTCCCGACACGATCCTGGAACTCGACGAGCGCGACGGGGCGCCGCTGAGCGCGACGGAAGTCGATCGACTGACCGCGCCGCGCCTCGATCGGCCGAACCCCTTCGCCGGATTGCCGGCGCGCGGCCGCCTGGCGGGCTTCGCGGATCTGATGACGCGGGTCGACGAGATCGCAACCACGGACCCACTGGAGGCCATCGCGCATCTGCGGCAGTACGTACTGCGCGACGAGCACATCCCGACGTTGCTCTGGCTGCGTCTGTTCGAGCTCTACAAGGTCGTCGACAAGCGGCAGGTCCACGACGCGCTCGCCGAACACTTCGCGCGTCGCTATCACCGCCCGATGGTGGGCTGGGCCGAGACGCTGGCCGACCGCACGCCGCAGCGGCCGCTATCGGCGTTGCCGGAGATCGATCAGGACGTCGAGTCGCACTGGGGGACGGAAGAAGGCGTGCTCCATCTCGAGAGCCTGCTCTGCGACCGGACCCAGGAGGACGCGATCGTGTTCAACGCCGTGCTGCAGCGGGATCTGCTCGACGCCGCGAAGATCTTCCCGGAACCGGTGACGCCGCGCGCCGGCGAGGCCGGTTCGTCCACCGGCGGCGCGCCGCGCTGAGATCGTTCGGCACGGGCGGCCGGTTGGGTCGCGTGGAGCCGGGGTGATGCAGGTCGCGCGTGTGCGCTGACCCGCGTCGTCAGCCTCTCCCGTGCTTCAGCAGGGGCTCAAGCGCCGGCCAGACGTTGTCGAGCAACCGCCCTTGCGCTTCGACCGTCGGATGGATGTGATCCGACTGGAACAGCTCGAAGCGGTCGGCGAAGCCGGCGAAGAAGAAGGGCGTCAATGCGGCGTCCCGACGTTTCGCCGTATCGCTGAACACGGCCGCGAAGCGATCCGCGAACGCCTTGCCGTAGTTGGGCGGGATCTGCATGCCGACGATCAGGACGCGCGCACCGGCTTTCTGCGAATGGGCGACGATGTCGTCGAGGTTCTGTCGGGTGCCTTCGAGCGGCAGGCCGCGCAGCGCATCGTTGCCGCCGAGCTCGACGATGACGATCGCCGGCTTGACGCGGCCGAGCAGTTCGTCGATGCGGGCGCGGCCGCCGCTGGTCGTCTCGCCGCTGATGCTGGCGTTGACGATGCCGTGATCGTCGTGCCGTTGGCGCAGCCGCGCATCGAGCAACTTGACCCATCCGCTGTCGCGCGGCAGCCCGTATTCGGCGGAAATGCTGTCGCCGAGAACGAGGATGACGGGCGCCGGGTGCGGCGCGGTCGAACTCTCGGCCGCGGTCGCGGTCGATCGCGGGTCCGCGGTGAAGAGCACGAAGAGCACGGCGGATGCGGCGAAGCGCGCGAAGCGTGGAAACGCGCGCGCGAGCGGGAACGAGGGACGGACTGTCATGCGAACCGGAAGAGGCGAGGAATGAATCAGGGGGATGCGCTGCAGGCGCGACGAACGGGGGACACGTCCACCGTCGATCGGACGGCGATCGATCCGGCGGCCATCGTCATCGAGACCAGCGACCTGACGAAGACCGTGACGGACGCCGTGGGTTCATTGACGATCCTCGACCGTATCACGCTGACGATCCGCGCCCGCGAGACGGTGGCCGTGGTCGGTGCGTCCGGTTCGGGCAAGTCGACCCTGCTCGGCCTGCTCGCCGGACTCGACCGGGCCAGCAGCGGGCACATCGCGTTGCTGGGGCAGGATCTCGCGACGCTCGACGAGGATGGTCGCGCGGCGCTCCGCGCGCGGGGCGTCGGCTTCGCATTCCAGTCCTTTCAGTTGCTCGGACACCTCAACGCGCTCGAGAACGTCATGCTGCCGCTCGAACTCGCCGGCGCCGACGACATCCGCGAACGGGCTGCCGCGATGCTGGGACAGGTCGGTCTGTCGAGTCGCGAACGTCATTATCCGAAGACGCTGTCGGGCGGCGAGCAGCAACGGGTCGCGCTGGCGCGTGCCTTCGTCACCGAGCCGAGCGTGCTGTTCGCGGACGAGCCGACCGGCAGTCTCGACGCGACGACCGGCAACGGCGTGATGGACCTGATCTTCGCGCTCAATCGGACGCATGGCTCGACGCTGGTGATGGTCACGCACGACGCCGGGATCGCGGCGCGCTGCGGTCGCCAGATCGTGCTGTCCAGTGGGCGCATCGTCGACGCGTCGGCCTAAGCGGCATCAACGCAGGCCGAGCACGTCCTGCATGTCGTAGAGGCCGCGCTCGCGCTGCGCGACGAAGCGCGCCGCCAACAGGCTGCCGGTCGCATAGCCTTCGCGGCTGCCGGCCTTGTGGGTGATCTCGATGCGCTCGCCGCTGCCGGCGAACAGCACCGTGTGATCGCCGACGATGTCGCCGCCGCGAATCGCCGAGAAGCCGATGGTCCGCACGTCGCGCATGCCGACGTGGCCCTCGCGTCCATGCATCGCCACGTCGTCGAGGCGGACGCCGTGCGCCTCGGCGACGATCTCGCCCATCCTCACCGCGGTACCCGATGGCGCATCGACCTTGTTGCGGTGATGCGCCTCGATGATCTCCACGTCGTAACCCGGGGTCAGCGCCCGGGAAGCTTCGGCGATCAGCTTGAAGACGACGTTGACGCCGACGCTCATGTTGGGCGACAGCACGATGGCGACGTGTTCCGCCGCCGCCGAGATCGCCGAGCGACCGGCCTCGTCGAAACCGGTCGTGCCGATCACGACCCCGACGCGTCGGTCGACGCAGGCCGCGAGATGCCGCAACGTGGCGTCCGGTCGCGTGAAATCGATCAGGACGTCGCACGCGGAAAGCGCCGCACCGGGGTCGGAAGAACCCGCGATCCGGGATCCGTCGGACAGAATGTTGCCGTCGCGGCCCAGCGTCGCGGCCAGTCGCAGGTCGGGCGCCGCCGTCACGGCGTCGATCAGCACGCGGCCCATGCGTCCCGACGCGCCCGCGATGGCGATCCGCAGCATGGCCGTCCGACGAACGTCAGTTCGGCGTCGGTACGCCGGGCGTCACCGGCGTCTGGTCGTTCGGCGTCGTCGGACGATTCGGCGTGACGTTGACACCCGGCGACACACTGGTCCCGCCGAGATCGGGCGTGGTGCCGGGCAGCTGCGGCAGCGGTCGCGACAACGGCGGCGCGCGAACGATGCGTGTCGTGGCGAAGTTGCGACTCGCGGCGAATTGCTCTTCCGTCGGGAGTGAATCGCCGTTGTAGCGCGTCAGCACGTCGTCCGCGAAATAGACCGTGAAGCGACGCTCTTCGATCGGGCCGCGGCCCGGCTGGAAACGGAACGGATAGTCCCAGCGATCCTTGTGGAAGGGGTCGGTGAGGATCGGCGTGCCCAACACGAAGCGCACCTGATCGCGCGTCATGCCGAGCTTGAGCTGGTCGGCCATCTCCTGTGTGACGACGACGCCCTGCTGGATGCTGATCTTGTAGGTCAGGCTGAAGTTGTCGAGCGTCTGCCGCGAGAACGGGTTGGCGCAGGCCGCCAATGCGGTCGCGACGACGATGCCGAGCACGGTGCGCAGGACCGCGCGTAACGTGATACCAGAAGCCATGGGTGGACCGGGAGGAGCGTCCCGCACGAGGTGGAGGAATATGGAGCATCGCAGGCGCCCCGTGCGTCATGCCGGCAGACCACGCGATGGAAGCGGTGGAAGCGGTGGA
>CAZZWS010000017.1:0-29092 GCA_964657795.1 Beijerinckiaceae bacterium
GAAGTTCCTCCTCGACCATCTCCTCGGGCATCGTCGCCGTGGCGATGACTTCCTCGGGCTGCGGCGTGACCGACACGCCTTCCGGCAGCTTCAGGTCCGACACGTGGACGGAGCCTTGCGCTTCGAGGTTGCCGAGGTCGATCTCGATGAACTCGGGCAGATCCTTCGGCAGGCAGATGACTTCGATGTCGGCCATCACGTGGCTGACGACGTTGGCCGAGACCTTGACGGCCGGCGACGAGTCGGCGTTCAGGTAATGGATCGGCACGCGCACGTGGATCTTCTCGTTCGCGGCGACGCGCTGGAAGTCGATGTGCAGGACCTGCTGCTTGAACGGATGCATCTGCACGTCGCGCAGCAGCACGCTGCTGGCGGCGGCGCCGTCGATCTCGAGGTCGAGGATCGACGAGTGGAACGCTTCCTTGCGCAATGCGTGGAAGAGATTGTTGTGATCGAGCTCGATGGCGACCGGCGTGGCGCTGCTGCCGTAGACGATGCCGGGAACCTTGCCGGTCAGACGCAGGCGGCGGCTCGCACTCGTACCTTGCGTGTTACGCGTTGTGGCGACGACTTTCATGGGGACTTCTCCAAAAGTTGATGAGGCCCGCCCGCGACCAGGCGGGACCGTGTTCCGAAACCTGCTGAAACGACTCGCGACGGAACGACGCGAGCCGAGTAAAGATTCCAGGGTAAAGACTCTTTACTCATTCCGCGAACAACGAACTGACCGACTCGCCCTTGCTGATCCGCGTGATGGTCTCCGCGAGCAGTGGCGCGCACGAGATCTGGCGGATGCGCGTCGACTTCTGCGCGTCGCGGTTCAACGGAATCGTGTCGACCACCACCAACTCGTCGAGCACCGACGCGTCGATGCGCTGGACCGCGCCACCCGACAGCACCGGGTGCGTGCAATAGGCGAGGACCCGCGTCGCACCGCGTGCCTTCAACGCTTCGGCCGCCTTGCACAACGTGTTTGCCGTGTCGACCATGTCGTCCATGATCACGCACGTCCGACCCTCGACGTCGCCGATGATGTTCATCACCTCGGCCACGTTGGCCCGCGGCCGGCGCTTGTCGATGATCGCCAGGTCGGTGTCGAGGCGCTTCGCGAAGGCCCGCGCGCGCACCACGCCGCCGACGTCCGGCGACACCACCTGCAGGTTCGACATGTTCTGCTTGTACAGGTCGGCCAGCAGGATCGGCGACGCATAGATGTTGTCGACCGGGATGTCGAAGAAGCCCTGGATCTGGTCCGCGTGCAGGTCCATCGTCAACACGCGGTCGATGCCCGCGACCTGCAGCATGTTGGCCACCACCTTGGCGCTGATCGGCACCCGCGCGCTTCGCGGCCGGCGATCCTGCCGCGCGTAGCCGAAGTACGGAATGGCCGCGGTGACCCGGCCCGCCGACGAACGCTTGAGCGCGTCGGCCATGACCATGATCTCCATCAGGTTGTCGTTGGTCGGCGCGCAGGTCGACTGCAACACGAACACGTCCTTGCCGCGGACGTGGTCCTGGATCTCGATGTTGACCTCGCCGTCCGAGAAACGGCCGACCGTCGCCTTGCCGAGCGGCAGGTTGAGGTTCTTGGAAACCGCGGCCGCCAGATGCGGGTTCGCGTTTCCGGTAAACACCATCAACCCTTCGGCCATCGTTCGTCCTGCGTCGCTCATGGGTTTCGCACCGCGCGACGTCGGCCCGGGCCGACCTGATCAGCGCCGGTCTCGTGAAAAGTGGCAGGGGAGGAAGGACTCGAACCTTCGCATGCTGGAATCAAAATCCAGTGCCTTAACCAACTTGGCGACTCCCCTACGCAACCGCTGTGCCGCGCGCAGTGCGTGCGACGAATCCCATGCCCCCGAATCGGGGCGCCGACGTCAGTCCGTCGCGAAATCCAGCAACGGATGAGCCGCGAGGCTGCGAACACCCCATCCCATCCACCGCGACGGCAAGGTCGCGATGCAAAGTTCCACGTCCGACGATTCGTCGAACGCCCGGAACACGCAAGCGCCCGAACCGCTCATGCGGGCCGGACCCCTCGCCCCGGGCCGCTCGCCCTCGGTGCCTCGCGACAGCCAGTCCAGCGCCTCGCGTACCGCACCGAATCGCGCGGACGCCACGGCTTCGAGATCATTCCTCAAGACGGGGTCGCCTCGCTCGTGGTCGAAGCCGGCGCCGAACCCGTTTTTTGAAAAGTCCGAGATTTTGAGGGCTGCGGTATCCCTTGTCAATTCGGCTGCAGTGAAGATGGCTGCGGTCGGCACCGAAACACCGGGGTGGATCAATGCATAAGAGACAAGCGGGAGGTCGATCGGTGTCAACGATTCGCCGACGCCTTCCGCGAACGCGTTGCGCCCGCCGACGAAGAACGGCACGTCTGCACCGAGCTCGAGGCCCAGATCCATCAGTCGCCGGCGCGACCAATCGAGCCGCCACAGCCGGTTCAGCGCGAGCAGCGTGGTGGCCGCGTCGGAACTGCCGCCGCCGAGGCCGCCGCCGATCGGAATCCGCTTGTCCACGGCGATGGTGGCGCCGTGACGCGTGCCGGAGGCCGCCTGCAAGAGCCGCGCGGCGCGAATCGTCAGGTCGTCCGCCTCCGGAATGCCGGGCAAGGCTGCGGCGCGTGCGATCACGCCGTCGTCGCGCACCGCGATCCGCACGGTGTCCGCGAGGTCGATCAACTGCATCGCGCTCTGCAGCAGGTGATAGCCGTCGGGTCGCCGACCGACGACGTGCAGGAACAGGTTGATCTTCGCCGGCGCCGGATAGCGCTCCATCGCGTCACCGTTCACGACGTGCCGCGTTCGTCGACGATCAGATGCAGCTCGATGGCGGCCGGCGGACCGGGGAACGACAGGTCGATGCGTGCGGGAAGCGATGCGTCGTCGTTCGTTCCAGGCTGGAAGCGGATCGCCCAGTCGTCCTGTCGCAAGCGGCCGTCCGGCAGCGTCGAGGACGGACGCGACGGATCGGCGCGACCGTTGAGCCAGTAGCGCAGGCCGCGCAGCGGGACCGTCCAGCCGAGCGCGCGTTCGGTCAGCGCTTCGGGCGTGTCTCCGTCGATCCTTCGCCCGTCGCGGAACGTGATCGACGAACGCGTGGCATCGGCGCGCACCAGCGCGATGGTCTGGCCGAACGGATCGAGCAGGCTCAGTTCGAGCGCATCGGCGTTCGCAGTCCAGACGAAGCGACCCGAAGAGCCGTCGTCGTTGCCGGTGCGCTGGTCCGTGTAGCGGACCGACAGGCGCCCCTCGATGGTCTCGCCACGCACGGCCCGGTCGAACGTCCCCGACGGCACGCTCGCGCATGCCCCGAGAAGCAGGGCGCACACGCCCCACGCCGCGCGTCGGACCGCGACTGGCACGCCCACGCGCGACCTAACGCTTGCCGATCTTGACGTTTAGGCGAGCCAGCGTCTGCGCGAGCGTGGCGTTCTGCGGCTCCTTGACGCTCGCCTCGCGCCAGACCTTTTCGGCCTCGTCGTTGCGACCGCTGACCCACAGCACCTCGCCCAGATGCACGGCGATCTCGGCATCGCCGCGCAGCTTGTAGGCGCGCTGCAGGCTCTCGACAGCCTCACGATTGTTTCCGAGGCGGTATTGCACCCAGCCGAGGCTGTCCAGGATCGACGCGTCGTCGGGCGCCAGCGCGTTGGCCTTCTCGATCAACGCCTTGGCCTCATCGAGACGTTCGTTGCGATCGGCCAGCGTATAGCCGAGCGCGTTGTAGGCCTGCGCGTTGTCCGGGCGCACCCGGATCACGCTGCGCATCGCGTTCTCGAGCACATCGATGCGACCCAGCTTCTCGGCCGTCATGCCGTAGTCGTAGAGCAGCTCCGGATCGTTCGGCGTTTTCTCGATGGCCGTGTTCAGGAAGTCGTACGCCGCCTGATTCTGGTCGGCGTCGCGCAGCAGCTGCGCCTCGGCCAGCGTCAGCTCGGTCGCCTGTGCCGTGCTCGTCGTCGGCAACGCATGCAACTCCGATCGCGCGACATCGAGCTTGCCCTGACGCGACAGGATCAGCGCGCGGCGGATGCGCGCCGTCGTGTAGTCTTGGCCCTGGCCGACCTTGCCCAGCCAGTCGAGCGCACGCGGGTAGTCCTTGGCGTCCTCGGCGATCTGCGCGAGGTAGAGATAGGCACGATCGGGCCCGCGTCCCGGGCCGTCCGCGTCGCTCACCGCCGCGACGCGCAGCGCATCGGCCGCGCCATCCTCGGGGCCGTCCTCGTCGTCGGTCGCGTCCGGCGCCGGCTGGGCCGCCGCGGCCTTCGCAGCGGCCTTGGCCTTCGCGGCCCGCAGATCGATGAAATGCTTGAAGTACGCCTCCGAATCCTTCGGCCGGTTGGCCTGATAGGCGAGCATGCCGATCGTGTACGTGGTTTCCGCGTCGGACGACGCATCCTTGCGGATCCGCGCGAGCTGCGCGGCCGAATCGTCGAAGCGCTTCTCGCCGTTGAGGAAGCGGGCGTACGCGAGGCGCATCGGGACCGACTTCGGGTTGCGCGCGATGTAGGCCGCGAGCACGTCGTTGGCTTCCTTCGGCGCATCGAACTGCTGGAACTGCGCCAACATGATCGTCGCGGACTCGGAATCCGGTTGCAGACGGACCGCGGTGCGCGCCTCTTCGATCGAATCGGCCTTCTCGCCGGCGGCGCGTGCGGCCTGCGCGACGACCATGTGCGCCTCGGGCAGCGAGGGATAGGCGCCAGCGAGCTTGCGGATCGTGGCGTACGCCTGCACGCGGTTCTGGCTCTGCGCGAGCAGGCCGTAGACCTGGCCGAGCGCCTGGGACTTCGAAGGCGAGCCCTCGATCTTGGTGGCCAGCAGCGGTTCGGCCTCGTCGAGCCTGCCGGACAGCACCAGCAGCGTCAGGTAGGTGTCGGACGCCACGCGCGACTGCGGGCTCAGCTCCGCCCACAGCCGTGCCGCCTCGACCGCCGAACCCGGGTCGCGTGCCTGCACCGCGAACTCGGTGGCGCGCCGCGCGATCCGCGGGTCGCGGGTCTCCCTGGCGAGCTTGAGTTCGGTCGCGAACGACGCCTCCGACGAACCGCGTTGCGCGGCGATCTCGGACATCAGGAGCTTGAACAGCGTGCCGGACGTCAGATCATTGTCCGGGAGCACCCCGTCGTCGGACGCCGTCGACTGCACGATGGCATGGGAACCGTCCTGCGCGAACGCCGACGCACCGGCCAGCGACGCGGCGAGCGCGACGGCGACTGCGGCGGCGGTCAGCGCGCGGATTCTGCTTGCCTTTCGCGCATCGCGTCCCCAAGTCCGGCCCGGCCGACGCGAAGCCTGTGTCCGCGTCGCCTCGCAAAGCGGTCTCCGGCCGGGCCGGGTTGATTCGATGCTTGGTTTTTCCACGACCGCCCCGTCAAAAGAATCCGTCCAACGATGGTAGGTTGAAAGCGAGCGTCATCGCAACCGGACGTGCCGGCGGATATGCCGTCGCTGTCACGCTACCTCACGCTCCGGCCGCATCCGTAACCGTTGCATCACATTCAGCGACGCGCAACCATGCCCGAACTGCCCGAAGTGGAAGTCACTGTACGCGGCATCGCGCCCGGCGTCGTCGGACGACGCGTGGATGCGGTCGTGGTCCGGCAGTCGAACCTGCGTCAGCCGATCCCGGACACGCTGGCTCACACGTTGACCGGGCTGATCGTCGAGGGGGTGCGTCGCCGCGGAAAATTCATACTCGTCGACTGCGGCGACGCGTCTTTCGACGAGCGGGCTGGGACGCTGCTGATCCATCTCGGGATGACCGGCACGTTGCGCGTGATGCCGCGCGACACGCCGGTGCGCACGCACGATCACGTCGACCTGCTGCTGGGGCGGGCCGACGCCGAATCCTGCGTGCTGCGCTTCAACGACCCCCGGCGCTTCGGGCTCGTGCTGTGGCATCCGCGCGGCGGCGGTCCGGTGCTGGACAGCGCGCACTTCGCGAAGCTCGGCGTCGAGCCGTTCTCGGACGCCTTCGACGTCGGGCGCGGCGGACAACTGCTGCATCGCCTGTCGCGCGGCCGGACGGTGGCGATCAAGCCGTTCCTGCTGGCAGGGGAGACGGTCGTCGGCGTCGGCAACATCTACGCGTCCGAGAGCCTGTTCCGGGCGCGCATCAGACCGACGACCGCCGCGGGCCGCATCGCGCTGCCGCGCTACCTCGCGCTGGCCACGGCGATCCGCGAAACGCTCGCGGCGGCGATCGCGAAGGGCGGCAGCACGCTGCGCGACTTCGTCGGCGCGGATGGCGCCGCCGGTTATTTCCAGCAGGATTACTTCGTCTACGACCGGACCGGCCTGCCGTGCCGCGTCTGCACGACACCGATCCGCATGATCCGCCAGGGCCAGCGCTCGACCTTCTTCTGCCCCCGCTGCCAGCGCTGACGGCGCCATCGAGCTGATCGGTCGGCGCGCGCCGATGGACGGCAGGCCGGCGACGCCCCCTGTCTCAACGTTACGACAGGCCCCCTTTCGCTCTTCGTTTCGCGCTTTGCCGCGACCGGTGACGGCCTTATGCTGGCCCGCTCCGTCGATCGGAACGGCATCGCCGAAGGATCGGTCGGGAGCATCGTCATTCGCGGAGTCGCGATCCGCCCATCATGCACAGCCTCGTCGAGAAATTTCAGGAATACAGCACCTGGCGCTTCCAGTTGACGCGGGCCATCGAGGGCTATCGGACCTGGCTGCGCGGCACGCAACTGCTGGATCGCGAAGGCGAGGCGCGCATCGCGCGGCTGATCACGCAGCTCGGCGAGGATCGCCTGACCATCGCCTTCGTCGCGGAGTTCTCGCGCGGCAAGTCGGAGCTGATCAACGCCATCTTCTTCGCCGACTACGGCAAGCGGATCCTGCCGTCATCGGCCGGCCGCACGACGATGTGCCCGACGGAGCTGATGTACGACGAGACCCTGCCGCCGTCGATCCGCCTGCTGCCGATCGAGACGCGCGCCGTGCACGCCACCACCGCCGACTATCGTTCGCTGCCCGACGAGTGGCAGGTCCATTCGCTCGACACGACGTCGGGTGACGGCATGCTCGACGCGTTCAAGCAGGTCAGCCTGACCAAGCGCGTGCCGGTCGCGGAGGCGCAGCGCTACGGCCTGCACGACGCCGACGATCCCGACCAGCACACGCTGATCGACGCCGACGGCAACGTCGAGATCTCGATGTGGCGCCACGCGATCGTCAACTTCCCGCATCCGCTGCTCGCGCAGGGTCTCGTCATCCTCGACACGCCCGGCCTCAACGCCATCGGCACCGAGCCCGAGCTCACGCTCAACCTGATCCCCAACGCGCACGCCGTGCTGTTCATCCTCGCGGCCGACACCGGAGTGACGAAGAGCGACATCGAGGTCTGGCGCCAGCACATCTCGAAGGCCCGCGGTCGCGGTCGCATCGTCGTGCTCAACAAGATCGACAGCATGTGGGACGACCTCACGCCGAAGCACGAGGTCGATACCATGATCCAGCGCCAGGTCGAGAGCTGCGCGAAGACGCTCGAGCTCGACGTCGCGCAGGTCTTCCCGGTGTCCGCGCAGAAGGGCCTCGTCGCCAAGGTCCACGACGACGCCGCGCTGCTCGCCAGGAGCCGGTTGCCGGCGCTCGAACGCGCGCTGTCGATCGAGCTGATCCCGCACAAACAGGACATCTTCCACGACATCGTCGACCGCGAGATGAGCGAACTGCTCAGCGGCACGCGCACGCTGCTGCAGGCGCGCGCGGCCGGCTTTACGCGACAGGTCGCCGACCTCGACGCGTTGCGCGGCAAGAATGTCGGCGTCGTCACGCACATGCTGATGCGCGTGCGCGCGGAGAAGACGGCCTTCGATCGCAGCCTGATCGCCTTCCAGGCGTTGCGATCGGTCTTCGCGAAGGCCTCGGCCGAACTGTTCGCCGAGCTCGGCGTCACATCGTTGCGCGACGAGATCCGGACCACGCGCGAGCGCATGGTCCGGTCATTGTTCTCGACCGGCCTGCGCGGCACGATGGAGGGCTTCTTCGCCAGCGCCCGCAAACGCCTGTCGACGTCGCAGAGCCGGACCGACGAGATCGCGACCATGGTCGGCGGCATGTATCGCAAATTCGCGAGCGACCACGGCATGATGCTGGCCACGCCGATGCCGTTTTCCCTGAACCGGTACGAGAGCGAGATCGTGCGCGTCGAGGGCGTCTATCACGACCGTTTCGGGCTCATCGCCATCTTCTCGAACGACCAGATGGTGCTGACGCAGAAATTCTTCGAGTCCATCGCGAGCCGCGTGCGCGAGACGTTCGAGGCGGCCAACCGCGATGTCGAGGCGTGGCTCAAGGCCGTGATGGCGCCGCTCGAAGGCCAGATCCGCGAGCATCAGAGCCAGCTGCGGCGCCGTCTCGAATCGATCAGGAACATCCAGGAGACCAGCGAGACGCTCGAGGAGCGACTCGACGAGGTCCGTGCGCGCGAGGCCGAGGTCGCGGCGCTGCTCGACGGTCTGCGCGACGTCGAGGACGTGCTGCAGACCGTGCTCCATGCGCGCATCGATGCGGAGCAGGGTGCGTTGATCCTGTGATCGACGCCTTCGGCGAGGCCGGTGTCGATGCCGCGCCGATCGATCTCGACGCCTTCGCGCCGACGCTGATCGCTTGGCAACGCGCGCACGGCCGTCAGTCCCTGCCGTGGCAGCAACTCGATGGACCCGGCGACGGATCCGGCGACAGACCCCGCGACGCCTATCGCGTGTGGCTGGCCGAGATCATGTTGCAGCAGACGCAGGTCGCCGCGGTGGTCCCGTTCTATGCGCGCTTCCTCGCGCGGTTTCCAACCGTCGCCGCGCTCGCGGAGGCGCCGCTCGACGACGTCATGCAGCACTGGGCAGGGCTCGGCTACTACTCGCGCGCGCGCAACCTGCATGCCGCCGCGCGGCGTGTCGTGGAAGCGTTCGACGGGCGCCTCCCCGACACGAGCGAAGCGCTGGAGACGCTGCCCGGCATCGGCCGTTCGACGGCCGGCGCCATCGCCGCGTTCGCCTACGGCCGCAAGGCGGCCATTCTCGACGGCAACGTCAAGCGGGTCTTCGCGCGCGTCTTCCTGATCGAAGGAGTGCCGGCGAGCACGGGCTTCACACGAACGGGCTGGACGCTCGCCGAACGGCTGCTGCCCGATCGCGACATCGAGCGCTACACGCAGGGGCTGATGGACCTGGGCGCGACGATCTGCACGCCGCGAAAGCCCGCATGCCTGCTGTGCCCGTTCGAGACGACCTGCGGCGCGCATCGCGAAGGTCGCGAGCAGGCGCTGCCGGAAAGGGCGGTGCGCAAGGTGTTGCCGCGACGCCGGGCGACCTTGCTGCTCGCGATCTGGCGCGGCGCGGTCCTGCTCGAACGCAGGCCACCGGTCGGCATCTGGGGCGGGCTCTGGTCGTTGCCCGAAGTCGATGGCGATCGCGCGGTCGATGCGATCGCCCGGCGCTTCGGCGCCGCCGGTCAGGTGTCGAGGGGGACGGGTTTCGTCCACGGCTTCACGCACTACGTCCTCGAAGCCGAAGTCGTCCGCGTGGCGTTCGACGATCACGCCCTCATGTCGCACGCAGCGCACGCAGCGCATGAAGAAGGGCGCGACGAACGCTGGGTCGCAGCGCATGAACTCCCCGCGCTCGGACTGCCGGCGCCGATCCGCACGCTGCTCGCGGCAACGTCGCTGTGAGTCAGACGACGCCGTGTTGCCCGAGGAAATCGTTGACGAACGCGAGGCGGGCGTGCGCGTCGTTCATCGCCATGAGCCTCTGCCGGATGGGGACCGGCAACGGCAGCAGTTCGGCGAGCCGGTTGCCGACCCACGTCGCATCGTCGAGCCGGTAGGGCTTCGCGATCATCGGCATGGCCGCGGCGTTCTCGCCGGTCGTGGCGTCGATGTCGGCGACGATGCGTTCGATGATGGTCCAGCAGGGCCCGCTTTCGTCGCCGCGCGAAACCGGCGGTTCGGACTCGACGCCCAGCACTTCGGCGACGAGCAGGCCGTCCTGCGCGACCTGCGTCGAGACGATCTCGAAGCGCTCGGTGCCGACCGCGACGATCTGCAGGACGCCGAGCTGTTCCATGTTCCAGTCGTCGATCCGCGCGCGGCATCCGATCGGTTCAACGTCGATCTCGCTTTCGCCGCCGCTCCTGCGGACTTCATGGCCGCTGCGGATCAGGCACACGCCGAACGTGCCGCCGGCGCGCATCACGCGGCGGATCATGTCGACGTAGCGCGCCTCGAAGACGCGCAGCGGCATGACACCGCCGGGGAAGAGCACGGTTCCGAGCGCGAAGATCGGCAGGGTCTCGGTCACGATGGTTTCTCTTCGGTGGCGCGCTTCGGCATCCACGCGAGCGCGCGGTGCCGTACCAACGCCGGATGGACCTGCCGCAACCGCCCCGCCAGCGTCTCGACGCAATACACGGAGCGATGCTGGCCACCGGTGCAGCCGATCGCGACGGTGAGATAGCTGCGGCTGTCGGCTGCGTAAGCGGGCAGCCAGCGGACGACGAACGCCTCGATGTCGTCGATCATCTGCTCCACGGTGGGGATGGTCGCGAGATAGTCGATCACCGGTCGATCGAGTCCGGTCAACGGCTTCAGCGCCGGCACGTAGAACGGGTTGGGCAGGCAACGCACGTCGAAGACGAGGTCGGCATCGGCGGGGACGCCCTGCTTGAACGCGAACGACTCGAACGACAGGGTCAGCGCCGCGCGCTCGCTGCCGATGAAGTCCCGGACCCATTCGCGCAGCGCCTGCGCGGGCAGTCGGCTGGTGTCGATCAGATAGCCGAAGCCTTCGAGCGGCTGCAACAGCGCGCGCTCTTCGTCGATGCTCTCGTCGAGGCCGCGCGAGTCGGGCTCCGGCTCGTCGCCCCACTGATGCGCGGACAGCGGGTGACGCCGACGCGTCTCGGAATAACGTTGCACCAGCGTCGCGTTGTTGGCGGTGATGAAGAGCAGTTGCACGTCATGGCCGCGTGCACGCAACTCGGGCAACAGCGACGGCAGCTCGTTGACGGCATCGACGCCGGCGCGCACGTCGATGCTGACCGCGGCACGACGAACCATGCGCGTCGCGAGGTCGTCGATGACATCGACGAGGAAGCGTGCCGGCAGGTTGTCGACGACCGCATAGCCCGCGTCTTCGAGGACGTGCAGGGCGATCGACTTGCCGGAGCCGGACATGCCGGTGACGAGGATGACGCGCATGGAAGCTGGACCGAGGAATGGCCTCCATTGTGCCGGGGTTCGTCGATCTTTTGCGACACCTCAAGAGAAACGGGCCCGCAGGCCCGTCGATCACGTTCGGACGACTGGTCCCGGGTTCAGCCTTTCAGGCACGCGCTCTGCGCCTGCTTGTAGTCGTCGCCCTTCCTGCCTTTGTTCTGCGTGCTGCACATCGCCATCTTCTGCTGGGGCGTCATCATCGGCGCCGCGGCGGCGGTCTGGCCCTTCAGGCAGTCGCTCTGCGACTTCTTGTAGTCGTCGCCCTTCTTGCCCTTGTTCTGCGCGCTGCACATCGCCATGCGTTGCTGCGACGTCATCGGGGCATCGGCGGCGAACGCGGAAGACATCGTCAACGGCAAGGCGATCGACGAAGCCGCGATACCCGCCGCCAGGACTCGAATCAAGGACATGCGCATCAGGTTCCCCTCAAAGAAGCCCGTCCGCCGACATGGCGCCCGTGGCTGGCGTGATTTAAGCATGCTGCGTTCACTCGTCCGGCCCCGTGTTCTCGTTCAACGCGGCGGCCTGACGCTGCATGAAGTCGCCGAGCGTGTCGATGCCGCGCAACTGAAGGATTGTGTTGCGCACCGCGGCTTCGACCAGCACGGCGATGTTGCGTCCGAGACCGACCGGGATCACGACCTTGCGCACGGCGATGCCGAGCACGTCCTGCGTCAGCACGTCGAGCGGCAGCCGTTCGTACTGCTCCTCCATCGTGCTGTGCTTGACCAGATGGACGATCATCCGCAGCCGCATCTTCCGCCGCACCGCGGTCTCGCCGAAGATCGCCTTGATGTCGAGCAGACCCAGGCCGCGCACTTCGAGCAGGTTCGACAGGAGTTTCGGACAGTGGCCCTCGATGGTGCGCGGGCCGACCCGCGACAGCTCCACGACGTCGTCGGCGACGAGCCCGTGGCCGCGCGAGATCAGTTCGAGGCCGAGTTCGCTCTTGCCCAGACCGGACTCGCCGGTGATCAGGATGCCCACGCCGAGCACGTCCATCAGCACGCCGTGCATCATCGTGCGGTCCGCGAGCATCTTGGCCAGGTACGAGCGCAGCGACTCGATCAGCTTGACCGCGGACACCGTCGACGCCAGCACCGCGATGCGCTTGCTCTCGCAGGCGTCGAGGAATGCCGACGCCGGCACGAGGCCGTCGCCGAAGATGACGGCGGGCGGCGGCCGGTCCACGAGGTCCTGCAGCCAGTTTGCGCGCCGGCGTTCGGACAACATCGCGAAGTAGTCCCACTCCCGTCGACCGATGACCTGGATGCGGTCGGGATGGATCAGGTTGTAGTAGCCGATCAGGTCGGTGGCGGCGAGATGGGCGTCCTTGAATGCGCTGTCGGCGCGGGCGCGAATCTCGGGGTCGGCCTCCACCGCCTCGTCGACGACCCATGACAGGCCAAGCGCGTCGCGGTTGTCCTCGAACAGCTTGCGCACGGTCGACATGGGGATCAGTTCAGACCGCCGATCTTGCCCACACGCCGATCACGCGGCCGGCCTGAACGGTTCCCACTCCACGAGGTGACGATGGACATCGCCCGCGTCGGGCGCGGTCGACAGCATCTCGCGGAAGGTGGTGTCCGACAGCATCTGCGCGAGTTCGGAGAGGATCTCGAGATGCGCCTGAGTCGCCTGCTCGGGAACCATGAGGAACACGAGGATCGCGACGGGGCGACCATCGGGTGCATCGAAAGGAATCGGGTCGGCGAGGCGGATGAACGCGGCCACCGGATCGCGCAGGCCCTTGATGCGACCGTGCGGGATCGCGACCTGCTGGCCGAGCCCGGTCGAGCCGAGACGTTCGCGCGCGAACAGGCTGTCGAACACCTTGCTGCGCGCGAGCCCCTGATTGTTCTCGAACAGCAAGCCGGCCTGCTCGAAGACGCGCTTCTTGCTGGAGGCTTCGAGATCGAGCACCACGTTCGCCGGTGGCAGCAGCTTGCCGATGAGATTCATGGTGATGACCATCCCGACGCGCGAGAGGGACTCGCGACGTCCCTCGACTTCCGGCGAATTTCGAAAAGCGCGGATTATAGACACATCGAACGCGACGCCCGAAAGCATCGAATTCGACATGTACCGGAGCGAACTCGCGCGCCGTGCGCGAACCTCGCGTACCGGGATCGATCCGGATCGCGTGCGCTGGACGGACCACCGACCGCGCGTGGCCCCGGATCGTTCGTTACGCGGCGACCTGGCGCTTCAGCGGCTCGGCGTTGTGAGCCTTGAGACATTCCTTCTGCTTGACCACCTGCCGGTCGAGCTTCTCGATCATGCAATCGATGGCGGTGTAGAGATCGAGGTCGGTGGCCTCGCAATGTAGGTCCTTGCCGCGGATATGGAGATTGGTCTCGGCTTTCTGTCGCAGCTTCTCGACGCTCAGGATCACGGTGATGTCGATGACCTGATCGAAGTGTCGGGTGATGCGTTCCAGCTTGTTGACGACGTATTCGCGCAGGGCCTGCGTCACGTCGACATGGTGTCCGCTGATGGTGAGATTCATGGGCCACTCCTTCCAAGGAACTGCGATGGTCGGACACGTGCCGCGCTCGTCTGCCGGGCCGCGTCCCGCTCTACAACGTCTTTCGAAGACTGACAGGCGGAATCCGCAAAGATTCTCGGTATTTCGCGATGGTCCGTCGCGCGACCACGATACCCTGCTCGCCGAGCATCTGCGCGATCTTGGAGTCGGACAGCGGCTTCTTCACGTTTTCCGCGCCGACCAGTTGCTTGATCAGCGCGCGGATCGCGGTCGACGACGCGGCGCCGCCGGCATCGGTCGCGACGTGGCTGCCGAAGAAGTACTTCAGCTCGAAGACGCCGAGCGGCGTGAGCATGAACTTCTGCGTCGTGACCCGCGAGACCGTGGACTCGTGCAGGCCGAGGATGTCGGCGATCTCGCGCAGGACCAGCGGCCGCATCGCGACTTCGCCGTGCGTGAAGAAGCTGCGCTGGCGTTCGACGATGGCTTCGGCCACGCGCAGGATGGTGTCGAAGCGTTGCTGCACGTTCTTGATCAGCCAGCGCGCTTCCTGCAGCCTGGACCCCATGTTGGTCGCGCCGTCGGTGCCGCGCTGTTCGCGCAGCACGCGCGCGTAGGCCTGGTTGATGGACAGCTTGGGCATGACCTCGGGGTTGAGGAACGCCTGCCAGTTGTTGCGGACCTTGCGGACGATGATGTCCGGGATCACGTAGTTGGACTCGTACTTCGCGAACGCGCGCCCCGGGTGCGGTTGCAGCCGCTTGATCAGCAGGTGCGCGTCGCGCAGCAGGTCGTCGCTGCATTGATAGATGCGACGCAGCCGGGTGAAGTCGCGCGCGGCCAGCAACGCGAGGTTGCCGGTGACGAGTCGCAGCGCGAGGTCGCGGACCGGCGGATCGGCGTCGGCCGACGGACCGCTGTCCGAGCGGCGCAACTGCAGCGCGAGACACTCCGCGGCGCTGCGGGCCGCGATGCCGGGCGGGTCGAAGCTCTGCAGCAGCGTCAGCGCGGTCGACAGTTCCTGCTCGTCGATCTCGAGCTCGGCCGGGAGCATCGTCATGATGTCCTCGAGCTCGTCGCCCAGATAACCCTCTTCGTCGAGCGCCTCGATCAGCACGCTGATCAGGCCGCGGTCGCGTTCGTTGGCCTTCTTCAGCGCGAGCTGGCCGAGCAGGTGCTCGCGCAACGTGACCGTCGCGGTGTTGACGTGCGCGACGTCGCGATCGTCTTCCTCGCCGTCGCTGCGGCGCTCGCTGGAACTCCAGTCGGTGGCGCCGAGGTCGGTGACGCTGCGGTCCGCGCCTTCGAAATCGGTGGACGTGACGCCATCGGTGCCGATCTCGCGCGCGCCGTCCGACGAGTCGCCGGTGTAGTTGGACGACGTCGCATCGAAGGGCTCGCCGGCGCCGTTGCGGTTCAGGGTCCCGTCGGCGCTGAGTTGCACCGACTGCATCGGATCGTCGCTGCGTTCGAGCAGCGGGTTCTCGGCCAGCGCGATCTCGATCTCCTGATTGAGTTCGAGCGTCGACAGTTGCAGCAGCCGGATGGACTGCTGCAGCTGCGGGGTCAGCGCGAGATGCTGGGAGACGCGGAGTTGGAGGACTTGCTTCATCGCATCGTCATTGCATTGATCGCATGGTCATTACATCTTGAAGTGTTCGCCGAGATAGACACGGCGTACACCTTCATCCTTGATGATTTCGTCGGGGCGGCCCGAAGCCAGGACCGCGCCGGCGTTGATGATGTACGCGTGATCGCAGATGCCGAGCGTCTCGCGCACGTTGTGGTCGGTGATCAGCACGCCGATGTCGCGCGACTTGAGGAAGCGAACGATGCGCTGGATCTCGATGACGGCGATCGGGTCGATGCCGGCGAACGGCTCGTCGAGCAGGATGAAGCGCGGCGACGTCGCGAGAGCCCGTGCGATCTCGACGCGGCGGCGCTCGCCACCCGACAGCGACAACGCGCTGTTGGTGCGCAGATGCGTGATCTGCAGGTCTTCGAGCAGCGCTTCGAGCCGGCGGTCGATCTCGGCCTTCGGCAGCGCCTTGCCGTCGTCGCCGCGTTGCAGTTCGAGCACCGCGCGGATGTTGTCCGACACGTCGAGCTGGCGGAACACCGACGCTTCCTGCGGCAGATACGAGAGACCGAGCCGTGCGCGTCGATGGATCGGCAGGCGCGTCAGCGAGTTGCCGTCGAGCGTGATCGAGCCGGCGTCGGCGCCGACCAGCCCGAGCATCATGTAGAAGCACGTCGTCTTGCCGGCGCCGTTGGGGCCGAGCAGTCCGACGACCTCGCCGCTGCTGACCGTGATCGACACGTCGTGGACGACCGTGCGTTTGCCGTACGTCTTCTTCAGATGCGACGCCTCGAACACCGAGCGCGCGGCGCCGGACGCGGTGCGCAGCGGGGCCTCGTGATCCACGTCGACGAAGAGCGGGTCGGCGACGACGGCGTCGGCCTGGTCCATCACGACTTCGGTGCTCCGTCGATGGTCGTGTCCTTCTTCAACTCGATCGGCGGCGAGTTGGCGGGGCGCGCGGGAGACGGGTCGGCTTGCGCGCTGCCCGGCTTGATCTTGGGTTGCAGCACGACACGCGTGCGCTCCCCGGTCTTCGCTTGCGCGCTGTAGAGCTCGCTGCGCGTGTTGTAGTCGATGTGGTCGCCGCGGATCTCGTCCGCGTCGCGACCCGCCGCGAGCCGCTTGACGATCGCGCGATTGAACAGCTTCACCATGTCCGACTTCTCGTCGTACTCGATGCGCTCGGCCTGACCCTCGATGTACTCGTCGACGCCTTCGCGCTTCTGCTTGAAGTACGCGAGCTTGCCCGGCTGCGTCGCGACGGCGACGCCGAAGTTGTAGCCCTCGGGGTCCTGCTTGGTGGTCAACTGGTCGGCGCGCAAGATGATCGTCCCTTTGGTCAGCACCACATCGCCGGTGTAGAGCTGCGTCTGATTGAGGTCGTCGCCGCTGCTGCGGTCCGCATCGATGACGGCCGGCTTTTCCTTATCGGCACGTTCGGCGAAAGCTTGTGGGGCCATCGCGCAGAGGGCGATGACGATGGTCGCGCCCGACAGGCGCTGCCGGGCGAGAGCGCCGACGAGATTCATGGGAGTCCTTGGTTCGCAGGCGCGGCCTGCCTCGAAGCTTGCGTTGACGCCTGTTTGGCGGTGCGCCCGCCACGCGGTTCGATGACGTTGTGGATACGTCCGCTGTCGCTGCCGAACCCGACCTGACGCGTGCCGTTATCGTAGTGCATCGCATTGGCCTCCATCGTCGAGCCGCCCTGCACGATGGTGACCGGCCGATCGGTGTTCAACACTTCCCGTTCCGGATAGACCAGCATGTACGGCCCCTTCGCCACCATCGCGGCGGCGTTGCGCCACGGTTGACGGTTCATGACGACGTTGCCGTACAGGCGAACTTCCTGGTTGTCGTCGCTGGCCACGCCGCGATCCGCGCGCAGGCGCATCTCGGGTCGATCCGCCTTCGAGCCGACCAGGCGCGGCAGCGTCAGCTCGCCGGTATCGTCGTCGAAATAATGGACCAGCTTCTTCGCGTCGACGACGTACTGCGCGCGGCCGGTCTCGTCCATGCGCGTCAGCGTGATGTCTTCGGCGGTGTAGTCGATATCGTGGCCGAGCTTGCGCGCCGGCGCATCGCCGAGGCGCGCCTGTTCCGCCAGCCAGTAGGAGCCCACGGCCAGGCCGCCGAGCAGCACCATCGACAGCAGCAGCGTGCCGCGTTCACGCATGACGAGAGTCCGCGCGGGCCGCCACCAGCAGATCGCAGATCTCGCGCACGGCGCCCTCGCCACCCGCGCGCCGGCTGGTCCAGTGCGCGAACGACGCGACGCCGGCCGCGGCGTTGGGCACGGTCGCGGCGAAGCCGACGCGCTGGAGGATCGGGATGTCGATGAGGTCGTCTCCCATGTAGCCGCACACGTCGGCGGTCTTGCCGAGTTCGTGGCGCAGCGTGTCGAACGCCACGCCCTTGTCGGCGATGCCCTGCGCGACGTGCGCGATGCCAAGCTCCGCGCACCGACGCGACGTGATCGGCGAGTCGCGGCCCGAAATGATGGCCGACGGGATGCCCGCCTCGGCGAGCGACCTGATGCCCTGGCCGTCCAGGACGTGGAAAGCCTTCATCACTTCGCCCTCGGCTCCGAACCACAGCCGGCCGTCGGTCAGCACGCCGTCGACGTCGAAGATCATCAGCTCGATCCGCGACAGCCGCTCGCGTGTGCGACGGGACAAACGGCGCAGGATCGAACGCACGTCGTGCATCAGATCACCTTCGCATGCGTGAGGTCGTGGATGTGCAGCGCGCCGACCAGCGCGCCGTCGTCGTCGACGACCAGCAGCTGGTTGATGCGGTGCTGTTCCATCAGTTCGGCCGCCTCGGCGGCGAGCCGGTCCGGAGCGATGCTGCGCGGCGCGACATGCATCACGTCGGCCACGCGGACGTTCGAGAAGTCGTGCGTCCGCGCAATCAGCCGGCGGAGGTCGCCGTCGGTGAAGATGCCCGCGACGGCGCCGGATGCGTCGACGACCGCCGTCATCGCCATGCCCTTCCTGGAGCTCTCGAGCAGCGCGTCGAGCAGCGACGCGTCGACGCCGACGGTCGGAATGGCGTCGCCGCTGCGCATCACGTCGCGGACATGCGTCAGCAGCCGTCGGCCGAGCGCGCCGCCGGGATGCGCGCGCGCGAAGTCGTCGGCGCCGAAGCCGCGGGCGTCGAGCGCCGCGACCGCGAGCGCGTCGCCGAGCGCCAGTGCCGCCGTCGTGCTGGCCGTCGGTGCCAGGTTCATCGGACACGCTTCGACGTCCACGTGGGCATCGAGGTGGACGTCCGCGATGCGGGCGAGCGAGGAGGTGGCTCGCCCCGTGATGGCGATCATCGGGACGCCGAGCCGCCTGACGATGGGCATGATCCGCAACAACTCTTCGGACTCGCCCGAGTAGGACACGGCGACGAAGCAGTCGGCCGGCGTGACCATGCCGAGATCGCCGTGGCTGGCCTCGGCCGCGTGGAGGAAGAACGCCGGCGTGCCCGTCGACGCGAACGTCGCGGCGATCTTGCGCGCGATGTGCCCCGACTTGCCGATGCCGGACACGACGACGCGGCCTTCGCAGGCGAGCAGCACGTCTAGCGCGCGGACGAAACTGTCGTCGATCCGTGTCGCGAGAGCGGTGAGCGCCGTCGCCTCGATGTTCAGGACGCGACGCGCGAGAGCGATCGGGGACATCGTAGCGGTCGAGGAGATGGCGGGTTCGGGGGAAGGATTTTCCCCGGTCAGCGCGCGGAGCGCGGGTCGTGGCGCACGCATCTCTCGCGTCAGGGGAGGGCGCGCGTCGGATGCAGTCGTCGTGCGGATCGACGGGCGGGAAGGCATTCATCGAGTATAACAAGGCACGTCACTTGCTTTGCCATCGCGCGACCACGCGTGACGGCTCGCGACGCATCTTCCGCCCCCCCGTTTTAGACCCGTGTTTCAACTTCGTCGGCCGCCTTGAACAGCCTAGAACTCTCGCTCCTGTTCCTGCTCGCCGCCGTGATCGGCGTCGTGGTGTTCCGCATCGTCCACCTGCCGCCGATGCTGGGCTATCTGGCCGTCGGCATCCTGATCGGACCGCACGCGTTCGCGCTCGCGGCCGATCTCGAGAGCACGCGCGACCTGGCGGAATTCGGCGTCGTCTTCCTGATGTTCTCGATCGGGCTCGAGTTCAGCCTGCCGAAGCTGTACGCGATGAAGCGGATCGTCTTCGGCTTCGGTTTCGCGCAGGTCGCGTCGACGATGGTGATCGCGATGGCCGGCGGCTGGGCGCTGACGCGCTGGATGCCGGACCACTTCGGCCGGCCCGGCGGCGCCGCATTGCTCGCGCTCGGCGGGGCGCTCGCGATGTCGTCGACGGCCATCGTCGTCAAGCTGCTGACCGAGCGGATCGAACTCGAGAGCGAGCACGGGCGACGGATCGTCGGCGTGCTGCTGTTCCAGGACCTCGCCGTGATCCCGCTGCTGATCATCGTGCCGGCGCTCGCCGATCCGGGCGAGGACCTCGCGGGCATCCTGCTGATCGCGCTCGCCAAGGCCGCCGGCGTGCTGGCGCTGCTGCTGTACTTCGGCCAGAAGCTGATGCGCGGCTGGTTCACGATCGTCGCCCGGCGGCGCTCGCAGGAACTGTTCATGCTGAACCTGCTGCTGGTCACGCTCGGGCTCGCGTGGATCACGCAGCTCGCGGGCCTGTCGCTCGCGCTCGGCGCGTTCGTGGCCGGCATGCTGATCTCGGAGACCGAGTATCGCCACCGCGTCGAGGAGGACATCGCGCCGTTCCGCGACGTGCTGCTCGGCCTGTTCTTCATCACGATCGGCATGCTGCTCAACGTGCACGTGGTGCTGGCCCACATCGGCTGGGTGCTGGCGTTGCTGATCGTGCCGCTCGCGCTGAAGCTCGTGCTGATCACCGGTCTCGCCCGGCTGTTCGGCGCCACGCCGGGCGTCGCGGTCCGCACCGGCCTCGGCCTCGCGCAGGCGGGCGAGTTCGGCTTCGTCTTGCTCAACCTCGCCGGCGACCTGAAGATCCTCGACCCGCTGCTTCTCCAGATCGTGCTCGCGGCGATGTTGCTGTCGATGCTGCTCGCACCGTTCCTGATCCAGTACAGCGAAAGGATCGCGCTGCGCGTCGCGTCCAGCGAGTGGATGCTGCAGTCGCTGGCGCTGACGCAGATCGCCAGCCGGTCGATGGCGCAGCGCGGCCACGTGATCGTCTGCGGCTTCGGGCGCAGCGGGCAGAACCTCGTGCGCCTGCTCGATCGCGAGAGCATCGCGTACGTGGCGCTCGATCTCGACCCCGACCGGGTGCGCGAGGCGCAGGCCGCGGGCGATTCGGTGGTGTACGGCGACGCCACGCGACGCGAGGCTTTGACGGCGGCCGGCGTGCAGCGCGCTGCGGCGTTGGTGATCACGTATGCCGAGACCGGCGCCGCCGAGAAGACGCTGCACTTCGCGCACGAGCTCGCGCCGCAGTTGCCGGTGATCGTCCGCACCCACGACGACAGCGACATCGACCGGCTCCGCAAGGCGGGCGCCACCGAGGTCGTGCCGGAGATCGTCGAAGGCAGCCTGATGCTCGCGTCGCACGCGCTGGCGCTGCTCGGCGTGCCGGTCGAGCGGATCGCGGAACGCATCGCGCAGGCCCGCGACTCGCGCTACCAGATGCTGTCCGGCGTCTTCCACGGCGCCGACGACGCGCTCCCCGAAAGCGATGCGGCGAACGACGTCCGGCTGCGTTCGGTCACCGTTCCGGCGCACAGCCATGCGATCGGCCGCACGCTGGGCGAACTCGCGCTCGAGGAGATCGGCGCGTCGATCACGGCGATCCGTCGTCGTGGCATCCGCGGGGTCGACCCGGCGCCCGACGCGCGTCTGATGGCGGGCGACGGCGTGGTGCTCCGGGGCTCGAACGAGTCGCTGGCGCGCGCCGAGGAGTTGCTGGCCGCGCGTCGCGGTCCGCGCCGCTGAGATCGAAGGCCGCCGAGGTTGGGCCGGTCATGGACCGGCGCGGACCTGAATCCGGTCTCCGCCGACACACCATCCACCGGTCGCGCAACATCCACTCGATATACTCCCGCTGTTTTGTTCCTGCGCTCCCGAATGACACCACCCCCCGCCACGCTGGCTCCGCAAGGCCCGCTAGTCGACCTCTCCGATCTGCACTTTCGCTATGGCGAACGGCCGATCCTGTCCGGCATCAACATGCAGTTCGGGCGCGGCAAGGTGATCGCCGTGATGGGCGGCTCGGGATCGGGCAAGACCACCATCCTGCGATTGATCGGCGGCCAGCTCAGGGCGGACTCGGGAACGATCCTCATCGGGGGCCAACCCGGCGGCAAGGAAGTCGGGTCGCTCGATCGGCGCGGGCTCTACGCGGTTCGGCGGCGGATGGGCATGCTGTTCCAGTTCGGCGCGCTGTTCACCGACATGAGCGTCTTCGAGAACGTCGCCTTCCCGATCCGCGAACACACCGACCTGTCCGAGGAACTGATCCGCGACCTGGTGTTGATGAAGCTCAACGCGGTCGGCCTGCGCGGTGCGCACACGCTGATGCCCGGCGAGATTTCGGGCGGCATGGCGCGGCGCGTGGCTCTGGCCCGTGCCATCGCGCTCGATCCCGAACTGATCCTCTACGACGAACCCTTCGCCGGCCTCGATCCGATTTCGCTCGGCGTCACGGCCAACCTGATCCGCTCGCTGACCCAGGCGCTCGGCGCGACGTCGGTGCTGGTGACGCACGACGTCGCGGAGTCGCTGGCGATCGCCGACTACGTGTACTTCGTCGCGTCGGGCAAGGTCGCCGCCGAAGGCACGCCCGACCAGCTCGCGAAGTCCACCGACCCGTTCGTGCGGCAGTTCGTCGATGGCGCACCCGACGGGCCGGTGCCGTTCCACTATCCCGCGCCCAGCTACGCGTCGGACCTCGGCCTTGCCGACGCCGACGGCGGCGGTGTCATGAAGGGTGTGCCGAGATGAACCCGATCGCCGCGCTCGGCGCAGGGACCATCGCCGTGATCCGCGGGGTCGGCGACGCCGCGCGCTTCTTCGGGCGCCTCATGCTGCGTGTCGTGCCGACGCTCGGTCGCTATCGCCTGGTGCGCGACCAGCTTCATTTCGTCGGCAACTACTCCGTCGTCATCATCGTGGTGTCGGGCCTCTTCGTCGGTTTCGTGCTCGGCCTGCAGGGCTACTACACGCTGCAGCGCTACGGCTCGGAGCAGGCGCTCGGGCTGCTGGTGGCGCTGTCGCTGGTGCGCGAGCTCGGCCCGGTCGTCACGGCCCTGCTGTTCGCGGGACGCGCCGGTACGTCGTTGACCGCGGAGATCGGACTGATGAAGGCGGGCGAGCAGCTCTCCGCGATGGAGATGATGGCGGTCGATCCGGTCGCACGGGTCATCGCGCCGCGTTTCATCGCCGGCATCATCGCGATGCCGATCCTCGCCGCGCTGTTTTCGGCGGTGGGCATCATCGGCGGTTACATCGTCGGCGTGCAGCTGATCGGCGTGGATGAAGGCGCGTTCTGGGCGCAGATGCAGGGTGGCGTCGACGTCTGGAACGACGTCGGCAACGGCGTCATCAAGAGCTTCGTGTTCGGCATCGCGGTCACGTTCATCGCGCTGCGCACCGGCTACGAGGCGAGCCCGACCCCCGAAGGCGTGTCGCGGGCGACGACCCGCACGGTGGTCACCGCGTCGCTCGCCGTGCTCGCGCTCGACTTCATCATGACTGCGCTGATGTTCAGCGGCAGCTAGCCGGAAAGATCGCAAAGGAACCACATCGTGAAATCGAAAGCCATCGACGTCTGGGTCGGCCTGCTCGTCATCGCGGGTATCTGCGCGCTGCTGTTCCTCGCGCTCAAGGCCGGCAACCTCGCGTCGTTCTCGACCGACTCGACCTATCGCGTCACCGCGCGCTTCGACAACATCGGCGGTCTCAAGCCGCGTGCGCCGGTCAAGGCGTCGGGCGTCGTCATCGGTCGCGTCGCCGCGATCCGCTTCGACGACAAGACCTACAACGCGGTAGCGGATATCGACCTGCAGAGTCGCTACAAATTTCCGAAAGATTCTTCTGCCAAAATACTCACTTCCGGTCTTCTGGGGGAGCAGTATCTCGGCCTCGAAGCGGGCGGCGACCAGGCCATGCTCGCCAACAACGACCGCATCACCAACACCCAGTCGGCCATCGTGCTCGAGAACCTGATCAGTCAGTTTCTCTTCAACAAGGCCGCCGAAGGCAATTCGGACTCAAAGGACAAGCAATGAACGCCAGTCTCGGTAATACGCTGGCCCGCTGGGCCGCGCTCTTCTCGACGGTCGCCGTCACGGTCGTCGTGACCGGCTGCGCGTCGACTTCCACGCCCGGCATGGGCGGTGAGCGCGACGGCACCGATCCGTTCGAGTCGGTCAATCGCATCACCTACACGGTCAACGACAAGCTCGATCGCGCCGTCTTCAAGCCGCTCGCGCAAGGCTACGAGAAGGTCGTGCCGGAAGTCGTGCGTTCGTGTGTCTCGAACGCGTTCGGCAACGTTTCGGACGTGCCGGCGTCGCTGAACAACCTGTTGCAAGGGAAATTCAAGGAGTCCGCGTCCGACGTCTGCCGCGTCGGTGTCAACACGACTTTCGGCGTCGTCGGCTGTTTCGATGTCGCGTCGAAGTGGGGCTTCGAGAAGCACAACGAGGACTTCGGTCAGACGCTGGGACATTACGGCATCCCGACCGGACCGTACCTCGTGTTGCCGCTGTTCGGTCCGAGCAACATCCGTGACGGTGTCGGGCTCCTCGTGGACTCGTACAGCGATCCGTTCGTCTACCTGCACGACGTGCCGGCACGCAATATCTCGTATGGCGTGCGCCTCGTCGACAAGCGCGCGCAGGCGCTCGACACGACGAATTTCATCGACAACGCGGCACTCGATCCGTACGTGTTCGTCCGCGATGCCTACCTCTCGCGTCGTCGCAGTCTCGTCCTCGACGGCAAGGAAGGCGCTTCGTCGCCGACCGACACGCAGGGCGGGGATGCGTCGTCGCCGACCACGGGTGGCCCGACGACCGTCAAGTGACCGGCCGGAGTCCGCTGGGCGCGTCTTCGCGTTTCGATTGGCGCGTCCCCGTGTCATCCGACGGGGCTCCGCGGTGGTTAAGACTGTGTGGCCGCGTTGCGAAGCGATGACTTCCGCGGCCGACATCGAACAAGAAACGCGGTCATGCCCGACCGCGCTCAACTGGAGATCGCTATGACGAGCCCGTTCCTGGACTTGCGGAAACTTTGGAAGGTCTGGATCGCCATCGCGGCGTTGCTGACCGCGGGCGTGGCCACGCAGGCGTTCGCGCAGGTCATGGCGCCCGACGCGCTGGTCAGGAAGGTGACCGAAGACGTGCTGGCGACGGTCAAGGCGGACCCGGACATCAAGGCCGGCAACATCGCCAAGATCCAGTCGCTCGTCGAGGCCAAGGTTCTGCCGTACGTCAATTTCCAGAAGATGACGGCCACCGCCGTCGGCCGCAACTGGTCGCAGGCGTCGCCCGAGCAGCAACAGAAGATCACGGACCAGTTCCGGCAACTGTTGATTTACACCTATTCCGGTGCGCTCACCGACGTCAGCGACCAGAAGGTCGATTACCGTCCCTTCCGCGCCGATCCGGCCGACACCGTCGTTCAGGTCGATACGCGCATCATCAATCCGCGCGGCGGTGAACCTGTCCAGCTGAACTACAAGCTGGAGAAGGAAGCGCCCGAGTGGAAGATCATCGACGTCAACGTGCTGGGTGTCTGGCTGGTCGAGAACTATCGCAACAGCTTCCAGCAGGAAGTCAGCCGCGGCGGCATCGACGGCCTGTTGAAGAGCCTGACAGCCAAGAACCAGCAGCTCGCCAGCGGCGCGGGTCGCCGCAAGGGCTGATGTTCCGCTTCGCCGGTCCGATCACGATGAACGACGCGTCGGCGGCGCTCGCGGCGGCGTGCCGGGCCATCGATGGCGGCGAATCTCAGTTCTCGCTGGACACGCTGGGTCGTTCGGACTCGTCGGCGGTCGCGGTGCTGATCGCCGCGAAGCGGCATGCGGAGCAGAGCGGCAAGAGCTTGCGATGGACCGATGTGCCCGAGGCGGTCGCCAGCCTAGCTCATCTGTACGGCGTCGATGGGCTGGTCTCGGGAGCCCCGGGCCATGCACCCGCGGTCGGGACGGTCGCCGTCGTGCCGCCGGTCGCGACTCGCGCGAGTCCCTGACCCGGCTCGCGGGTCGTCGCCGCGTCTCGCCGCCACGTCGTCGTGGATCGGCGGCCAACACGGCTCGCTCACGAGCCTATAATCCCGCCTCCCCAACGGGCACCCGTCCTGCCGAATCCACGGCATGCGCTCCCCTTTCCGACATGCCCGCCGCCATCCATCTCGACAACGTGCAGAAGCGCTACGGCGCACTGCAGGCGCTCGCCGGCATCAGCTTCTCGATCGAGGAAGGCGACTTCTTCGGACTGCTCGGTCCCAACGGGGCCGGCAAGACCACGCTGATCTCGATCATCGGCGGCCTGACGCGTGCCGACGGCGGCACGGCGCGCGTGCTGGGTCACGATGTGGTGAACGATTACCAGGCGAGTCGTCGACTGCTCGGCGTGGTGCCTCAGGAGCTGGTGTTCGATCCGTTCTTCACGGTGCGCGAGACGCTGCGCATCCAGTCCGGCTATTTCGGGCTGTCGAAGAACGACCGGTGGATCGACGAGATCATGCACGAGCTCGATCTCACGTCGAAGGCGGACGTCAACACGCGCAAGCTGTCGGGCGGCATGAAGCGCCGGCTGCTGGTCGCGCAGGCGCTGGTCCACAAGCCGCCGGTGATCGTGCTCGACGAGCCGACCGCCGGGGTCGACGTCGAGCTGCGGCAGACGTTGTGGAAGTTCGTGGCACGCCTCAACCGTGAAGGCCACACGATCGTGCTGACCACGCACTACCTCGAAGAAGCGCAGGCGCTGTGCAAGCGCATCGCCATGCTGAAGAAGGGCGAGGTCGTGACGCTCGAGTCCACCGCATCGTTGCTCGCCCGCTTCGACGCGACGCAGCTGGTCCTGCGGTTCGCGTCGGGTCGCCTGCCGGCCTCGCTCATCGATCGCGCCATCGAACCCGCGACCGCGACGACGTCCGAGCGCGTCGCGTTGCGGCTGACCGCGGCGGCCGACGTCGAACCGATCCTCGCCGCCTGCCGGGCCTCGGGCGCCGTCGTCGATCAGGTGTCCATCGAGCGCGTCGACCTGGAGGACGTCTTCGTGCAGATCATGCACGGCGCGAAAGAGGATGCCGATCTGGCTGGCGCTTCGGTTCGCGAGGCGATCCTGCAATGAGCACCCTGCCGACCGCTCTCGAACTCGACGCCTTCGAGCCGCGGCTTCCGGAGGGCGCCGTGCTGGGTCCGCTGACCGGCTTTCGCACGCTCTTCTACAAGGAGTCGCTGCGCTTCTGGAAGGTCGGCTATCAGACCGTCGGCGCGCCGATCCTGACGGCCGTGCTGTACCTGATGATCTTCTCGCACGTGCTCGAAGATCACGTCAAGGTCTACGGCCACATCTCGTACACGGCGTTCCTGATCCCCGGCCTCGTGATGATGTCGATGCTGCAGAACTCGTTCGCCAACAGCACGTCGTCGCTGATCCAGTCCAAGATCAGCGGCAATCTCGTGTTCGTGTTGCTGACGCCGCTGACGCATCGCGAGCTGTACTCGGCCTATGTGCTGGCGTCGATGGTCCGCGGCCTCGTCGTCGGGCTCGGCGTGCTGATCGTGACGTTGTGGTTCGCGGTTCCCGACTTCGCGGCGCCGCTGTGGATCGTCGTATTCGCGCTGCTCGCGACCGGCACGCTCGCCACGCTCGGTCTCATCGCGGGCGTGTGGGCCGAGAAGTTCGACCAGGTCGCGGCGTTCCAGAACTTCCTGATCATGCCGGCGACGTTCCTGTCGGGCGTGTTCTACTCGGTCCACTCGCTGCCGCCGTTCTGGCAGGGCGTCTCGCGCGTCAACCCGTTCTTCTACATGATCGACGGCTTCCGCTACGGGTTCTTCGGCGTGTCGGACATCTCGCCGTGGACCAGCCTGCTGATCGTGGGCACGACGTTCGTCGTGCTGGTCGCCGCGGCGCTCAGGCTGCTCTCGAGCGGCTACAAGACGCGACATTGACGGTGGCGCAACACCCGTGACGCTTCACGCGGAATTCACGGGTCTCAGTGATCATCCGGCAGCACCGCCGCATCCGTGCGACGACCTCAGACTTCCACGCAGGACCAACGCTCATGATGACCAAGGAAACGATCCACGACCTGATCGCATCGCACATCGCCTGCAGCCACATCGACGTCCGCGGCGACGACGGCGCGCACTTTGAGGCGACCATCGTCGCGCCGGAGTTCGAAGGCAAGTCGCGCGTGGCGCGGCATCAGATGGTCTACGCGGCGCTCGGCGATCACATGCGCGAAGCGATCCACGCGTTGTCGTTCAAGACGTTGACGCCTGCAGAACAGGACGACGCGGCGCGTGGATAAGCTCGTCGTCACCGGCGGCAGCCGCCTGGACGGTACCGTCACCATTTCCGGCGCCAAGAACGCCGCGTTGCCGATCCTGGCCGCGAGCCTGCTGACGAAGGACGCGCTCGAGATCTCCAATCTGCCGAATCTGCACGATGTCGGCACGATGCTGAAGCTGCTGGAGCGGATGGGCACGCGCGTCGCGCGCGGCGACGCGCAGGTATCGCTGCGGGCCGACGCGATCACGTCGCTCGAGGCGTCGTACGACCTCGTCAAGACGATGCGCGCGTCGATCCTCGTGCTCGGTCCGATGCTGGCGCGCTTCGGCGAGGCGCGCGTGTCGTTGCCGGGCGGCTGCCAGATCGGTCAGCGACCGGTCGACCAGCACATCAAGGGACTGCAGGCGATGGGCGCGACGATCACCATCGAGCAGGGCTACATGGTCGCCCGCATCGCCGACGGCAGGCGCTTGAGGGGCGCGCGCATCGTGACCGACATGGTGACCGTGACCGGCACCGAGAACCTGATGATGGCGGCGACGCTCGCCGACGGCACGACCACGATCGAGAACGCGGCGCGCGAGCCGGAGATCATCGACCTCGCCGAAGTGCTGATCGCGATGGGCGCGCGGATCACCGGCGCCGGCACCGATCGCATCGTCGTCGAGGGCGTGGACACGCTGCACGGCGCTGCGCATGCCGTGATGCCCGATCGCATCGAGACCGGCACGTTCCTGTGCGCCGCGGCCGCGACGGCGTCGATGCACGGCGGCGACGTGCTGGTCGAAGGCGCACGACCGCGCACGCTCGACGCGGTCCTCGACAAGCTGCGCGAGGCCGGCGCGTCGCTGGCCTGCGACGAACACGCGATCCGCGTGCGCGGGGGCGGTGCGTTGAACGGCGCGAGCGTTCGGACATCCGAATACCCGGCGTTCCCGACCGACATGCAGGCGCAGTTCATGGCGCTGGACTGCATCGCGCACGGGACCAGCCGCGTCACGGAGACCATCTTCGAGAACCGTTTCATGCACGTGCAGGAACTCAACCGGCTCGGCGCGTCGATCCGCATCGAAGGCAACACCGCCGTCGTCACCGGCGTGCCGCGGCTGTCGGGCGCGACCGTGATGGCGACGGACCTGAGGGCTTCGGCCGGACTCGTCATCGCGGCGCTGGTCGCGGACGGCGAGACGACCATCGACCGCATCTACCATCTCGATCGCGGCTATCAGGCGATGGAGACCAAGCTGACCGCACTCGGCGCTGCGATCCGGCGCGTGTCGTCGTGAACGAACCATGAACCCGGAACGACGAAC
>CAZZWS010000018.1:0-28663 GCA_964657795.1 Beijerinckiaceae bacterium
ATCGACCGGAAACGGCAAACGCCGCTTCGCGCGAAGCGGCGTTGTCTGGACCGACGATCCGCGACTACCTGATCGCAATGCGCTTCGGCTGCGCGACTTCCTTCTTCGGCAGCGTCAGCGTCAGCACGCCGTCCTGATAGGCCGCCTCGACGCGGGCCTCGTCGACTTCGACCGGCAACGTGAAGTTGCGGAACCACGAACGCGTCGTGCGGGTGCTGAGCAGGACCCTGCCTTCGTCGACCGCGGGCTGGGCGGCATCCGCGGCGGGTTGCGCCACGACCTTCGGCTCGGCTTTGGGTTCAGCCTTGACCCGGACCGTGGCACCGTCGATCTGCACATCGATGTCGTCGCGCGAGACGCCGGGAATCTCGATGCGGGCCTCGTAGCGATCGGTCTTCTCGACGACGTCGAAGCGGGCCGCGAGGCTGCCGCCGGCCTGCGCTTCCCGGGTCGGAGCGGGGTCGAAGAACCCGTCGAAAAGTTGGTCGATGGCGGTGGCGCCGTTGAGGGCCGGACGGGGGAAGACGCGGCGGGCGCGATTGAGTGCGAGATACATGACGACTCCTTGTGGGTTGGAAGCGGGAGGTCCCGCATGCATCCAACATAGGGCGCTTGGCCGTGTGTTCAAGAACTTGAAATCGCCGCTCGCGATCCCCATGCGCTCAGGATTTCCTCGACGATGGCGACCGTGCGCGCCGTCGCGCCGCGATGCGCGGCCGCGAACGCGAGCCCGGCTTCGCTCATCCGCTGCCGCTGGCGGTCGTCCACGGCCAGCGCGATGCCCTTGACGACCAGCAGGTCGAAGTCCCCGACGCGTAGCGCCGCTCCGGCCCGCACGGCGTCGTCGCTCGCGGCGGCGAAGTTGAAGGTGTGCCGCCCGATCAGGATCGGGCAGCCGCAGGCCGCGGCTTCGATCAGGTTCTGTCCGCCGAGCGGCACGATGCTGCCGCCGACGTACGCGAGGTCGGCCGCGAGGTAGTAGGCCGCGAGTTCGCCCATCGAGTCGCCGATCCAGACCTCAGTGTCGTCGGCCAGCGCGGCATCGTCGCTGCGTCGCTGCACGTGGAAGCCCTGCGCCACGGCCATCGCCGCGACGGCGTCGAAGCGCTGGGGGTGACGCGGCACGATCACCAGCAGCAGCCGGATGCCGGCAGGCGCCTGGCCATGCGCGTGCTGTCGCCAGGCAGCGAGGATGCCCTCCTCCTCGCCGTCCCGCGTGCTGGCGCACAGGAAGACGCGGGTCGCGGACGAGGCAGTCGTCCGCACATGCAGGCGTGCACGAAAAAGGTCCGCGACGACGCGCTGCGACGACGCGACTTCGATGTCGAACTTGACGTTGCCGACGACGGCGATGGCCGACGGCTGGACGTCTTCGGTCTCGGTCAACAGCGCGAGGCGCTTCGCGTCGGCGTCGGTCTGCGCCAGGATGCGCGCGAAGCCCCGCGAGGCCGGCCGCATCAGCGACGGCCAGCGCCGCGCCGCGACCAGCGACCGGGCGGACAGCCGCGCGTTGGCCAGCAGCATCGGCACGCGGGCGCGGCCGGCAGCGGCCATCAGGTTGGGCCAGATCTCGGTTTCCATCACGATGCCGACCCGCGGCCGCCAATGCCGCAGGAACGCGGCCACCGCATGCGGATAATCGTACGCGAGATAGGCATGCCGCACCCGATCGCCGAACAACGCTTCGGCGGTCTCGCGGCCCGTCGGCGTCATGTGCGTGACGACGACGGCGATGGCCGGATCGCGGGCGAGCAGGGCTTCCACCAGCGGCGCGGCAGCGCGCGTTTCGCCCACCGAGACCGCGTGCAGCCACAGGCACGACGTCGGTCGCGGTGCCCCGTAGCGACCGAGGAAGCGTTCGCTCCAGCGGTGCCGGTAAGCGGGCTGCCGACGCGAGCGCCACAGCAGATAGCCCGCGATGACCGGCGTCGCCGCATACCAGAGCACGCCGTACAGCAGCCGCGAGCCTCGTTCCTTCGCCGTCGGCGCCGCAGTCCTAACGGCCGGCATCGCGCACTTCTTCGACCCGCCCGTCGACGGCCAGCACGCCCAGCTCTCGCAGCGCATCGACCACCGCACCCAGCGCCGGCTGCGCTCCGAGTTCACCGAAGCTGCCGAGGTTGACGGCGTGCGACGACCAGTACGGCGCATAGCGCCAGCGCGGTGTCGCTCCGAACAGACCGACCGTCGGCACGTCGAGCGCGGCTGCGAGATGCAGCAGTCCGGTGTCGACGCCGACCACGGCCACGGCCCCGCGCAGCAGGGCAGCCACGTCCGTCAGCGACAGGGACGGCGCGACCACCGGCCGCGTGATGTCGCCGGCGCCCGCAGTGGACGCGTCGCGCGCCAACGTTTCGGCGGTGTGGCGTTCGGCCGCATTGCCGGACGGCAGCACCGGCGTCAGGCCCGCAGCGCACAGGACTTCCAGCAGCCCGGTCCAGCGTTCGACGGGCCAGGCCTTCTCCGGACGCGCCGTCGCGTGGAGGACGACCACGTAGCCGCGCGGCGCGACGCCTTCGGCCAGCCACGGAAATACGACAGCCGGTACGACGAGCTCGAAGCGCGGCGGGCCGAGCGGCTGGCTGTCGTCGTCGTAGGCGTAGCCGCAGGCCTGCGCGGCCAGCGCCCGCATGCGCTCGATCGCGTGCATCCGCGGGTCGACGGCGTAGCCCTTGTCGTAGAACAGGCGCGCCAGGCCCTCGCGCACCAGCGCGTACGAGAAGCCGGCCCGTCGACCGCCGCGGGTCAGGCGGGCGCGCCGTGCGATCAGCGCGCTCTTCAGCAGACCCTGCGTATCGAGCACGAGGTCGTAGCGTTCGGCACGCAGCGAGTCGCTGAAGGCACGACGCTCCTGATGCGTCGCCCTGCGATGCGGCTGCTGCCGCCAGCGCCGCAGCGCCACCGGCAGCACGCGCGTGACACCCCGGGTCATCCGCACGAGATCGACGTAGGCCTCCTCGACGACCCAGTCGATCACGTCGTCCGGACGGGCGCGTCTCAGGTCGGCGATGACGGGCAGGTGATGGACGATGTCGCCCATCGAACTGGTCTTGATGATGAGGACGCGCGCCATCGAAAGTGGGGGTTCCGCTGCTGCGTCGTTGACAACGCGAACGTTGAAGGGCGTGATGCGGGGCCGCCGGCAAGGCGGTCGAACGGCCGGGACTCGCCGAGCGTCGCGGAGAGGCGATATGACACAATCCGACCCGCTGCCGTCGGCACGAAGGGCGCGAGTTTAACAACTCGGCGCATCGTTCCCCGGTCGCACCGATCCCAACGGCAGCCTCGTCCGGATCCGCCCGACGCAGGGCTCACCGTCCGTCCTTGCCCACCCGTCGATGCCCATCGCCTCGTTGCCGCTGTCCGCGGTGCTGATCACCTACAACACCGGCGAACAACTCGCCGCGTGCCTGCGATCGCTGGCGTTCGCCGACGAGATCGTGGTGGTCGATGCGGGCAGCGACGACGCCACGCGCGACGTGGCCCGACGTCATGGCGCCCGCGTCGTCGAAGAATCCTGGCGCGGCTTCGGGCCGCAGAAGCGCTTCGCGGTCTCGCTGGCCCGCAACGACTGGGTGCTGTGCGTCGATGCCGACGAGGAAGTGTCGCCATCGCTCGCCAGCGCGATCGCCACGGTGCTCGCGTCCCCGCGGCACATCGCGTACCGGATGGCCCGCTCGAACCGCTTCATGGGCCGCTATCTCGGACATGGCGAAGGGTTCCCCGACTGGAGCCTGCGGCTGTTCGATCGGCGTCATGCCCAGTGGAGCGACGACGCGGTGCACGAGAAGGTAGTCGCGACCGGCTCGGTGGGTCGCCTGCCGGAGCGTACGGTGCTGATGCATCACTCGGCCGAGAGCCTCGCCCTGTATCTCGACAAGCAGAACCGCTATACGAGCCTGCAGGCCGACGGGTTGTTCCGCGCCGGCGAACGCGCCAACGTGTGGCGCCTGCTGCTGTCGCCGGCGCTGCGGTTCATGAAGTTCTACTTCGTCAGGCTCGGGTTCCTCGACGGGCTGCCGGGGCTCGTGCACATCGCGATCGGCTGCTTCAACAGCTTCGCCAAGTACGCGAAGCTGCGGGCGCTGCAGATCCAGGCCGCGACGGACCCATCGAGGAGCCTTCCTTGAAAGACTCGGCATGACGACCCTGGTCACCGGCTGCGCCGGCTTCATCGGCTTCTTCGCGTGCAAGGCGTTGCTCGCGCGCGGCGACGAGGTCGTCGGCATCGACAACATCAACGACTACTACGACGTGCGGCTCAAGCACGACCGGCTGAAGCAGCTCGAAGCGCTGCCCGGCTTCCGCTTCGAGAAAATGGACATCGCCGACACCGAAGCGATTACCCGCCTCTTCGCGACCGTCCGCTTCGCAAACGTGCTGCACCTCGCGGCCCAGGCCGGCGTGCGCTACTCGCTGATCAATCCGGCGGCGTACACGCACAGCAATCTGATCGGCTTCGCGAACATCATCGAAGCCTGCCGACGCCACGCCATCGGGCATCTGGTCTACGCGAGCACATCGTCCGTCTACGGCGGCAATCGCAAGCTGCCGTTCTCGGAGACCGACCCGGTCGATCACCCGGTGAGCTTCTACGCGGCGACCAAGAAGGCCAACGAGCTGATGGCGCACAGCTATAGCCATCTGTTCGGACTGCCGACGACGGGCCTGCGCTTCTTCACGGTCTACGGCCCGTGGGGCCGGCCGGACATGAGCCCGATGCTGTTCGCGAGCGCGATCATGGAGGGGCGCCCGATCCAGGTCTTCAACCAAGGCGATATGTCGCGCGACTTCACGTACGTGGAGGACATCGTCGAGGGGACGATCAGGGTGCTGGATCAGCCGGCGACGCCCGACCCGACGTTCGAGGCACTGCGGCCCGATGCGGCGACCAGCAGTGCGCCCTGGCGCGTGTACAACATCGGCAATCACCAGTCGGTCAACCTGCTGACCTACATCGAAACGCTGGAGCGCTGCCTGGGTCGGACCACGGAGAAGATCCTGAAGCCGATGCAGGACGGGGACGTGAAGGACACTTACGCGGATACGGCGAGGTTGCAGGCGGCGGTGGGGTTTGCACCGTCAATGCCGTTGGCGGAGGGACTGGCGCGCTTCGCCGCGTGGTTCAGGTCCTACTACGAGATTCGGGCATGAACAGCGACTCGTCCATCAGCTTCGAATGGAAGCACAAGGACGCGTTTTCCGGCCATGACCCATCGGGCATCGAGCGCTCGCGGACCACCGCTTCAAGATCCACATTTCCTGGGGCGCATCCCCGGTCATGCCTTCCGACCAAACTAGTGCGGACCGTCTTGCATCATCGCGACCGCCGTCTCGCCGAAGGTGCGGTCCACGAAGTGATCCCGCAAGCTATTCAGTTTTTTAATGGTACCCCGCCGGTTGAACCAGAGCAGCAATGAAACCCAACTCGCGGTATCCGCCATGCGCCAGTCCTTTTCAGCATGGTCAATGTCGTAGGGATGGATGTAAGTCCAGGCCTGCGCGTCATCGGGTAATTGTTCCATGCTGCGCTGGATAATGAATTGCGGGAGGTAGCGCAGGTAGAAGCCGCCGAGAAATGGCACCCGCTTCGCCATCACACTGCCAAGCACAACCGGGAATTCGATGAGGCCGCTCGGCCATATAAACGGTACCTCGGGCTGACCCTGGAATCCGAATAACGGATTCGTGGATGGCAGAACGCTGGAGGAATAGACGAAGCCCAGCTCCGACAGGATGGCGGGTGCCCAGTCCGCTTGGCGGGTCAACGAGAATATCGGCGCACGATAACCCTCCACCACTTGCCCCGTTGCGTCCTGCAGCAACTGACGCGCGGTTGCGGTCGACTCGCGAAAAGCTTGCGGAGTCTGCTTGGGTAGCGGTGTGTGATCCAACGAGTGACAGGCGATTTCATGCCCGCGGCCCGCGATTTCGCGAAGCAACTCTGGCGCATGTCGCGCCACCAGTCCGACCGTGAAAAAAGTACCGCGGATATTGATGCTCTCGAGATAATCGAGGTACAACTTTGCGTTACCGATGTAGCGCGCACCCGCGTCATACCGCCCGGTATGGTCTTCTAGGTCGAGGCTGAAGAGAATACTTGGTTTTTTTTCGATAGACATCTAAATCAAAGACGATTAGATTCGATGCCGATGGCTTCAGTAAGCATCGAAATCGAGAGCTTGAAATTGAATATTCCCGGCCGCGACCGAACCCACTTTTTGGTCAAGGCGCTTGAATATGAGATGAAGTGGTGAAGGTTTCAATCGATCCGGCAACGGAGCATAGCCGAGTGGCCACTTTTCCCGCCCAGTTCCCATCCACACCCGCGGGCCTAATCTTCCTTCGGGTAGCTCCGTCAATTTTTCAACTAGCTCACGCTCCTCGAAATATCCCAACACCGCGCGGATCAGCGGCCATTGCGTCTTCGCTTCGACCACAACACCGCGAGACTCGCGACGGTATACGTACCGAGCCGACGGCGCCGCGATGCGCCAGGCAATGGATTGCGGGCTCCATGTTCTTTGCCATGCCGTCGCATCGCGCGTTTCCGCACCCAAAGGACCGATGCCGACCCGCACGTCGAGCGGGCACACCAATTGAAAACCAAGCTTTCTCACAAACCCGGGCGTGGAGCTGGCGTTGGCGACGCCAATCACAAACGCGAATCCGGCAGCGTGCGCCTCCTCGTAAGTCTGATTCGCCAATCGAGTAAAGAGTCCCTTTCCTTGATGTGACGGATGCGTGGCGGTATTGAGCGAAAGCAAACCTTTCATCGCTTTACCTTCGACGCTCGCCTCGAGCGGCACAGTTGCATAGTGAGCGGCCAGGGTCGTACCCTCGTATGCGTTGAACCCCACCACATGGCCGACCGGGTTATCACGATAGAGCCACTTCAAGTACGACGGCAGAAACTTCGGGTCGCTCGGCCAGACCGTTCGCAGCAAGAGGCTCGATTCCTCGATTGAAGCCTCATCAACCTGGATTTTTCGTACCTCGATCGTCATGAGGGTAGGTTTTCCCAATGTAGCCGGAGAGATTTCGGTCTCAGGCCAACTCAGCGCGATTCAGTTTACAGGCAGACCAGACGGGGACCGCGATCGCGAGGCGATATAGATGATGTCGCCCGGTAACACGCAGAGGAACGGGATCGCGACTGCGATCGACAGCGCCAATACCAGCCGCATTACCGGCCCGTAATTCCCGGTGTGGGAAATGCGAGTCCAAAGGCCGGCGTAGCGAAGCGTCGAAAGGCGACCCGCGCGGACCGGCTCGAACGAATGCTTCTTGAGAAGACGGGAAAGATTCTCGGCATTGAAGTAATGAATATGGGGCGAAGGCAGGTCCTTCTGCCACAGACGGCTGAGAAACGAGGTCGCGCCGACCCGGCTCAACCCCTTTGCAATACGATAGAAGAGGCCGTTGCTACTGGGCAGGTTGATGAGGAGCACGCCGCCCGGCGAGAGATGCGCATGGCATGCGTCGAGGATGGTGTCGATCGCCGGAATATGCTCGATGACATCGTTGAAGACGATGACATCCGCTTTCTCGTCCGCAGCGAGGGCCGCGGGGAAAAAGCCGTTGCGCATCGGCAGGCCGCGCTCGGCCGTCTTCGCGTACACCCCGCGATCGGGTTCGATGCCGAGCACCGAGAACCGCTTGCATGCCGCATCCAGAAACCACCCGTGCGCGGCACCCACGTCGATCAGCCGTCCCCCTTTGGGAGCCAGTTCTCCGATCACGTCGACGAGTTTACGGAAGTTGTGCATGCGAAGGTCGCGCAAGCCGGCTTCGCGCCCGCTTTCATCGATCAGCTCGTGAGCGACGGTCGCATTGATCTGCGGCTCGAACGTGCTCGCCTCGTAGCCGCACGTATCGCAAGCACGGCGCCAAGGTTCACGGCGCTGCTTCGTCGGAAGGTCACAGACCGGGCATTGATGGGGTGTCATTGTTCAGCGAACGATCGAGATGTAGACACCGGCTGCGATGAGGGCCGCCCCTGCGAATGTGTTCCAGCGAATGTCCTCGCCGAGGAAGATCCAGCCGAAGATCGGCACGAGGAAGAACGCGATCGCGGCGAACGGATAGGCGAGGCGCAGTGGGGAGTCGCGCAGCACGAGCAGCCACATCACCGTAGCGACCAGATAGACGACGAGCGCGAGCAGCAACTTCGGATTGAAGAAGCTCTCTACGAGATGACCTGGCGACAGGTCCAGTGTGGCCGAAGCCATCTTGAAGAGGATCTGCCCTGCGGACAGGGCGACCATCGTCAGCAGAATAAAAGCGATTCGTGAAAGCGGCATTGATCAGGGACGGCGCACATGCCGGACGTTGAGGCGCGAGAAGGGACGGCGGGGCACCGACGCAATGTCATAGCCGAGGAAGGCCAGGATCAACTGCAGGCCCATCAGTGTCGGTAACGCCGCCAGCATCACGGTGCCGGCCGGTGTCGCGACGCCGCTTCGAAACGAGATCAGCCAGTGTACGGCGCCAAACACCACACCGAACGCGAAAAGGGCCGTGCCGAGCGGTAACTCGATCGACGCGAGTGACAGGTCACGCAGGTAATAGTTGTAGAAGACCCTCTTAGCGAAGTTCCGCAAGTGCTTGACCGCAAACTCCGGCAGCACCCGAGCGATCCGGAGGTTGCTCACCTCGTTCCCGTAGGCGGCCTCCATCGGGATGTCGATGACCACGGCCCGCAGCACGTTAAGACGAAACAGGATGTCGGTCTCGAAAAAGTAGCGCCGGCTAATCTTCGCGAAGGGAAGAAAGCTCGCGACATCGCGATGGATCGCCGTATAGCCATTGGTCGGATCGAAGAGATCCCAATAGCCAGCGGAGAGCTTCGTCATGAATGAAAGCGCTGCATTGCCCACGAGCCGAACGCGAGGCATCGACTGTGTCGCTTCGATGTCAAAGAAGCGGTTGCCCTTCGTATAATCGGCCTGCCCGGCGAGGATCGGTGCGACAAAGCTCGGGATCAGGCGCGGATCCATCTGCCCATCGCCATCGACCTTGACGACCACGTCGATCCCCGCGTCCAGCGCAGCGCGATAGCCGGTCATTACAGCGCCACCGACACCCTGGTTGACCGGGTGTCGCAGCACCGTGACGCGCGGGTCGAAGCACGCCGATTCCACCAGATCACCCGAGTGGTCCGGGCAACAGTCGTCGACGACGTAAATAAACTTCACTTCGTCGCCGATTGCCTCGATGACCTCGAGAATATGCGTGCGGACCTTGTAGGCAGGAATGACCGCCGCGATCAGGAGTGGTTCCGTTTGGCCAGCAACGTGCGAACTTCGTACATCAACGGTCGTACGCGGCACGTCGGGGCGCATCTCAAGCAAGCTCAACGCGACAAACCGAATATCGGGTCATAGGGTTCAGGCAGAGGTACCGAAGTCGGATGCACTTCATATCCGCATGGGTCTTGCGAATGCGTTCATGAATCTTAGCAGGGAGCAAGACAGGGCTACGGCTCGCATCCTGCAGCCCGCTTGTGGTTGGCTGCGCAGTCACGACGCCTCGAACGAAATGGAGCCGATCGCGGTGCCGAGGACTCGCCCCCACGTGGGCGGCCGGGTCGCTTCGGAATCGAGGGTCAATTGGCCCACTTCCCCGGAGATGTCGACGTCGAATTCGTAATTCGCGCCAAGTCCCGTCAACTGGAGCGACTGCGTCGCGTCCCCGATCTTGATGACGAGCGGAGTGCCCAGGTTTTCCGGCAGTGTCCATCCGAACAGGCGAACCTTCACCTTGCCGTGGAGCTTGACAGGCAATTCGATCGCGGCGTGTCGCTGCGAAGTCCAGCTTCCCCAGGGCTCCTGCACATTGAAGCCCACCAGGCGTCCCGGCGCATAGCTGTTCGCGCCGAGCAACAAGCGCACCGACTTCCCGGGTTGTAGTAGCGGTTTTTCATACTCCTTGAATGACAGACCCGTATCACGCGGAAAAAAGCGGAAAGGACCGAGAACGACCATGTGAAGGTCATCGAACGCAATGGTGTAGGGGGCCGCCAGAAGTACCCACGATGCGTCCTTTACATCGGACTCGGAAATGACGCTATTCGCCTCCTTTACGAGAACGCGTGGCGCGTTCGCCAGATTGAAGAGAACCGCCGACGCGCTGCCGTAGCGGTTGTCCGCGATGACGAGGCCGGTGCCGTAGGGCTGATGCTCGACCATCGTCCTCACCATCCGCGAATAGACAGCCAGTTCCCGGTCGTCGGCCGTGTGGCGATAAGTCCATGCGAAAGTCTGGATGTTTCCTGCCAGACACGCCGCCACGAGCAGTGTCGAGAGCGCTACACGGAACAGCGGTTTCCAGACGATCGCCGTCAGCACGACGGCGATCGAGAGCGCCATCATCAGCCATCCAATCGCCTGCGCGTTCCCCGAAAAATCCCATCGATAGAAATTAGGCACTCTGAAAAAACCGAACGCCAACGGATAGTCCCAGGGAAAAAGCTTGAATCGCGAGAAGACGTAACTCATGCAGGCGAGCAGGCAGAGGCCGACGAGCACGCGGGCAGCGATGACTTCGCGTCTTCGCAGATGCGTCAACGCGTGAAAGAAAATCGCGCATAGAAAAAGAAACACGGGTCCGAGGTAGCGGCCGTGCAAGCGCATCGCCTCGCCTTCATTCATTTGTGCCACGCCGGCGGTGAACCACGAGATCATCACGACGTGAAAAAGCAGGAGCACGAAGATCAGTAGCGATCCCAGCAGCTCGTCCCGCCCACGAACGGCAAACGCCGCCTCCCGATCGCGCACCCAGCGGGCGATCGTCCCTGCGATGAAGACGAGGCAGGGCGCGAAGAGCAGGCCGAGCACCATGATGTGGCCGAGCGCGTAATCGCACGCGGCCCAGAGCTTGCTCGGCAGCGTGGGCGAGCCAGCCGCCGTCTGCAGGTATTCCCCGTAGAAACCGAAGCCCATGAGCGTGCGCGGTCCGAACTGCCAGGAACCGGACGTCAACCGCCATAACGCGACCGCGCTCAGGTACGCGACAGCGACCAGACTCAGGGGGTTGCGGATCGCGCGGAGCAACCAGCGGGACCGGTCGAGAATCAACGGCGCAACGAAGACATACGCGATCGCCGCCAGAAGGGTCGCCACGGCGTGCGGCTTGATGAGTATGGCGATGGCGAGCAGCACCCCCGACAAGATGCTTCCGAGCCACTGCCGGCGGGGAAAAAAGACCAGCAGCGCGTAACCGACACAGGCGGTCATCAACGCGAGTTCGACCTCCGGCATCACCGCGTAGAGGTAAATCGTCGACGGCATCAACAGGAGCAACGCCGTGCCGCGCCGGAGATCTCCATCGCGAAAGACGCCAGCGAACGTCCGGTATACGACGAGCAGCGTCAACGCGTATTCGGCGAGGTGCACCACACGAAACAGCGGCACGAAATCATCGCTGCTGAGACGAAACAGTTCGTGGATGAACTCGAAAAACACGAAATTGGAAATCGGCTGCAACGAAGGATCGAGCGCGTACAGATGGCGCAGATCGCCGATATACCGGCCGCTGATCAGAAACGCGTATTCGTCGGAGCCGAAGACCGGCGTGCCGATCATCGTCAGGTTGATCGCGTAGATCAGGATGGCGAGCGCACCGAGCGCAAGCAGCGGGAACTTCGAAGGATGGTCTCGCACGTCAGGAGGCACGGTCATGGGAGTCGTTGGCTTGACGTGACGTGCCGGTGCCGCCGAGCATCGCCACCGTCACGTCGGTGCGCGGCGGATTCTAATCGTTGCGCGCGCTTCGTGAGTCGTGCGCGCACTTCGCGGGCGGCGCGAACATCTTTCGTCTTACGACAGACGCGTGAGGCGCGCATCGTCACCACGTCGATGCCGCCGACGCGTTTGGTAGAATTCGGTCCCGGTCCCCGGTTCTCGCGCGCGGCTTTCGAACACCGTCGCGTCCGACGGATCGAGCATCCAGCGAATATCGGGTGTCCGCTCATCAAGCTGCAGGGTTCCGCAGTGGCTGGCGAGCCCGCAGCCCTCAGGGCGTCGATCAAGCCTGGGCAGCGGCACGTACACGAAGGAGCAGCTTGAACCCGCACTCCCGTCTTCCGGCGTCACCGCTTTACCTGATACGCACCTTGTGGAAGCATCGAAGGCTGATCCTTCAAATGAGCCGCCGCGAGGTGGTCGGACGCTATCGCGGCTCGATCCTGGGACTGACCTGGTCTTTTTTCAATCCGTTGTTGATGCTGTTCGTCTATACCTTCGTTTTCGGTGTGGTGTTCAAGTCTCGGTGGGGCACAAGCGGCGATGTCAGCCGATCGCAATTCGCCCTGCTTCTTTTCACCGGCATGATCGTCCATGGACTTGTCGCAGAATGCGTCTCACGAGCACCCGAGCTGATCCTGGGGCAAGTGAATTACGTGAAAAAGGTCGTCTTTCCGCTCGAGACCCTTTCCGTGGTGGCCGCCTGTTCAGCAATCTTCCACACGTTGGTCGGCTCGATCGCTCTTCTGGTGGCGATGGCGTTCCTTCAAGGTCGGATTCCTGCGACGGCGCCATTGTTCGTCGTGGTTCTGATCCCGCTTGCGATCGGAACCCTCGGAGTGGCATGGATTTTCTCGTCGCTCGGCGTATTCGTTCGCGACCTTTCGCAGACCATAGGACTGTTGATGACGGTCCTCCTGTTCATGTCCCCGGTCTTTTTCCCGTTGTCGGCGCTCCCCCCCGAGTTTCGCGGTTGGGTCGCGCTCAACCCACTGACCTTCTTCATGGAACAGGCACGCGATGTCGTGATATGGGGCGTCGCGCCCGACTGGGCGGGCCTGGGCATCCGCACCGTTGTCGCTTGCCTGCTCGGATGTTTCGGCTTCTGGTGGTTTCAAAGGACGCGTAAAGGATTCGGCGATGTCCTCTGAAGTCGCCATTCGCGTCGAGCAACTGGTCAAGCACTACCAGATCTACGACACGCCGCGCGATCGTCTGAAACAGTTCGTGCTGCCTCGCGCTCAGCGAATGCTAAGGCTGCCGGAGCGCCAATATTTCCAGACGTTCGTGGCGCTGGAAAACGTATCGTTCCAAATCCATCGAGGCGAGACGTTCGGCATCGTCGGACGCAACGGCGCCGGCAAGTCGACCTTGCTTCAGATTCTCTGCGGCACGCTCGCGCCATCGGCCGGGAGCGTCGAAGTGAATGGCCGTGTGGCAGCGCTGCTCGAACTTGGCGCCGGATTCAATCCGGAGTTCACCGGCCGCGAAAACGTCTTCATGAATGCGCGGGTGCTGGGCCTGACGCAGGAACAGATCGACGATCGCCTCGACGCGATCATCGCGTTCGCGGACATCGGCGCTTTCTTCGAGCAACCCGTGAAGACCTACTCGAGCGGAATGTCCTTGCGCCTCGCGTTCGCGGTCATCGCGCATGTGGATGCCGATATCCTGATCATCGACGAAGCCCTGGCGGTCGGAGACGCGTACTTCATCCAGAAGTGCATGCGCTTCCTGCGCGCGTTCATGAAACAGGGAACGCTGTTGTTCGTCAGCCACGACTCCGGCTCGGTACTCAGCCTGTGCACGCGCGCCCTGTTGCTGGAACACGGCCGCATCGCGTGCATCGATACGCCCAAGCTCGTCGTGCAGCGCTACTTGAGCGCATTGGTCAGGGAGCGGCAGTTGACGGTCGACGAAGAAACGATCGGCCCGGATGAAACTTCCGAAACCGCGCTTGGTGCCGATCCGGAAGCGGAGGAAGTCGAAGAAGCACGCGACATGCGCCAGGATTTCCTCAATCAGAGCGCCTTGCGAAACGACATCGAGGTGTTCCGTTTCAACGCTGCGTCGTCGGGCTTCGGAACCCAGGAGGCGTCCGTCGTCCGGGTTCGCTTGCTCGATCGACATTCTCGTCCACTTGCATGGATCGTCGGCGGCGAGAAGGTCAAGCTGCACATCGAGTGCGCCACCCGCATCGCGATGACGAGTCCGATCGTCGGGTTCCAACTGATGGACCGCCTCGGACAGGTTCTGTTCGGTGACAACAGCTATCTTTCCTACCGGGACCGGGCGCCATCCGTGCATGAAGGCGGCCGTATCGAAGCGATCTTCGAATTTCGTCTTCCGCTTCTGCCGCCAGGCGATTATTCGTTCTGTGTCGCCATCGCAGAGGGAACGCAGGAAAGCCACGTCCAGCATCACTGGATGCATGACGCACTCATCATCCGCGTGAATTCGAATTCGAATTCGGGCGTGCAAGGGCTCGTCGGCATTCCGATGACCAACATCGAATTGAAAACGGCATGAGTTCCATCGCGAAGAGTCCGCCCGACGAGCTTCTGCGCGACGACCCGCCCGCGAAAGCCGCTGCGGCCTTGCCATCGACCGGGGAGCGTTTCATTCCCGGACTCGGCGGCTCGATCGAACTGGAGCATCTTCACCGCTACCTCTTCGCGCAGCAGGTATGCGGCGAAAAAGTGGTCCTCGATATCGCCTGCGGTGAAGGGTACGGCTCGGCGATCCTGGCGCAAAGCGCCCGGACGGTGCTCGGCGTCGACATCGCTGACGAGGCGGTCGCTCACGCGAGCAAGCGCTACAGCGCGCGCAATCTGCGATTCAAGGTCGGCAGCTGCGCCGCGATACCGCTCGGCGATGCGACGGTCGATGTCGTCGTCAGTTTCGAGACGATCGAACACCACGACGAGCACGAAGAGATGATGGCGGAAATCCGCCGCGTGCTGCGGCCCGGCGGCGTGCTCGTCATCTCGAGTCCCGAAAGATACGAGTACTCCGATCGTCCAGGCACGCACAACGAGTTTCACGTGCACGAGTTGTATCGCGACGAGTTCGCCACACTGATCGAGCGCCACTTCCCGCACTCGACGCTTTATGACCAGAAGGTGCTCTTCGGGTCGGCCATCCTTTCCGAAGAACTGGCGACGCATGCGACCAGCCTCCACGTGGACGCGCTCCATGAGCGGTCGCATGGCCTGGTCCGCCCGCTGTACCTCATCGCTGTCGCTTCGGACGGCCCCCTGCCGGTCATGAACACCGGCGTGTTCGAACAACCGCTTGCAGAAACGTCCGAATGGAAATGGTGGATTGATACGGTCGCGGAACGCGATGCCTGTATCCGGCGGCTCGAAGCGCAGACGCACGAGCAGGCGTCGCAACTGGCGAACAGTAGCGAGGCGGCGTCGCAACTCGCCACCGTGACGGCGATGGTCCACGCCGTGGGTGCCGATCGTGACGAGGCCGAGCGCCACTATCAAGCTTCGCTCGTCGAGATCGTTGAGCTGCAACGTCATCTGATGGGCGAGCGCGATGCGACCGTCTTGCAAAAAGCGGCGCTTGAACAGGAAGTCGCCGGGTGGCGCCAACGATTCACGGAAGCCGCTCTCGAACGCGATGCGGCAATCGCTGAACGGATCGAGGCCGGACAGCGCATGGCTGTCGAACTCGAAGCGCTGACGAGTCGACTCTCCGCCGAGCGTGACGCCGCCATGCAATCGCGACAGCGCCTGGCGGACATGGGCGAAGAGCTCGCGCGAGCGCAGAGGACGCAGGCACAGCAAGAGTTGGAGCTGACAGCCTTACACAAGGTCTCCGAAGCGCGGCAGGCACGCGCCGTCGCGGCCGAAGCCTGGGGAACGTCGCTCGTCGCGAATATCGATGCGCTGCGCAGCTACACCGAGAAGCTCGCCTGGGTGCTATCGATCACCGAACACGCACTGGAGACCGCGACGGCGCGGGCCACCGCGCAGGAGATCGCGGTTTCCGATCTGCAAGCACGGCAACAGGCGCTCTGGGATTCGACGTCCTGGCGTTTGACGCGGCCGCTGCGCGCAGCGAAGCCCGCATTTCGGGCAATGATCCGCGTTCCACGGCGCGGCGCAGTCCAGGTAGCTCGCTTGATCTATCGTTTACTGCCGCTCAAGCGGGACTGGAAGACGCGCGCCAAGGACAAGGTCTTCGACGCGTTCGGTTTCGCGCTGAAGGACACCGCTTCGTACCGCGAATGGCTCGCGTTCAATGCCGGGCAGGAACGCGCCGTTGAAGCTCATTGCGCACTTTCTGGTCCGAATGCCGACGAGTCGATCGCGGAAGACGCCGTGCCCACGGCGCCTGCGGTCATCGACGAGGAATCGATGCCGGCACCGATTCCGCAGCTCGCGGAAGAGGTGACGGTCATGACCGAACCGGCCACGACCGAGCCGACGTACTCGGCGGGCAGCAAGCCGCTTTGGGTGGCCGACGGACGACGGGAGTGGGAGGACCTCGAGATATTGCGCGAAGGAATTCGAAGCGCGCGCATGGCACACGCGGTAGCGATCGTGACGAAGCCTTTCGAGCTGATTTCGGTCGCGCCAGAAGAGATCGCGGCCACCGCGCGCTCGTTGTCGTTCACCCGCCACGAGCGCCCGCGGGTCAGCATCCTGTTGCCGGTGTACAACCACGTCGCGATGACGCTCGAATGCCTCGTATCGATTTCACGCGCGCGAAGCGATACATCTTTCGAGATCGTCGTGGCCGATGACGCGTCGACCGACGAGACCGCACGGGTACTCCCGTTGATCGACGGTCTCGTGATTCATACCAACGCGCAAAACCTTCACTTCCTGCGCAATTGCAACGCCGCGTTGCCACGAACCTCCGGCGATTACGTCGTGTTCCTCAACAACGACGTTCAAGTTCAGGACGGGTGGCTCGACGAAATGCTGTCGGCTTTCGAAAGTCATGACCATGTCGGCGCTGTCGGACCCAAGATCGTCTATCCGTCCGGCCATCTCCAGGAGGCCGGCGTCGCGTTCAATCCCGACATGACCGTCGACATGGTCGGACTCCACGACGACCCGGACCTGCCACGCTACAACTATGCGCGTCGGGTCGATTACTCGTCTGGCGCGTGTCTGATGGTTCCCCGGCCGCTGCTCGGGGAACTCGGGGGATTTTGCGAAGACTTCGCCCCGGCGTATTGCGAGGACGGCGACCTGTGTCTTCGCATTCGCGAACGCGGCCTCTTCATCTACTACGTTCCGCAAGCGACCGTCGTCCACCGGCTGTCGGCAACGACTGCCGCGGAAAGCCTCGACGCGAAACGACGGCTGGTCGCCAACAACCTCGTGACATTCGCGAACAAGTGGCAGGAAAGCGTCGAAAAGCAGGCCGACGTCCGGACCATCGCCTTCTACCTTCCCCAGTTCTATCCATTTCCCGAAAACGATCGCTGGTGGGGCAAGGGCTTCACCGAGTGGACCAACGTGACGAAGGCGCAGCCGAATTTCGTCGGCCATTACCAGCCGCATCTGCCCGCCGACCTGGGCTACTACGATCTCCGGGTCGCGAAGACGATGGAAGACCAGGTCGATCTCGCTCGCCGCTATGGACTCGGCGGGTTCTGCTTCTACTACTACTGGTTCGCTGGCAAGCGATTGCTGGACCTGCCGATCGAGCGGATGCTGGAGTCGGGCAAACCCGATTTTCCGTTCTGTCTTTGCTGGGCCAACGAAAACTGGACGCGTCGCTGGGACGGCCAGGAGAGCCACGTTCTGATGGCGCAGAGCCACTCGGATGCGGACGACGAAGCGGTAATCAGGGATCTGTTGCGCTATTTCGCGAGTCCCAACTACATCCGCATCGACGGCCGACCGCTGCTGGTGGTTTATCGCGTGACGTTATTTCCGGATTTCGCCCAGACAGCGGCACGCTGGCGTGAACTGTGTCGCGCCGAAGGCGTCGGCGAGATTTATCTTTGCATGGTGGAGTCCTTCGAACTCGTCGGGACCACTTTTCATCCTTCGCAATACGGCTGCGATGCGACGGTCGAATTTCCGCCGCAAGGTCTTGCAGAAGTGGTCGCACCCAGTGGTGCCGTGCTCAATCCAGAATTCGTCGGCCATTGCGTGGATTACCGGGCTCTCGCACTGCGCTACTGCAGCAGGTCGACACCCGCCTACACGCGCTTTCGCGGCGCCATGCCAGGCTGGGACAACACGGCGCGGCGGCAGGACACGAGTTATTGCATCGAGCATGCGACGCCGGGAGGTTTTCAGGCATGGCTCGAGCATATCGTCGACGACGCTCGCAAACAGCATTTCGGCGATGAGCGCATGGTCTTCGTCAACGCCTGGAACGAGTGGGCGGAAGGCGCGCACCTCGAACCCGATCGGCGCTTCGGCCACACCTATCTCGAAGCGCTGCGCAACGCGAAAGACCACGGCCGACTGATGCGTTTTCAGCGCTACGTGCTATGACAGCGCCGACGATCACTCTGGTCGGGCATCCGTACACGCCGATCGGCATGGGTGAGCATGTGCGCTGTACTTTTCGGGCGCTCCGCAGCGCAAGTCGCCAGGTACAGTTGCACGACATCTACAAGCTCACGGAGCCGAACCCGGGTTACCGGATCGAACTCCTGCCGTTCGAAACCCGCACGCTCGCCGACATCAATATTTTTCACATCAACGGCAACGAAGTCGAGCAGACGCTCGCCCACATCGGTGGCATCGACCCGTCGGCTTACAACATCGTCTATCCGCTTTGGGAGTTGCCCCGCTACCCAGCGGTATGGGCGCGGGAACTCGAACGCTTCGACGAGATTTGGGCGCCGTCCCGCTTCGTCGCCGACAGCATCGCCGCGCAGACGAGCAAGCCGGTCATGCACATGCCTCTCGCTTGCGAGGTCATGTTGGAGTCATTCCTGGGTCGGCGATATTTCGGCATTGCCGAAGCCCCTTATACCTTCCTGTTCTTCTTCGATCTGCGTTCGTACATGTCGAGAAAGAATCCCGAAGCGGTCCTCGAAGCTTTCCGCCAGTTCGTGGTCGCACGTTCATTCGCAAACGTGACGCTCGTGATCAAGGTCAACGGGGCCGAGCACGCGCCTGAGGCGTTGCAACGCCTGAAGGCACTCGTCGACGATCTCGACGATCACGTCGCGCTCCTGGTCGAGGAGATGACCGACAACGAAGTGAAGAACCTCGTGCGGTGTTGCGACTGCTTCGTGTCGTTGCATCGCTCGGAAGGTTTCGGATTCGGTATCGCACAGGCCATGGCGCTCGACAAGCCGGTCATCGCCACGGCATATTCAGGCAACATGGATTTCATGACTGACGAAACGTCGTTGATGGTCGCCTATGGAATGGTCGCCGTGCCCGAGGGCGCGTACCCGCATGCCGAGGGCCAGCAATGGGCAGAGCCTTCCATCGACGACGCCGTCGGATACATGATGAAGCTCGTCGATACGCCGCGCGCAGGCTATGAACTGGGCGTGCGGGCCGGACGGCACATCCGTGCGAATTACGGGTTGCGGGCGACCGGTAGGCGGATAGCACGACGGCTTGACGCCATCGCCTCCAGCAATGCTGCCGATGGTGTGGAACCAGTCGGACAGAACGGCGAACCCGAGAAATCCGCGTCGTTCCACGCGGCGTAGACGAGGAAGCGGGCTTACGGGATTCGCGACCGGCCCGCAACAATCCGACCGCTTGAAGAACAACCTTCCCGGATTGCGTATCCGAAGGATCGATCGCTCACTCGATGATCCATCAGATCCACGTCTTCATGGACCAGGCTTGATGCCCCTGTCGCATCCCGGAAAAAGTCAGTAGGGCAACGGCGCCTCGGACTCGATCGACGTCAGTGCGCGCCGGAAGTCCGTTTGGATGCGGTCGAGCCCGTCAGCCGTGTCGGCCTCGAATCGCAGGACGATCACCGGCGTGGTGTTAGACGATCGCGCGAGTCCGAAGCCATCGGGATATTCGACACGCACGCCGTCGATCTGCGAGATCGACGTCGCGCCGACAAAGGAACCCTCCTTCTGCAGCCGAGCGATGATCGCGAAGTTTTCACCCTCCCGGAGTTTCCACTGCAATTCGGGCGTCGATAAGGCGTCGGGCAGGGCATCGAGGACGTCGGAGGGCTCACGGCCTGCGGCCTTGGCGCGAGTCAGGATCTCGATCAATCGCGCGGCGGCGTACAGACCGTCGTCGAACCCATACCAGCGGTCCTTGAAGAAGATGTGGCCGCTCATCTCCCCGGCCAGCGGCGCGCCACTTTCCTTGAGCTTGGCCTTCATCAGCGAGTGGCCTGTTTTCCACATCGTCGGCCGCCCACCGTGCGCGACGATCCAAGGCGCCAGCTTGCGCGTGCACTTCACGTCGTAGATCACCTCGCCGCCGGGATTACGCTCGAGAACGTCCGCGGCGAAAAGCATCAGCTGGCGATCCGGAAAGATGACGTGACCCTCTTTCGTCACCACGCCGAGACGGTCGCCGTCGCCATCGAACGCCAGCCCGACCTCGGCGTCCGTATGACTCAGGTGATCGATCAGGTCTTCCAGATTTTCGAGATGCGCCGGATCGGGATGATGATTCGGAAAGTTTCCGTCGACGTCGCAGAACAGTTCGTCGACCTGGCAACCCATCGTTCGCAGCAAGGTCGGCGCGAAAGCGCCGGCGACGCCATTGCCGCAATCGACTGCGACCCGCAGCGGCGCGGTGGCTTTCACGTCGCCGATGATCCGGGCGTAATAGGCGTCGGTGATGTCCTGCGTCTCATAGCGCCCGGCGCCGCTTTCGAACCGCCCTTCGATGATCCTCCGATAGAGCGCCTGGATGGCTTCGCCGTGGATGGCATCCCCGGCCACGACCATTTTCAGTCCGTTGTATTCGGGTGGGTTGTGGCTGCCGGTCACCATGACCCCGCATTCCGTGCCGAGCTCGACGGCGGCGAAATACACCATCGGCGTCGCGACCATCCCGATGTCGATCACGTCGAGCCCGGTGGCCTGGATGCCGCGCGCGAGCGCTTTGGAGAACTCGGGGCCAGAGAGCCGCCCGTCGCGGCCGATCACGAACGCCTTCTTTCCCAGGCGCTTCGCTTCGCTCGCTACGGCACGACCGATGGCTTCGACGACGTCCGTCGTCAGCGTGTCGCCGACGATCCCGCGAATATCGTATGCCTTGAAAATGGACGGGGAAGTCATGAACAGGGTTTGGTAGACTGAAAGAGGCGCAGTATGCCTTGAGCGATCGGTCTGGACCCGCTCGGTCAGCGACAGTGCTCTGCACGAGAGCAGCGCGGACCGGTACGCCGGCTCCGGGCGGTTGGGTATCCGTCTCCTTGTCGACAATTGCGTGGCTCTCCGAAGAACGACAACCGCTCCATGACACCGCGCGGCTGGTACCTCGCCGAAGCCGATCGATCGACGAGCGGGGTTTGGGCGGCACCGGACGCTGTCCTCCCGTGCTTCGCACCGGCCGGCTTGACGGTCGACGTCGAGGGTCATTACTTCGGCGATCTGGTCGCCCGCCATACCGGTTCTTCGGAACACGTACTGTCGATTCATGCCGGCGAATGCCTGGTCTCGACGACCGTATTGGCTGGCACCGGTCCCTTTCGGACTCGCGCGATCGTTCCTGATCGCGTCGCCGGAAAGCTCGTGGAGCTGCGCTTCAGCGTGTCCGGGCATTTCGTCCCGCGCGCGATCGGACTCGGCGACGACGATCGCCAACTCGCTTGGCGCGCTGCACGAATCCTCATTGGCGAAACCGTTCTCCTCGACGCGACGCAGCCGTCGCCGGTCCTGCCAATCGACACCATCGTGCCGGTCGACGGCGTGAATCTCGTCGGGTATGTCGTGGCCGAATCGGGGGTCGGTGAGTCCGCACGATCGTTCGCCCTCAGCTGTCGCGCGGTCGGCTTGCCGTACGGCGTCGTCGATGTCGGCGGCCAGAACCGAAATCGTCAACGCGACCTGAGCCTGTTCGACCATCCGGTCGACGGCCGGATCCACGCGGTCAACATGCTCCACGTCAATGCGGACCAGACCGCAACGACGCTGGACTCGTTGCTACCCGCCTACCGCGCCAGCGCGGCAACGATCGCCTACTGGCACTGGGAACAGCCTTGCCTGCCGCTCTCGGTCCTGTCGGCTTTCACCGGTCTCGCCGAAGTCTGGGTTCCGAGCGCTTTCGTCCACGAGGCCGTCGCATCGATCGCTCCGGTCCCCGTGTTCAAAGTTCCGCACGCGATCCAGTTCGCGGTGCCAACGGATCACCGCCGCAGCGCATTCGGCCTGCCCGACGACAAGTTCCTGGTCCTCGTGATGTACGACTTCGATTCGTTCCAGTTTCGAAAGAACCCACAAGCCTCGATCGAAGCCTATCGGCTCGCGTGCGGCTCGCGTCACGATGCCGCACTGGTCGTCAAGACGATCAATGCGGACCGTCATCCCGAGAGTCGACGCGAACTGCTCGAGGCGGTCCGCGACATCGCTCACGTCGTCTTCATCGATCGATACTTGGATCGTCGCGAGGTCCACGCGCTGGAACATCTGTGCGACTGCCTCGTATCCCTGCATCGCGCCGAGGGCTTCGGTCTGGCGCTCGCGGAGATGATGTTTCTCGGTAAGCCGGTCGTCGCTACGGGCTGGTCGGGGAACACCGAATTCATGACGCCGATGAACTCGTTTCCGATCGAGTTCGAGCTGAAACCGCTGATGCAACCGGTCGGCCCCTATGAAGCCGGGCAGCCCTGGGCAGAAGCCGATGTCGCACACGCCGGCCGTGTGTTGCGCACTCTCGCCGACGATGCAGCGCGATGCCGCGAGGTCGGCGCACGCGCGGCCGCCGATATCCGCGAGCGGTTTTCACCGGCACGGATCGGCACGCTTTATCGCCGCCGTCTCTCCCTGGTCCGCAGCCGCTTCGGATAATGCGGACACGCACCACTCGCATCGGGCGGCCCCGGTCGTGCGCACGCGATCGAGCGTAGACCTCCGAGCGGCACCGAACCCCCAAGCAACGAAGGACACGGACATGGCAGGTCGAGCAATCTTCACGATTGTTTCCAACAACTATCTTCACTACGCGAGGACGCTGATGCAAAGCGTGGCCGTCCATCAGCCGGACTGCTCGCGATTCTGCGTTGTCGTCGACGGGGATCCGACGGCCGCGCGGCAGCATTCTTCCGAATTCGAAGCGATCCTGGTCGAGACACTCGGCCTGCCGGACCCCGAGCTCTTCACCTTCCGCTACTCGATCCTCGAGATGAACACGGCGGTCAAACCCTGGGGGTTCGCCGCGTTGTTCGAGCGTGGCTTCACCGAAGTCGTGTACCTCGATCCCGACATCCGGGTCTATCACCCGCTCACCGAAGTGTTCGGCCTGCTCGGGACGAACGCTGACGTGGTCTTGACGCCCCATTTGCTCGCCCCGATGGCCGACGACGGTCATCCCAACGAGATGGAAATCCGGCGGGCCGGGACCTACAACCTCGGCTTCTGCGCGCTTGCCGCACGCGGGGAGGTTCCTTCTTTCCTCGACTGGTGGTGCTCGAAGCTCGTCGATCAGTGTGTCGTCGAGCCCACCGAAGGAATTTTCGTCGACCAGAGCTGGATCGACCTCGTGCCCGGACTCTTCGCGCGCGTGCAGGTGCTTCGCCACCCGGGCTACAACGTGGCCTACTGGAACATCGCGCAACGTCCGCTCCGATCCTTCGAAGGACGCTGGGAAGTGCTCGGCGTGCCACTGGTCTTCTTCCACTACAGCGGATTCGATGCCAACCATCCGGAACGATTCTCGAAGTTCCAGGACCGCTTTACGCTCGGGACGGTCGGGCCGGCGCAGGGGCTGGCGCTCGACTACGCCGAGCAACTGATCGCGAACGGCGCGCGAGAAGCGCGCCGGGCACCGTACGCGTTTGCGACTTTCGACGACGGCCGAACGCTGATCCCTGACTCCTTCCGTCGCGCCTGGCGCAAAAACCCGGGCCTTCGCGCGAAGCTCGGCATCGATCCGTTCTCGCACCGCGAGATCCTGACGACATTGGCACCGCCCCGCTGGGCCGGACACCTCAGTCCCACGTGGGCGATGCGCGCGCTGTGGGACGCCAGGCCCGACCTGCAGGCCGTTTTCCCGCTGACCAGCGATGGGTCGGTCGCGCACTTCTACGACTGGTTCAGCCGCGAGGCGCCGGCCGGCTTCTCGCCCGAGACGATCGCGGCGCACGCGGCGATGCACACCTCGATGATGACCATGCTGGAAAGTCCGGACGACCGGTCCGCGAACCTGTCGTACCCGCGCGGCTGGTACGTCGCTGGCGCCGACCGGGTCGGAATCTGGGCGGCGCCCGACGCGGCCCTGCCGTGTACCGTCGATACGGCGGTACGCCTCACCGTAACGGGCAATTACGTCGCGGAGCCGGTCGCGCTGCAGACCGGATCACCGACGACGAAGCTGACCATCCTGCTCGGCGACCGCATCGCTGCGGTGGTCACGCTCGAGGCGACAGGACCCTTCTCGATCGACGCCGAGGTCGTGCCGCTACCCCAGGCCGAGCGTGGCCCGGTCGAGTTGCGCTTCGCCTGCAACGCTCACTTCGTTCCGAAGGCGGTCGGCCTGAATGACGACGGCAGGCTGCTTGCGTGGCAAGCGACGCGCATCGTGCTCGGCGACGAGGTGCTGCTCGATGTCGAACGGTCCCCTCCGATCGCACCGCTCGACAAGCGCGCAGGGTGGGTAGTCATGTCGCCGTGACGGCCTGCACGAGCCATCCGGGAGGACCGCTTCCACCCGCTATAATCCGGCCCCGCACCGTATCGATGTTACGCAGAACGGTGCGCCGGTATCCCGAAGTCCCCAAGCGGTTACGTGCGGCGACTTATCCAGACCCCGCCCACCCGTCCGCTTGTGCAGCGGCAAGTACGCTCGAAAGCCGAACCTTGACCTTCTTCGCCCCACCCCCGATTCGTTGCGGCTGCCGCGCTGTTCGCCGCGCCAGCGAAAAAGTGCGTTCCTGATGCTCGCGCAGCTCGGCGCCCGCATGCGCAGCCTTCTGCGCGGCGACCAATACTGGGAGCAGGGCCCCGTCAAGGAGGTCGGCGCGATCCAGCTGCTGCGCCGCGTGCGAGAGCGATGGGAGTTCGTTCACAACACCACGGCCGCGCGTCGCTTCGATCTGCGTGCCGTCCTGCAGGCGAACGATCATGCCCGGGCGGCGAGGGCCGCGCCGCGACTGGCCGAAGCCGACTGGAACGTCCCGCTGCCGCTCGAATGGATCGATGCGGCCGGTCGCGCGACCCCGCTCGACGATGCCTTTTTCGCTCTGCATGAATACCGGCTGGAGTCGCTGACCGGCTTTCCCGACGCGGTCTTCGTGTCGATGGCCTATCGGTGCATCCTCAAGCGCGCGCCCGACCGAACCGGCTTTCAGAACTATCTCTCCCGACTGCGCTCGGGCACGTTCGATCGCATCGACGTGTTGCGCAGCCTCGTGCGCTCCAGCGAGGCGGAGCCGATCGGCGTGCGGATCGTCAAGCTTCGGCGACTGGATTGGTGGCGACGCGCGCAGCAGGTCCGCGTGGTCGGTCCTCTGATTGCATGGGCCAACGGACTCCTGCGGCTGTCGCGGCTGGTTCGCCGCCAGCAGGTCCTGGAAGCACAATTGGAAGCGGTCCGCAGCGATACTCGGGACGAGACCCGTCGGATCACCAACGAGACGACCGGACCGCTCGTCTCTTCGTTGGCGGCGCTCGAACTCGCGCGGGCACAGATCGAGGACGGCCTGGCGGCCATCGCTCAGGTCCTGGAGCGTCTCGACGCGGATAGCCGGCGGCAAATCATGGAAGCGGATGCGCAGATCCTCCGCGTCGACGATCGGCTCGAGCGGCTCGACGCGGTGGCGGATCTCGGACGCGAGCGCCTGGAGTGGGTAGAGAAGCGCCTGCAGCCCGCGGCCCACCCCCCGGCGGAGGAGTCCGCCTCCGCCGACGACGCGTCGATGGCGCTCCTCTGCGCCGAAGTGGAGGCGCGTTTGTATGGCGAGGCCGTCGCCGTGCGAGCGCAGATCGACCGCCGTCTCGAGTCGGTCCGCGCTGCCGGCGCCGGAACGCGCGAGGCACCGGTTCTCGATCTCGGCTGCGGACGCGGCGACTGGCTGGCGGCAATGCGCGCCGACGGTATCGAGGCGCGCGGGGTCGAAACGAGCGGCGCTCTCGTTCACGCGTGTCGCGACCGCGGCCTCGTCGTCGATCACGCCGAACCGTCGCGATGGCTGGCAACAGCGCCGGCCGGACACTTCGGTGCCGTCTTCGCCCTGCATCTCGCCGAGGGGATGCCACTGCTGGACCTCGTCCACTCGTTGCGTCACGTCCACCGCGCTCTTCGCGCCGACGGTCTGATCGTCATCGAAACGGTCGGGGCAGCCGGCACGCCCACCGGCATGGACGATAGCCGACGTCCGGTGCGGCCTTCTTCGTCGATTCCCCTGACGCCTGCGGTACTCGAATACCTGGTCGCCTCGCAGGGCTTCGAGCACATATCGGTTGAAGAAGACATCACCGTATCCGCCGGTGCGACCAACGGCGCCGCGCGCTACACGCTGCTCGCTCGCAAAACCTTGCAGGCCTCTTTGCTCAACGGTCCATCATCGTGAAGAAACGCATCGCTGTCCTGGGTGTTCAGGTCCCGTTCGTGCGCGGCGGCGCCGAGGTGCTGAACGAAGAACTCGTTCGCCAGATCAACCTGCGCGGCGAGAGCCACGACGTTCAGGCAGAACTCATCCAGCTGCCGTACAAGTGGTACCCCGAGGAGCACGTGCTCAAGGACATGATGGCGTGGAAGCTGCTCGATATCACCGAGTCCGACGGGCAACCGATCGACATCGCGATCGGAACCAAATTCCCGAGTTATTGCGTCGATCATCCGCACAAGGTTCTCTGGCTGGTCCACCAGCATCGTCTCTTCTACGACCTTGCGGGCACCGCCTACGATCGGCCCAGCCACGACGTCTCGGAACTCGATCGATCCGTGCGTCATACCGTTCGTCGCGGTGACACGCTGTCCCTGCAGAGTTGCATCGCGCGATTTTCGATCGGCCACACCGTGTCGTCGCGCATGCGCCGCTACAACAAGCTGGACGCGCAGGTCCTGCATCCACCTCCGCGGCTGCGCGAGGAAATCCGAACCGGCGAATTCGGCAACTACATCCTCTATGTCGGACGCCTCGAAACGATCAAGCGCGTGGAGTTGCTGATCGATGCGCTCGCCATCGATCGCCATTCACGCGCGATCGTCATCGGGATCGGGAAGAACCGGGCGAACCTGATGCACCGGGCCGAGAAGCTCGGCGTCCTGGACCGCTGCGAATTTCCTGGCTGGGTGACCGACGAGGCCTACATCGAATACCTGGCCAACTGCCGCGCCGTCTATTACGGACCCTTCGACGAGGACTACGGGTTCGCAACGGTCGAGGCGCTCATTGCCGGAAAGCCTGTCATCACCTTCGCCGACAGCGGAGAGCCGAACCACATCGTCGAGTCGACCGGATCAGGGTGGGTCGTCGACCTGCCAACGGCCGCCGCCCTCGCTGAAGTGACCGCCAAGGCAACATCGGCCCCGACGCGCGAGTTGCGCGATCTCGGTCAGCGGGGGGCCGCCTTCGTCGAGTCGGTGCACTGGGATTCGATATTCCACCATTTGGTCCAGTCGCAGCTGACGTGAGCGCCGACCACCCCGCCGCAGACTTGCGAATCGCTATCGTCTCTCCGTGGCCCCCGGCGCACACCGGCATCGCCGACTACGTCCGCGATCTCGCCGTCGGGATGGCCGAGGCGGGCCATGAAATCGTCGTCTTCACCAACACCGTCGACCCGCTTTCCTGCGATGGTGTCGAGGTCGTCACGGTCCCGGAAGACTGGGGCGGGGAGCCGCTCGCGGATTTCGAGTTCCGACTCTACGAGCTGGGCAACAACGTCCCTTTCCACGGCTGGATGTTGCGCCCCATGCTCGCCTATCCGGGCGTCGTCCATCTTCACGACATGGTGCTCCACCACCTTTTCGCCGGGTTGACCTGCGCGGACGGGAACTGGACGGATTATCTCGGTGCCATCGGCGAGTGGTACGGGGAGCAGGCTGCGCGCGAGGCGGAGGGCTGGCGGACCGGTGCCGCGAAACCGGTTTGGGATACACCATCGGTCGTCAACATGCCGCTTTTCGAGGTCTTCGTCCAGGACGCGGAGGCGGTGATCGTCCACTCCCGCTTCGCTGCATTGCGGCTCGCGAACCAGGCCCCTCGCCTCCCGGTCCGGCAGGTCGACCAGACCTATCGGCAAGCGCCGCTGCGCCGCCGCCAGGCGCTCAAACGCATCGGCGTTTTCGGCGGGGTCGATCGGCACAAGAAAGTCGACTGGATCCTCGCGGGTCTGGAGAATCTGGGCAGCGCGCTGCAAGGCATCGAAGTCGTCATCGTCGGGGCACTCAATGCGCAGAGCGAACAGTTGCAGGAGAAAGCTCGTCAACTGAACAACGCGGCGATCCGGTTCGTGGGACGCGTCGACGAGGAAGGCTTCCTGGCCGAGCTGGATCGCACCGACCTGTGCATTTCGCTTCGCTATCCCACCATGGGCGAGACGTCGGCGATCGTGATGCGTGCCCTGCAGATGGGTCTGCCGACGATCGTCAGCGACACCGGCTGGTACTCGGAACTCCCGCCCGAAGTTCTCAAGGCGCCGCATGCCGACACGCCCCAGTTCATCGCATCGACCTTGCGTGGCTTCGTGGAGGAACCGGCCCGCTTCGCCGCCTGGGCCGATGCGTGCGCGTTGCTGCCAGCGACGCTCGACCTCGTCCACCGTCGCACCTGTGACGAAGTGATCGATTTTCTGCAGTCGTTTCGCTCGGAACGGTACGCGGGCG
>CAZZWS010000019.1:0-27965 GCA_964657795.1 Beijerinckiaceae bacterium
GAAGCGCGGTGATCCCGAAGCGCGCCGCCATGATGCGGGCCGGCAGTATATGCAATCAGCGAGCTTCGCCGCCGGGTCGGATGCAGCCGCGGACGTTGCGCCGAACATGACGAACGGCGCGCGCCATTTTCGTTCCAGCGACGTTTACCGCAGAATGCTGGCTGCGCTCGGGTGCCCGACAATGGCGTCGACCTCTTCCGCGCTCGCTGCACTGGAGTTCACTCATGTACGACCGACCGACGACCACCGGGTTCGTGCGACCCGGCGCCTTCGCGATTCGTGCGATGGCCGCGTTGTCGATGCTGGTGCTGGCGGCCTGCGGGGTGCCCAACAACCCCAATCCGCCGGGCTCCGAAGCGAGCAACACGTTCTTCACCGCGCTCGAGGAGGCGTCGCCCAAGTATCTCGATCCGACGAGTTCGTACGCGACCAACGAGACGCAGTTCGTGTATTCGATCTACGAGCCGCTGCTCGCTTATGACTACCTGAAGCGCCCGTATCAGCTGATTCCCCGCATCGCCGAAGCGCTGCCGGTGCCGCGCTATCTCGACAAGGACGGCCACGAGCTGTCGGCCGATGCGCCGGGCGAGTCGGTCGCCGAGAGCGTCTACGACGTCAAGATCCGCAAGGGCGTGCTGTTTGCGCCGCATCCTGCATTTGCCAAGAAGGCGGACGGCAGCTACGTTTATCGCGAACTGAAGGCCGCCGATCTCGCCGACAAGTTCGCGTTGCCCGACTTTCCGCAGACGGGCACGCGCGAGCTGACTGCGGACGACTTCGTCTACGGTATCAAGCGGATGGCGACCACGCGGATCAAGTCGTCTGCGTTCTCGGTGATGAACGAGTTCATCGTGGGCATGCCAGACTACGCCAAGCGCGTGAAGGCCTACGACGCCGAACTGCTCAAGGGCATCGCGCCGACCCGACGCGACCTGCCATTCCTCGACTTTCGCAAGATTCCCTTCGAAGGCGCGGTCGCTCTCGATGCGAATACGTTGCGCATCCGCGTGGTCGGCAAGTATCCGCAGTTCAAGTATTGGCTCGCGATGGCTTTCTTCGCGCCGGTGCCGTGGGAGGCCGAGGCGTTCTACGCGCAGCCCGGCATGGCCGAGCACAACCTGTCGCTCAACTACTGGCCTGCGGGCACCGGTCCGTACATGGCGACCGAGTACATCGAGAATCGCCAGCACACGATGGTCCGTAATCCCAACTATCGCGGCATCCCGTATCCATGCGAAGGCATGCCCGGCGACCGCGAGGCGGGGCTGCTCGACGACTGCGGCAAGATGACCCCGTTCATCGATAAGATCGTCGTCCGCATCGAGAAGGAGCGGCTGCCGATGAAGAGCAAGTGGCGCCAGGGCTTTCTCGACGAGCCCGACATGGACCATCTCGAATGGGGCCTCGAACTGCTGAGCGAGGCGCGCGATTCCGACGCCACGGCCGCCGAGTTCAAGGACAAGGGCTTCCGGTTTCCGCGGACTGTCGAGAACGTCAACTGGTACATCGGCTTCAACTGGCTCGATCCGGTCGTCGGCAAGGGCAAGACGGCCGCGGACTTCGAACGTCATCGCAAGCTGCGGCAGGCGCTGCAGATCGCGGTCAACTGGGAGGAGTACTCCGACCTGTTCGAACAACTCGGCAAGGCCGGCCCGCCAGCCACAGGGCCGTTGCCGCCGGCGGTGTTCGGCTTTCGCACCGGCAAGGGCGGCATCGATCCGATCGCCTATGACTGGGTGGACGATGCCAACGGGGGCCATGCCGTGAAGAAGTCGTTGGCGGTCGCGCAGAAGTTGATGGAGGAGGCGGGCTATCCGGGCGGGCGCGACGTGACGACGGGTCAGCCATTGATCCTCAACTACGACTACCAGAAGGTGCCCACGCCAGAACTGCGCGCGGAGATCGATTGGGTCATCAAGCAGTTCGCCAAGCTCGGCGTGCAACTGGAATTGCGCGCGACCGATTACAACCGATTCCAGGACAAGATGAATCAGGGCGCGGCGCAGGTCTTCTGGTGGGGCTGGAACGGCGATTACCCCGACGCCGAGAACTTCCTGTTCCTCTTGTACGGCCCGAACTCCAAGGCGTTGACGCACGGCCAGGGAGAGAACGCGGCCAACTACCAGAACGACGACTACGACCGGCTCTATTCGAAGATGCGCTACATGGAGGACGGTCCCGAGAAGCAGGCGACCATCGATCAAATGGTCGACATCGTGCGTCGCGACTCGCCGTGGCTGTGGGGCTACAACCCGTATGCCGTCGGGTCGTATCAGCCGTGGATGAAAGGCGGCAAGCCGACTTACATGGTGCGTAACGTCTTCGACTTCCGGCGCATCGATCCGGCGCTGCGCGCACGCCTCGTGAGCCAATGGAATCCGCCGTACTTCTGGCCGCTGTGGACGATCGCCGTCTTGTTCCTGCTCGGCCTCTGGCCGGCCTGGCGCGCGTTCAAGGCTCGCGAGCGGACCGACGCGCTCGGTGCGCAGGTCCCGCTCAAGCAGTCGCTGGACCCGCGCACATGAAGGCCGCTTGATGGCTGCTTTCGTCCTGCGCAGGGTCCTGTACGGTTTCCTGATCCTCGTCGGCGTCAACCTGCTGACCTTCGTGCTGTTCTTCACGGTCAGCACGCCCGACGACATGGCCCGTCTCAACATCGGCGGCAAGTACATCACGCAGGCGCAGATCGAGACCTGGAAGGTCGCGCACGGCTACGACAAGCCGCTGCTATGGAACGCGGCGGACGACGGAGGCGCCAAGTTGACCGACACCGTGTTCTGGGAACGTTCGGTGCGCCTCTTCGCGCTCGACTTCGGCGCGGCCGACAGCGGCCGCGACATCGGCCACGAGATCTCGCAGCGCATCGGTCCGTCGATCGCGCTGCAGTTGCCGGTCTTCATGCTGACCATCTTCGTGTCGGTCGTGTTCTCGATGGCGATGGTTTTCTTCCGTGGCAGCCCGCTCGACTTCTGGGGCGTCGTGCTGAGCGTCGTGCTGCTCTCCATCTCGAGCCTGTTCTACATCATCGCCGGGCAGTACGTGTTCTCGAAGCTGATGCGGGTCGTGCCGATCTCGGGCTTCGCCGACGGCTGGGGCCTCGTCAAGTTCCTGTCGCTGCCGGTCCTGATCACGCTGGTCTCGCGCCTCGGCTACGACGCGCGGCTGTATCGCGCGATGTTCCTCGAGGAGCTGTCGCGCGACTACGTGCGCACGGCGCGGGCCAAGGGCCTGTCCGAGCAGGTCGTGCTGTTCAAGCACGTGCTGCGCAACGCGATGATCCCGGTCATCACCAACGTCTTCACGATCTTTCCGATTCTGTTCCTGGGCAGCGTGGTCTTCGAGTCGTTCTTCGGGATTCCCGGCCTCGGCAGCTACACGATCGAGGCCATCGGTCAGCAGGACTTCGCGGTGGTCCGGGCGATGGTCTTCCTCGGCGCGATCCTGTACGTGGTGGGGTTCGTGCTGGCGGACGTGGCTTACACGATCGCCGATCCGCGGGTGCGATTGGCCTAGCTCTCTTCCAGCTCCGCTGGTGCGGCGGTTATTCAAACTTAAAGAACAGATGCCCAAGTTCGTCTTCCTCTGGACCGACATCTTCGTCTGGCTGGTCTTCATCATGACGGTGCTGTACATCGCCCGGGTCGCGCGCAATCCCAACGCCCGGCGCACGTGGCGTCGCGTGTTCCTCGCGCCCACGCCGATGGCGTCGGCCATCGTGCTCGTGGTCTTCGTGCTGGTCGGCATGCTGGACTCCGTGCACTTCCGTCCGCGCATCGACACGCTGCCGGGCAAGGGCGCGCAGGCCGCGGTCTATTCGGGCGAGACGCTGTCGCTGCTCGATGGTGCGTTCACGGCCATCCGTGAATCGCGCGAGAAGACCTACTCGAAGCCGCTCGCCTACCGTCTGTTCTCCAAGGAGGCGGTCGTGGCGGACGGGGCGACGACGCGCGCGTACCCCCGGCTGATCTACGGCGGCCGGCATCTCGTCGACCCCGCACGCGACTGGCCCGGCGACCTCGCGGCGCGCACCGTGATCGGTGTGGTGCTCGGCGCCATCGGCGGGCTCGTCGTGATGCTGGTCATTAACGGCGCCGTGGCGCAACGTCGCGGCATCGGCATCGCGGCGGCGTGGCGACAGATGCGCTGGGGCGCCAACGAGCTGCCATGGTCGACGGTGGGAAGAACGCTGGTGATCGGCGGCATCGCGATCGGCATCCTGCTGTCGCTCGCGTCCGGCTATCACGTGTTCGGCACCGACCTGACCGGCAACGACGTGTTCTATCGCGTCATCAAGAGCATCCGCACGGCGATCGTGATGGGCTCGCTGACCACCGCGGCCACGCTGCCGTTCGCGCTCGTGCTCGGCATCCTCGGCGGCTACCTGCGCGGCTGGGCCGACGACGCCATCCAGTATTTCTACACCGTGTTGTCGTCGATCCCCGCGGTGCTGCTGATCGCCGCGTGCGTACTGATGATCCAGGTGTTCATCGACAAGAACGGCAACCTGTTCGAGACCGGCATCGAGCGTTCCGACCTCAAGCTGCTGTTCCTCTGCCTGATCATCGGCCTGACCGAGTTCGCGACGATGTGCCGCCTCGTGCGCGGCGAGACACTGAAGCTGCGCGAGCTCGATTACGTGCAGGCGGCCCAGGCGTTCGGCGCTGGTCCGGCCAAGATCATGACGCGGCACATCATGCCCAACGTGATGCACATCGTGATCATCACGCTGGTGCTCGAGTTCTCGCAGATCGTGTTGTACGAGGCGGTCCTGTCGTACGTGGGCGTCGGCGTCGATCCGTCGATGTCCAGCTTCGGCACGATGCTCAACCTCGCGCGTTCCGAGATGGCCCGCGATCCGGTCGTGTGGTGGAACCTCGCGTCCGCGTTCGTCTTCATGCTCGGCCTGGTCCTGTCCATCAACCTGTTCGCGGACGGCGTGCGCGACGCGTTCGATCCGCGGGCGCGGACCTGGAGGCCGCAGCGCCGAGCGCGGCGTCGCCTCCTGGCCAACGAACTGCGACGCAAGATCCTCGCGCCGTTGCCGCTGCGCAATCGCGCAGGGTTGACGTCATGAGTTTCATTCCGGAACCCGATCCGTATCACGCGCGGGCACAATCGCAGCCCAGGCCGTTCGAGGAACGTGGATCACGGGTCCGGGGCATCCCCGATGATCCCGACGTGCTCACGGCCGATCATCTCTTCGTCGAGCTCGACTCCGACGCCGGTCTCGTCAAGGCGCTCGACGGCGTCAGGCTGTCCGTCGCGAAAGGCGAGACCTTCGCGCTGGTCGGCGAGTCCGGCTGCGGCAAGTCGATGACGGCGATGGCGCTGATGCGCCTGCTGCCGGACAACGGCCGCGTCGATTCCGGCTCGGTCCTGCTCGATCACGAGGACCTGCTGACGTTGCCCGAGTCGCGCATGCGCGAACGCCGCGGCGGCAAGATCGGCATCATCTTCCAGGACCCGTCGACGAGCCTCAACCCGGTGCTGCGCATCGGCGACCAGATCGTCGAGACCATCGTCACGCACACAGCGCTGCGCGGCGGCGCGGCGCGCGCCAAGGCCATCGAGTGGCTGACGCTGGTCGGCATCCCCGAGCCCGAGCGTCGCATCGACGAGTATCCGTTCCAGATGTCGGGCGGCCAGAAGCAGCGCGTGATGATCGCCATCGCGCTCGCCGCGGAGCCCGGGATGCTGATCGCCGACGAACCGACGACCGCGCTCGACGTCACGATCCAGGCCCAGATCCTCGACCTGCTGAAGAGCCTGCAGCAGCGGCTCGGCATGGCGATCCTGCTGATCACGCACGACCTCGCCGTCGTCGCGCAGATGGCGCATCGCGTGGCGCTGATGTACGCGGGACAGATCGTCGAGGTGGCGGATGCCGTCGACTTCTTCCGCCGGCCGCTGCACCCATACGCGATCAAGCTGTTCGACGCGCTGCCCGAAGCCGGCAAGCGCGACGTGCCGCTGGCGGCCATCCCCGGCACCGTCCCGCCGCTGACGCTAGCCTTCCGCTGCTGCCGCTTCGCCGATCGATGCGTCGCGGTCGTCAGGCATTGCGAGACGCACGTGCCGGCGTTGTACGGCGAGGGCGGCCCGCTGCCGGGACGCGAGGGCGACCCCGTCCCGATCGCCACCCACCCGGTCCGCTGTTTCATCTACGACGCGTCGTTGCCCGCCGCCGAGCGCCCGCGGATGCCGGCCGCGACCGTCGCCGCGATCGGCGCGACGCGGGTCGTCACGACCGGCGAGCCGCTGCTCGAGGTGCGCGACCTCACCGTGCACTTCCCGATCCGCAAGGGCGTGCTGCGTCGCCTGGTCGGCCACGTGAAGGCGGTGGACGGCGTCTCTTTCTCGATCGCGCCGGGCCGCACGCTCGCGCTGGTCGGCGAGTCCGGCTGCGGCAAGACCACGACCGGCAAGGCGTTGCTGCAACTGTTGCGCAGTCAGGCACAGATCGGCGGCGAGACCGTGCTGGGCGGCGAGCGCCTCGACCTTCTGCAGGGACGCGCATTGCAACGCGCCCGCGCGGGCATCCAGATCATCTTCCAGGATCCGTTCGCGTCGCTCGACCCACGCATGCGCGTCTCGGACATCCTGGAGGAGGGTCTCGTCACGTTGCGCCCCGAACTCGATGCAGGTCAGCGTCGCGCGCGGCTCGCGACGCTGCTCGACCAGGTCGGCATCCGCAACGAGGCCATGCATCGCTATCCGCACGAGTTCTCCGGCGGTCAGCGCCAGCGCCTCGCGATCGCCCGCGCGCTCGCGGTCGAGCCGAGTCTCGTGGTGTGCGACGAGCCGACGTCGGCGCTCGACGTGTCGGTGCAGGCGCAGATCCTCAACCTGCTGAAGCAGCTGCAACGCGACCTGGGCATCGCCTTTCTCTTCATCACGCACAACATCGGCGTGGTCGAGTATCTCGCGGACGACGTCGCCGTGATGGTCAAGGGGCGCATCGTCGAGCAGGGCCCGGCGGAGCAGGTCCTGCAGCGTCCCGTCCACGAATACACCCGCACGTTGCTCGCGGCCGTACCGCGCATGCGCCCGGGCTGACGCATCGAGGTCGAAGGCGTGGGCAAGCCTTCGACAGCAGCCGGAAAGGCGCTCATTTCCATCGATCGTTCCTCGGATGCTTCGCGTCCAATACGGTTCGATGCGCGATGGACCGCGCGAACCAGGGTGCGTCGGGCCTGCCGCGATAGCGGCTCGTCCCGAGCAGATGCGATGACGTCAGGAAATGCGGAGGTGCGCCTCACGGACGGTTCGGCCGCGCATGCGTCGATCGCCGCGCCGTCGACCGATGCATCGTCTATGGAAAGCGCCCGCATCGCTGCGCTCGAACGTCTCATGCTCCTCGACAGCGCCCCGGAGGAAGCCTACGACGACCTCGTGGCGCTGGCTTCCGAAATCTGCGGCACGCCGATCGCGCTGGTGTCGCTGATCGATGGCAAGCGTCTTTGGTTCAAGGCGCGGGTAGGACTCGAAGCCTGTGAGACGACACGCGACGTCGCTTTCTGCGAGTACGCGATCGCTACGCCCGACCAACTGTTCGTCGTCAGCGACGCCAGCCGCGACCCCCGGTTCGCGAACCATCCCATGGTCACCGGCGACGCCGCGATCCGTTTCTATGCCGGCGCTCCGATCGTCACCGACGACGGCCACGCTCTCGGCACCGTCTGCGTCATCGACACGCAGCCGCGCACCTTGACGCCGTCGCAGGAGCGCTGCCTGCGGGCGCTGGCGCGACAGGCCTCGACCCTGGTTGATCTGCGACGGCACTCATCGACCGTGGCACGCATCGCGTTGGCGCAGGCCGGCATGACGGCCGAAGCGCGTCTGAAGCAGGAGAAGGGCGCTGAGTTGCTCGACCTCGTGTTGCAGGGTCGCGATCTCGGGCTGTGGGATCTCGACGTCGCCGCCGGTCGCTGGACCGCCAGCGCGCACGAACGGGCGTTGCTCGGGTATGCCGATCACCCCGAAGAAGCGGCGGCGCTCGACTGGCGCACGCTGATCCATCCCGACGATCGGGCTATCGCCGTGTCTTCGATGGGACCGCATCTGCGCGGCGAGGCGCCGTATTACGAATGCACGTTGCGGATGCGGCATCGCGAAGGGCACTGGCTCTGGATGTTGAGCCGTGCCGTGGTCGTCGAGCGCGACGCCGCGAACGGCCCGTCGCGCATCGTCGGCACGCACATGGACGTGACCGAGCAGCGACGCATGGAGGCGGAGCGGCAGCAGACTTCCGAACGTCTCGAACTCGCCCTCGTCGGCAGCGACATCGGTATCTGGGACGCCGATCTCTCGACCGGCCGCGTGATCTACAACGAGCATTGGGCGACGATGCTCGGCTACACGCTGTCCGAACTCGACAAGAAGCCCGACCTGTGGCGCGCCGCCATCCATCCGGACGACAGCGAGGCATTCACCACGCGGCTGTACGCCCACATGCGAGGGGAGTTGCCGATCGTCGAAGCCGAAGGCCGCATGCGCCACAAGGATGGCCCCTGGGTATGGATGCTGGTGCGGGCCAAGGTCTTCGAGCGCGACCAGGCGGGCCGGGCGTTGCGCGTCGTCGGCATGAACCTCAACATCACGGCGCGGAAGCGTTCGGAACTCGCGCTGGCCGACGAAGTTTCGCGGCGTCGCGCGTTGCTCGACCACGCCAGCGAATTCGTGTTCGTGTTGCAGCAGGGACTGAGACTGAACGAGGTCAACCGCTGCTTCGCCGAAGCGCTCGGGTACGGGATCGACGAAGTCATGCAGCTTCGTCCGTGGCAATGGGACGCGATCGCCGACGACCCTCAGAAGTTTCGCGCGCGGTGGACGGCCTTTCCCTGGCCCACCTGGACGGCCGAGATGACTTGGCGTCGCAAGGACGGCTCCGCGCTCGACGTGGCCGTCAGTTGCACGACGCTGACCTCGATGGGCAAGGACGAATACCTCTTCGTCGCGCGCGATATCACCGACAGCAAGCGTGATCGCGTGGCCCTCGAGCGCGCACGTCATCTGCTCGAAGAGACCGGCCGCCTGGCGCGAGTCGGGGGATGGGAGGTGGATCTCCTCACAGAGACGGTGACCTGGTCGCGCGAGGTCTTTCGCATCCATGAACTCGAGACGGACTACGTGCCGACGATGGCATCCGCGATCGGTTTCTACGCGTTGGAGGCGCGGGCGCTGATCACCACGGCCGTCGAAGCCGCGATCACCGACGGTGTCGCTTACGACCTGCAGTTGCAGCTCGTCACGGCGCGGGAACGACCGATCTGGGTGAGAGCGATCGGGCGTGCCGAGTTCGACGACGGTCGCGCGGTCCGCCTGGTCGGAACCTTCCAGGACATCACCGACCGCAAGGCTGCGGAGGACGCGATCGCGAGCAGCGAGCGGCGTCTGCGGATGATCACCGACCACATGCCGGCATTGATCATGTACATCGATCGCGAGCAGCGTTATTGCTTCATCAACGATCACGTCCAACGCATGTTGGGCATGCTGCCGGCGGACGTCCTGGGCCAGACGATGCGCAATGTCTGTGGAGAAGAATTCTACGCACGGCTCGCGCCACACGTCGAGCGAGCGTTGCACGGCGAGGCGGTCGAGTTCGAAGATGTGGGCGTCGGCCAGGACGCATCGCTGAGTTATCAGTGCAGCTTCGTCCCCGACGTCGACGCGAGCGGCACGGTGGCCGGTTTTTACGCGTTGATCTTCGACATCACGGAGCTGAAGCAGACCCAGCAGAAGCTGCAGCGGCTCGTGCGGGCCGACACGCTGACCGGCCTGCCGAACCGTCGTCACTTCGAGGAGCGGGCCGGCGAGACGCTGGCGCGCGTGCGTCGCACCGGTGGCATCGCCGCGCTGCTCTATCTCGACGTCGATCATTTCAAGTCGATCAACGACTCGCTCGGGCATGCGAGCGGCGACGACTTGCTGCAGAAGTTCGCGGCGCGGGTGTCCGACGCGTTGCGCGAGACAGACTTCGTCGCGCGTTACGCGGGCGACGAGTTCGTCGCGTTGGTCGAGGGGGTACACGATGCGGCCGAGGCCGGAATGATCGCCGGCAAGATCGCGTCCGCGGTCCGCCGGCCGTTCTCGTTGCAGAGCGTCTGCCTGTTCGTCACGACCAGCATCGGGGTCGCGATCCTCGACGGCGCCCAGCCGCTCAAGACCGTGCTCGCCAACGCGGACGCCGCGTTGTACGACGCGAAGGCCGCTGGCCGCAACACCTACTCGGTGGCACGAACCGGGACCGCGCTCACGACGGCCTGAATGACGAGCCGAAGCCCGGCGCTGCGGTCACGCCGTCAGGAAGCCCAGGTCGCTCGTCGCGAAGTTGGCAAGGTTGGGGAACACGCCCGCCAGATCGGCGGCACCGAGACCCATCCACTTGGCGAGTGTCGCGCCGTACTGGTCGACCGAGGTGGTCGGCAGCCAGCGGCCGGACGGGCTGGAGCCGGTCGTCACGTCGTCCGGACCGCCGAGCGCCAGTGTCGGAAAGGTGCCGTACGTGGCCTGACCGTTCACCGCGCCGCCCATGATCAGGTGATGGCCGCCGTAGCCGTGGTCCGATCCGCTGTTGGCGGGCTTCAACGTCCGCGTGAAGTCGGACAGCGTGAAGCTGGTCACGTTGCTGGCCACGCCGAGCGCGACCGTCGCGTTGTAGAACGAGGTCAGGGCCGGAGATAATTGCGAAAACAACGAATCCTGCACGGCGATCTGATTGCTGTGCGTGTCGTAGCCGCCGTGCGAGACGAAGAAGATCTGACGCGTCGGACTGCCGAGGTCGGCGCGGTGCTCGATCATCTTCGCGACCTGCTTCAACTGATTGGCGATGCTGGTCGTCTGCGTGCCGAACGCGGCGGCCGACGTCGACGTGCCCGACAGGATCGGCCCGAGCGTCTGCGTCAGGGCCATCGTCCTGGATTGCAGGCCGCCGAGCGTCGAGACCATCGCCGAGTCGGTTCCCGAGGCCATCAATGTGCGCAGCGCCGCGGCGCGCGCCTGGTCGGTGGCCGAGGTGGTCTGTCCGCTGATCGCCAGCGACCCGGTCTGCGGCAACGCGACCTGCGACGTGGTGTCGCCGGTCAGGAAGAGGGCGTTGCCCGCGATCGACAGCGACACCGGCGTCGCGCCGCCGGCGCTGCCCATCAGGTCCGCCATGCGGCCGCCCCAGCCGCTGGGCGCGGTGATGCTGTTCAGGCGCATGCCCTGGAACTGGCGCTGCTGGTCGTCGTGCGAGAAGAGGTTGGGCGGCGCCGCCCCGCTGGTGACGTAGGTGGCCTTGGTCGCCGGCTTCAGCAGCGTGCCGACGTTGAACAGCGTGGCCAGCTTGCCTTGCGACCAGAGTCCCTGCAGGCCGCTCATCTGCGGATGCAGCGCGTAGTTGGACTGGCCGGTACGATCCACCAGAGGCAACAGGCTGGCCTGCGGCAACGCGAGCCCGTTCGCGCTCTGCGCGCCGCGCAGCGCCGCGTAGTTGTTGTAGCCCGCGGTCGTGAACGGGACGATCATGTTGTTCGAGTCGTTGCCGCCGTACAGGAAGATGCAGACGAGCGCGCGATACGGACCGGTCGTCGTGGCTGCGGCGGCGCTGCCGATCGACAGTCGCGGCACCAGCGACGAGAAGCCGAGCGCCGTCAGCGCACCGAGGGCGCTGCGCCGGCCGGGGCGAAAGGATGCGTCGAAGGAGTCGTTCATGGGAGCCTCGCGACTAGCGCGTGATGAGGTAGCGCGGCGAGACCGCCACGAGGTAGGCCGCCATGCGTGCGCGGCCCAGCGTGTCGGTCGCGACGACCGCGTTGACCGCGGTGACGATGGCGTTCTTCTCGGCGGTGGTCAGCGTGGTGTGCGTCATCGCCGCATCGAGCTTGTCGACCATCGCGGCCGGCGTCGCCGCCAGCGCCGCGAGCGCGCTCAGGTCGATCTGCGTGCCGGTCGATCCGGTCACCGTGCTGTCGGCCGCGATGCCGTTGGTGGTGTTCAGCAGCGCGTACAAGTAGTTGGATTGCGCGACCGACGTCGTCGTGTTCTCGACGCCGAACTGCGGCCCCTGCAGGCTCGCCGAGCCGGGCAGCGCGTAGTCGGGCGGGTAGAAGCTGAACACCGATCCCGGCGTGAAGACCGACTGGCCCATCGCGGCCGCCTGCGCGTTGAGGTACTGGCCATCGGACGTCGCGCCGAACGCGCGGGCGACGCTGGCCGCGATGACGGCCGGGTCGCGCAGCTTGCCGTAGCTGGCATCGGTCTTCGCGTCGCCACGCGCCTCGGTGTCGAGCAGGATCGCGCGGACGACGGCCTTCATGTCGCCGCGCACGCCCGAGCCGTTGTCGTTGAAGACCGCAGTGATGCGGGCCACGTAGGCCGGTGAAGGATTGCTCGTCACCAGCGCCTGGATCAACTGACGCCCGATGTAGACGCCCACGTTCGGATGGTTGTAGATCGTGTCGAGCGCGTCGGACAGGTCCTTGGTCGCGGTCTGGCCCGCAGGGAGGACGGTGCCGTTGAGCACGGTCTTCGCGGTCATGTCGTGATGCGCGTCGAACGGCACCATGTCGCCGATGTAGTTGACCGGGTTGGTCCACTTCGACGTGGCGCCGGTGATCGGTGCGTAGGTCCAGCCGGTGTAGGCCCGCGCGAAGGCCGAGACGACCGACTGGTCGTAGGTCGGGATCGCGACGCCGTTGGCGTCCTTCATCGACGTGCCGTCGGCGTTGAGCTTGACGAGGCCGATGGTGAAGAGCTGCAGCACCTCCCGGGCGAAATTCTCGTTGGCCTGGACGGTCGCGCTCGGCTTGTCGTTGTTGACCATGTCGAGGTAGTCGCCCATGGCCGGATGCAGCGTCACGCGCTCGATCAGCTGACGGAAGTTGACGAACGCGTTGTCGAGCAGCATCTGCTGATACGCGCGCACGCCGTAGGCCGGCTTGATGTCGATGGCCGAGATGACGAAGATCTGCGAGTACGCGAGCGCGACGCGCTGACGCAACTGGTCGGCGCCGGTCAGCGCGTTGCGATAGAACTGAAGCTGAACCGGGAACGCCGTGTAGTTGTCGCGGTAGCAGGTCGCGGCCGCGCCGGTCGGACAACCGACGGTGCTGTTGGAGTCGATGAAGCCCATCGCCGCGTAGCCCGTGGTGGCCGTGGCGAGCTGCGCGTCCACCCACGGCGCGATGCCTTGGGTCTGCGCCGCAGCGATGGTGGCGGACGTGGGACCGAAGGTCGCCTGATCGAGGAGTCGCGCGACGTCGTTGGCGCTCGCGCCCGGCGCGACGGCCGGGGGAGGCGTCACCGCGACCGGTGGCGTAACCGCGACGGCCACGGGCGCCGCACTGTCACCGCCGCTGCCGCCGCACGCGGCCAGCAGGGACGCGACGAGTAGCGCGACGGCGGGCGCGCCGTGGCGCGTCGCAGGTTCTCGAAGTCGCGGGGACAGGGGCATTGGGTTGATATGGAACATGGGCGGCCCGAGGAGACGCCGGCGCTGATTCAGGCACCGGCTGCTTGCAATGTGCAAGTCTCGCGCGTACCGCGTCAACGTCCCTTACGGTCGTTTACAACTGCCGTTGTGGCCCGTTCACAGGGAAATTCCTAGCCGCGGGGAGGGCTCGAAATTGCGCATCGCGCGCGGCACAGGCGCTTTGCTAGCATTCGTCGCCATGACCTATGCCAACACGCAGCAGACGACCGATCCATCGGACCGCGACACCGGGATTTTTTCTCGGTCGACCGCGGGAAAGAGTGGTCGACAAAGCCCGGACGAACCGACGACGGCCGCGTGACGAACCCCGACATCGCCACCGATGCGGTGGGCTGGATCGCCACCGGTATCCTCGTGGTGACCATCGGCCGGCAGACCTACAGCCAGTGGAAGCAGGGCCACACGGCCGGTGTGTCGAAGGGGCTCTTCGTCGGGCAGATCGCCGCGTCGACCGGCTTCGTCGTGTACAGCTACCTGCTCGACAACGTGGTCTTCGTCGTGAGCAACGTGTTCCTGCTGATCATCGCCGCGGTGGGCCAATTCCTGTATCTGCGCAACCGGAAGCGCGAACACGCCGAAAGCGATCGCGCGGCATCGCACGGCTGAACGGCCACGCAGCTCAGAGGCTCGTCGCCGATTCCATGCCCGACGCCACGCTGGACAGCGTGAAGCCGAAGCCCGCCGTCGCGCGATAGTCCAGGCGAGCGCTGGTCACGACGCGGGGCGCCGCGCTCCACGCGATGCGTGCGCCGGACGTCTGCAGCGCCGCGACGATCGCCACGTCCTCGCTGTTCGCGAGAGCCTCGAAGCCGCCGACGCTGCGATACGCGTCGGCCGACATGCCGAGGTTGGCGCCGTGGATGTGCCGGTGGCCATCGCGATCGTGATAGGTCTGCTCGAAGTGCGTCCGCATGGCGTCGCCGTAGCGACCCCAGTCGTCGACCGCGACCGTGCCGCACACCACGTCGGCATCCAGCGCGAGCTGCGCGACGATCCACGACGGATCGACCGTCGAGTCGGCGTCCGTGAAGGCCAGCCAGTCGACGCCCAGGCCCAGCGCGAGATCCGCGCCGCGGGCCCTGGCGATTCCCACGTTGCGCGCGTCGCTGTGCACCACACGATGGCCGCGCCGCGTGACGATCGCCGCGGTGTCGTCGCCGCAGGCATCGCACGCGACCACGACGTGGACCACGACGCCACGGGTCGCGGCGGCGACGCTCGCAGCGCTCTCGATGGAAGCCAGGCAGACCCCGATCAGGTCCGCTTCGTCATGTGCCGGCACGACCACGCCGACGCTTCGATGCTTCATCGCACGCCCTCCCGGATGGCGGTGGATCGCGTGTCGGCGCTCCACGCGGTCAGAACGAAATCGTCGTCCTCGTATTCGAGGAGACGCGGCAAGTCCAGCACTGTCTCGAAATGGCGGTGCGCCTCGTCGCCGGTGATGCCGCGGCCGTCGATGGCGTGGCGCCAGTCGCAGGCGATGGCCGTGCCGCTCTCGCCCACGCTGTCGCGAACCAGAGCGGCCACGCGCACGCGTTCGTCGCGGTCGATGAAGTACAGCAGCTCGCTCAGCACCACGAGTTCGAACGGTTGCCGCGGCCAGTCGTCCGGCAGGCGATGCTGCCGCACCGATACATGGGCGTGATCGACCAATGCCCGCTTCGCGATGTCGACCGCAACCGCGCTCGCATCGCTGGCGAGCAATCGCTCGCAGCGTTCCGCGAGCGATGCACTGATGTGGCCGGTTCCGCAGCCGGCTTCGTAGGCGGACGCGTAGCGTTCGGCGGGCAGCGCCGCGAGGAGCAACGTCCGCTTGCGGCGCTCGTACCACCGGCTGCGCGTGCCCCAGGGATCGGACGACGCGCGATACAGCGCATCGAACGGGGCGACGGTCGCCGCAGGCGGAGGCGCGATGGTCATGGACGATCGAAGACGACTTCGAACCCGCGCAGGAAACGCTGAACGACGTGAGGCGGCAACACCGCATCGCGCGGACCGTCGCGGGTGATCTGCGAGACGAACGCGCCGATCGCTTCACGCTTCCGGTCCATGACTTCGTCGGAGATCAAGATGCGATGCGCGCGACCCCACGGCACGATGCTTTCGTCGGGCGCCGCCCAGTGCCACATCCAGACGGGATACTCGATCAGCGAGGCGCCGCTCAACTCGGCCGCCATCGCCGCCACCTCGCCGCACGCCTCGTGATCCGGATGACCGTCGAAGCTGCAGGTGGTCAGGATCAGATCGTCCTCGCTCACCGAGTCGGTGAGCGCGCGCAGCAGCCTCTGGCGATGGGCGTCGATGCGGCCATCGGGCAACCCGAGCCGCGTGATGGTGGCATCCACGCCGAGCAGATGCAGGCTGCGGATCGACTCGACCGGTCGCTCGCGCGCGAGACGTTCATGCGTCCAGACCCGCGACTCGCCATGACTGGCTTCGCCGTCCGTCACGCACACGACCTGGATGTCGGCACCGCCCGCGGACAGCATCGCGAGGGCGCCCCCGACGCCGAGGACTTCGTCGTCGGGATGCGGCGCGATCAGCCAGATGCGTCGATAGCGCTCGGCCCAGCCGTCGAGGTCGCAGACCGGCAGGCGTGTGATGGCCGAATGTCGCCACTGCTCCTCTCGCGTGCCGGCGCCTTCGATGCGACGGTGCTCGGGCGCGTGTGGCGCGAGCTGCTCGTGATCCATCACAGCGTCCATCCAGGGCTCGCCAGTTCAGGAGCGTTCGCGAGCAACGCGCGACTCTGCGCGACACGATCGTGCTCGGCGCGCGACTGCGCGACGAACACCGGCAGGTCGGCGACGCGGTGGGCCAGGGCGGCCTCGTTGCAGAACGGCCCCGGTCCGATGGCGCGTCGCGCTTCGCGGATCACCACATCGGTCATGTCCGCGACCGCGCCGCGCACGCGCAGCGCGAGCCGCATCGCGTCGCTGCCCGGGTGGTCGTCGATGCATTGCGCGCATTCGCGCAACAACGCGGCGGTCGATGCCAGCGCGGCGTCGATCGCTCCCAGATGGGCGAGCGCGTGGACGTCGTCGCGCCCGACCTGAAGATCGCGGACGCGGGTGCCGATCGCGGCTGCCGCCCCGTGCCAGCAGGCCGCCACGCCTGCGCCGCCGTGCCAGAAGCCGGGCCGACGGAGATAGCCGTCGACCGGTCCGACGAGGCGTACGGGCACGCCATCGCAGACCACGTCGAAGCTGCCCGAGCCGGCCATGCCGACCGCCTGCCAGCCATCGCGTTCGATGCGGATACCCGGCGCGGCGAGATTGATCTCGACGAGCTGGCGTCGTCCATCCGCATCGGTCGCGGTCATCAAGCCGCGGTCGACCACCGCGGCTCCGGAACACCACGCCTTGCGGCCGTCGACGATCACCCGGCCATCGGCGAGGCCGGCGGGACGGATGACGATCGGTCGGTCGCGGGATTCCGAAGCCCATACGGCATACAGAGCGCCGCGGGTCGACGGCGTCGCCCGGTCGATCTCCGCGAGGATCGCCAGCGCATCCACATGGCTCTCGTACAGCTTGACCAGCGCGAGGTCGTGACGTGCGACGCGTTCCAGCGTTCGCCAGCGCGTCAGTGTCTGGCCGTGCCCCGGCAACGGCAAGCGGTCGAGTCCCGCCGCGATGATCCGGTCCAGTGTCGGACGCAGAGCGGTCCCGTCCGCAGAGGCTTCCGCGCGCAGCAGATGATCCATCCGTCCCGGGATCTGCGAATGCGGAATATCGAGCATGTCGAGCAGAGCGGCCAAGCGCGATCTCCAGATGATTGAGGTCGCGACGCCTGCCGTCGTCGTCACGAGCCGATTAGAGCCCGATTGTTCGTGACACGCCGGTGACGGACATTCAGACGAATGCTGATCGATCCCGGCGCCAGTCTGCTGAACGCGGAGTGGGACCGCGAAACCGACTCGCGGGTCGGCCGCAGGCGCACAACGGGTGTCGGCCGCTGCTTCAGTCCGCGGCGAGCAACTCGTCGACCCGTCTCGACAGGGCCTCGATCGTGAAGGGCTTCGTCAGGACCTGCATGCCCGATTCGAGATAGCCGTTACCGATCACCGCGTTTTCCGCATAGCCGGTGATGAAGAGCGTCTTCAGGCCCGGCCGCAACATGCGCCCCGCATCCGCGACCTGCCGGCCGTTGACGCCGCCGGGCAAACCGACGTCGGTGATCAGAAGGTCCAGGCGTGCCGACGACTGCAACACCTTGAGGCCGGCCGCCCCGTCCTGCGCTTCGATGGTGGCGCAGCCCATCGCCTCGAGCACCTCGACGACGAGCATGCGCACGGTCGGCTCGTCATCGACGACGAGCACCGTCCGGCCGTCGACCGTCGCAGCGACGCCATCCGCGCCGCCGCACGGATCGTCGACTGCGAACGTATCGTCGCGCGACGACTTGCTGGCGTGGCGCGGCAGATAGATGCAGATGGTCGTGCCCTGGCCGAGTTCGGAATAGATGCGCACCTGGCCGCCCGACTGACGCGCGAAGCCGTACACCATCGACAGGCCGAGACCGGTGCCTGCCCCGAGCGGCTTCGTCGTGAAGAACGGATCGAACGCGCGCTGCTTCACCTCGGGCGTCATGCCGGTGCCGTTGTCGGTCACGCAGATGGACAGGTACTGGCCGGGCGGAAGATCGCGCTCGCGAGCGGCGCGTTCGTCGAGCCACTTGTTGGCCGTCTCGATGGTCAGCCGGCCGCCGTCGGGCATCGCGTCGCGACCGTTGATGCACAGGTTGAGCAGCGCGCTCTCGAGCTGGTTCTGGTCCACCAGCGCGGACCACAGCCCCGCCGTGCCGATGACGTCGATCTCGACGGACAGCCCGACGGTGCGACGGATCAGGTCCTCGAGGTCCGCGATCAAACGATTGACGTCGGTCGGCTTGGGATCGAGTGTCTGCCGGCGCGAGAACGCGAGCAGGCGATGCGTCAGGGCGGCGGCGCGCCGGGCCGCGCCCTGGGCCGCGTTGATGTAGCGATCGAGGTCGGCCGTCTCACCTTTGCGGACGCGGATCTGCAGAAGCTCCAGACTGCCGGTGATGCCGGTCAGCAGGTTGTTGAAGTCGTGCGCGAGGCCGCCGGTCAGTTGTCCGACCGCCTCCATCTTCTGCGACTGCCGCAACTGTTCCTGCGCGGTCCCGAGTTCGGCGGCGGCCGCCTTCTCGTCGGTGACATTGCGGCCGCTCGCATAGATCAGCTCGCCCTCGTGCGAAGCGACCCACGCGATCCAGCGCCAGCTGCCGTTCGCATGCCGATAGCGGTTCTCGAAGATCGGCAGGGTGGTCTCCTGCACGGTCGTCAAGGCGCCGCGCGTCGCCGCGTGATCGTCGGGATGTACGAATTCGAGAACGGGGTGGCCGACGAGTTCGCTCTCGCGGTAGCCCAGGACATGGGTCCACGCCGGGTTGACCGCGTGGAAGATGCCTTCGCCATCCAGAACGAGCAGCAGGTCCTGCGCGTTGTTCCACGTGCGGTCGCGTTCGCGCGTGCGCTCGGCGACCTGCTCCTCGAGCGTCTCGTTGAAGGCCTGCAGCTCGCGTTCGGCGCGCTTGCGCTCGCTGATGTCGCGCTGGAAGACGGCCAGACCTTCGCCGGCCGGATAGGCACGCAACTCGATCCACGTGGCGTCGTCTCCCGGCCGCAACTGGATGTCGTCCACCGTGACGCCGGCGCGATCGCTCATCGCGCGCCTGAGCTGTTCGGCCGGCGCGACCGCGGCGGAGCGTGGCCACAGGTCCCAGTACGATCGCCCGATGGCGTCCGCCGCGTCGTGCCCGTCGTTGCGCACGGCCTCCGCGTTGACCTGCAGCACGCGGAAATCGGCGTCGACCAGCACGTAGCCTTCGGCCATGCCTTCGAGCACGGCCGCAGAGCGCGCTTCCGTCGTGCGGATGGCGGCCGCCGCGTCGGCGCGGATTCGGGCCATCCCGAGCGTGGCGGTGACCCGCGCCAGCAACTCGCGCGCGGAGAACGGCTTGACCAGATAGTCGTCGGCGCCGGAGCCCAGGCCTTCGATCCGCGCTTCCTCGCCGGCCCGCGCGGACAGCATGATCACCGGCAGGTCGCGCAACGTGGCGTCGTCGCGAACGGCGGCCACGAGGCCGAACCCGTCGAGCCGCGGCATCATCACGTCGGTCACCAGCAGGTCGGGTCGACGTCGTCTGAGGTGTTCGAGGGCTTCGACGCCGTCGTGCGCCGTCTCGACCTCGTAGCCCCGGTCGCCGAGCAGTCGCGCGATGTAACCGCGCAGATCGGCGTTGTCGTCGGCCAGCAGGATGCGTGGCACGGCGCCGGTGGCGAAGCCCCGGGGCAGCGTCTCTTCGTGGCCGCGCGACGCGGGTCCGATGTCGGGTAACCAGCCCAGCGCCTCCACGGCGTGCGCCCGGGCGCGTGGTCCCGAACCACCGCTCGAGTGGCGCTGCTCCACCGGCGCCGCGACGCGATCCGCGGGAAGGTGCCCGGCGCCGAAAGGGATGGTGACGGTGAAGGTCGTTCCGCCGCCGCCGTCCGTTCCGGCCACCCGGCTGGCGACCGCGATCTCGCCGCTGTGCTGCCGTACCAGTTCCTGGACCAGCGCGAGGCCGATGCCGCTGCCTTCGAACGACCGTCCGGCGGCGCCCTCGACGCGGTGGAAGCGCTCGAAGACACGCGGCAGTTCGTGTGCGGGAATGCCGGTCCCGGTATCGCGGACGGTGAGCCGCGCGCGACCCGCTCCATCGTCGCGCAGGACGACCTCGATCGTGCCCGCGAACGTGAACTTGAACGCGTTCGACACCAGGTTGAGGACGATCTTCTCCCACATCTCCGGATCGACGAAGACCGGTTCGCGCAGGGGCGGCGCGTCGATGATCAATTCAAGTTCGGCCCTGTCCGTCGCGGACTGGAACGACGATGCGAGTTCGGTCGTCAACCGGGCGAGGTCGGTCGGTCTGAACGTCGCCTCGACGCGGCCCGCTTCGACCCGCGAGAAATCGAGCAACGCGTTGACGAGGCGCAACAGGCGCTGGCTGTTGCGATGCGCGACTGCAAGGCGCTCGTGCTGGGTCCGGGTCTGCCCGGGCTCGGCCAGAGCATCCTCGAGCGGTCCCAGCATCAGTGTCAGTGGCGTACGGAACTCGTGGCTGACGTTGGAGAAGAAGGCCGTCTTGGCCCGGTCGATGGCGGCCAGCGCTTCGGCACGCTCGCGCTCGGCTGCGAGATTGCGGACCGCGGTCAGGCCCGCGGAGATCTGGCCGACGAAGAGATCGACGAACGCGTGATAGTCGGCGTCGAAGGGCCGGTACGGGTTGAGTGCGGCCATCAGCACCCCCACCGGCTCGGACTGACCCTGCGCGGTGATCGGGACGTACAGCACATGGGTCGACGGTCGATCCCACACCGGCGAAGGCACGCTGTCGGTCGCTTCGACCAGCATCTGCGTGGCGCCACCGCGGATGGCTTCGATCGGTCCGTAATCGCCGCGACCGAGCGGCGGGTCGGCCGCGTTCGAGGAGAGCGTCCGCGAAATCGTGCGATCGGCGCCTTCGAACAGGTAAGCCGCGACTTGCGGCAGGTCACGACTGCCGCCATCGAGGACCGCACTTACCCCCTGCCAGATCTCGTCGCGCCCGCGCGCCCGCGCGAGATGCGGCCCGAGGTTGCTGAGCAACCCGAGCCGTCGTTCACCGACCACGCGTCCGGTGACCTCGGTGACCACGCACAGCATGCCGTTGATGTCGCCGGTGTCGTCGGCCAGCGGCGAATACGAGAACGTGTGATAGGTCTCTTCCGGGAAACCGTTGCGTTCGAGGATCAGCAGCAGGGCTTCGTCCCAGGTCGCCTCGCCGGTGGTCATGACCCGATCGATGCGCGGCTCGACTTCGGACCAGATCTCTGCCCACACCGTCGCGGCCGGCACGCCGAGCCAGTCCTGCTTCGCACCCAGCGTCGGGCGATAGGCATCATTGCAGAAGAACGTGCGCTCCGGCCCCCAAGCCATCCACATCGCGTAGCGCGACGTCATCAGGATCTGCAGCACGGTCCGCAGGCTGGACGGCCAGGTGTCGGGCGCGCCCACCGCACTCCGGCTCCAGTCGTGCGCGCGCATCAGGCCCGCCACGCCTCCGGGCCCGTCCATGAAAGCGAGGCTGCGATCGACGACCTGCACGGTCAGTCCATCAGTGCCGTGCCGCGATCGGCACGGCCGGGTGGACGAACGTCATCGGCGAGCGTGGAGCGGTGACGCGACGGCACGTCAGAAAGCGACGGCCGGTCCGGTGACGCCGCCCGCGGTCGACCCTTCGATCAGGACCGCCACATTGCGGCCGAAGAAGAACGGCAGACCGAAGTCGAAGACGCCGGCCGATCCGTTCAGCAGCGTGCCGCTCGGTCCCGCGAGGCCCGGAAACGCCGTGAAGGCGGTCGCGAACAACTGATCCGCGTTGTCGACGTTGAAGGTCAGCGTCGTGCTGACCCCATTGGTCCCGCTGATGATCACGCTCTGCGAGACCGACGTCGCGACGCGGCTGGCCGTGACCGGACAGTAGAACGAGGTGTTCGTCGCGCACGTCGGGATGCTCGTCGTCGGGAAGAAGTTGGCGTTCGACCCCGAGTCGATGAAGCTGCCGCTCAGCGCCGTGCCGTTCAACGTCGCCGTCAACGTGCCCTGGGTCGACAGGGCGTAGACGCGGGCGCTGCCGAGCGCGTTGTCGGTCTGCGTCGCCACGCCGAAGAGCACCGTGCCGCCGACCGTCGTGGCGCCGGGGGACGCGACCGCCGGCAACTGGACCACGACTCCGTTGTTGTCGGTCGTCAGACGGCTCACCGGGTTCGGGACCTGCTGCGACAGCGCGACCGTCGTCGCGGTGCAGGCCGAACCGCCCGCGGTGGTGGGGCAGGTGTAGTAGGTGCCGGCGATGGCCCTCGTCACGCAGGCGGCGCCGCAGTCCTGGATGAAGTTGCCGATGCCGAGGACGCCGTTGGCGCCGAAGTCGAGTACGGTGTTCTCGGCCGGACCCGACACGCACGACGAGGGCGCGGTGCCGGCCGCGGGATCGCCGATGACCTGCACCGGCAGGCTGGCGATGGTGCGGCTGCCCATCGTCACGTCGACGGTCCCGACCGATCCGAAGCTGTAGCCGTCGGCGAACTGCACGCATTCGAGCAGTGGACGGCCGGTCACGAGCTCCCTGACCGCGGTCGGGACGGCGCCGCCGTTCAACGACGAGTAGAGGATGCGCAGGCCGGTGGAGCCGGTGTCGACCTGGATATGATCGATGGTGCGACACGCGGTCGTGCTGCCCGGCGTACAGACGGTGAGCGTGGCGAACAACGTATTGGCCGAAAGATCGCCGAGGCTGGTAAGAGCCGCCGGTCCGGCGTCGACCGTGACGGCCAGCGTGTTGGCCGGCGACGTCGTCACCGGCGGGGTGGTCGTCGTCGTGGGTGTGGAATTGCTGGAGCCGCCGCTGCCGCCGCACGACGCGACCAGCACGAGCACGACCGCGCTGAGGGACCATCTCTTGAACATCGTCGGATCCTTGATCACGGTGTCACCCTGTCTCAGCGAAGCGTCTGGACATCGACACCGGCCGGAACCGCGGCCGGCAGATGCGCATGGCCGCTGAAACCCCGCGGCAGCTTGACGATCGTGATCACCGCATCGTCGGTGCTGAACGACACGACGTGATGACTGCCGCGTCGCGCCGTGGCGGCGGCGACATAGCGATCGTAGTGCGTGCCGAGAACCGCTTTCAGGTCGGGCATCGTGGGTCCGGAGAAATCGACCGCGAACACGGTGCCGTCACGCGCGGCGTATTCGCGGATGCTGTTGCCGTCGGCGGTCGTCGTCTCGGTGCGGTCGTAACCCGGCATCGACGTCGTCGTGGCCTGCGCCGAAATCGCAGCGCGCTTCGCGCTCGGCATCGCGTCGCCGAGTCCCGCATGCGCCGCGCTGCCGATCAGCAGCGACGGTACGACGGCGGCTCGCAGCGCGAAAGTGCACGCAGCGCACGCAGCGCGCGAAAACGACCGATGGCGCGCGTTTTCCTGGACGTTCCACCACATGGGATTCCTTTCGAGGGCCGAACCGGGGAGCCTGCTGCGACCCGCGTCGCCGAACAGCGGGCCAGTGAGAAATCTACAACACCCGGACTGGTTGTTCATTGCCACAGATGAGACAATTTTTCGCTTCTGTCGCCGACATTCGCCCGATGGGCAGTCGGCATCCCCTCGTCCGTGCCATGTTCAAGATCGACTTCTTCGCGCTTCGCCCGCCTTGTCGCGCTCGCGCCGGTGTGTGCCGATGGCGGTGATCGCGACCACCGTGGCCCTTTCGATCTTCGCTCGTTCAATCGTCGCCCTTTCGATCGTTGTCTCTGCGCTGGTCTTGGCGGGCGTGGCCTGCGCGCGTGAACCCGATTCACCGGTCGGTCGCTGGCAGACCTACGACGAACATACGCATGCACCGCGCGGAATCATCCGTATCTTCGAGCAGGGCGGCAAGATGTTCGGCCGGATCGAGCGTGAAGGCGATCATTCGCTCTGTCACGCATGCGTCGACGAGCGGAAGGATCAGCCTCTCAACGGCCTGATCATCATCCGCAACATGCAACGCGGCCCGGCCGATCCGCTGGAGTGGGGAGGCGGTGACGTGCTCGACCCGGAGACCGGCAGGGTCTACCGGCTGACGATGCATCTCGACGGCAGCGGCGCCAGCCTCGTGGTCCATGGCTACATCGGCGTGTCGTTGATCGGCCGTTCACAGACCTGGGCGCGGGCACCGGACTGATCCCGAGCGATCCGGTCGCCGCGCGTAACGTGGGTCTTCGCGGCGCCAGACGGGTCACGTCTCTCCCTCGATCCGATCAGTTCACGGCTGACAACGATTCAAGCGGTTTGCGGCCAAATGCGCCTGTTCGCGCAACGACAGGCCCGACAGAGTTGGCTACGATGCGTGCGGGATCGGTGATCAATCGCAACGTATTTGTGAAACCGACTACGCGTCGTCTGCGTAACACCCATCGCACGCCCCCGCGGGACGGCACGTTTTTTTGCCCCAGCCCGTCTTTGATGTTGTCGTCGAGGAGACCGATTTGAAAGCACTTCATTTTGACCGCGCCCGAACGTCCGTCGTTCAATGCGCTGCCGTCCTGGGCGTCGCCCTGCTGGCCAGCACCGCTGCCTATGCATCGAGCCACCGCGAGGCTCCTTTCATCACGCAGAACCCGAAGGTCGACGGTACCGACTTCTACATGTTTACCAGCTACGAGCCGGGCCGCGCCGCTTTCACGACCGTCATCGCCGACTACATTCCGGCGGAAAACGCCGGTGACGGACCGAACTACTACACGATGGATCAGGATGCGCTCTACGAGATCCACATCGACAATACGGCCGACGCGGTCGAGGACCTGACCTTTCAGTTCCGCTTTCAGAACACGCTCAAGGACATCCAGCTGCCGATCGGTGGCCAGAACGTCTCGATTCCGCTCGTCCAGGCAGGCGCTTTGTCGGGTCAGAACCCGGCCAATCTGAACGTGCGCGAGACCTACAACGTCACGCTGGTCCGCGGCGACCGTCGCACCGGCGCGCGTACCGCGGTCGTCAACTCGGCCGACGGAACGGCGACGTTCGAGAAGCCTGTCGACAACATCGGCGACAAGACTTTCGGTGCCGCGCCCGCTTATGCGAACTACGCGAATGCGCACATCTACAACATCAATATTCCCGGCTGTGGCACCCCGGGCCGCATGTTCGTGGGTCAGCGCAAGGATCCGTTCGCGATCGCGCTCGGCCAGATCTTCGATCTGATCAACCTCAATCCACTCGGCTCCACGACAGGTAACAAGGATTATCTGGCCGCGAAGATGGTGACGTCGTTTGCCCTCGAACTGCCGACCTCGTGCATTGTCGGCTCGAGCCCGATCATCGGTGGGTGGACCACCGCCAGCATGCGTCAGGGTCGACTGCTGTCGGGCAATCCGGCTTCCGGCTACGCCAACGTTCCGAAGAATGGTGGTGCATGGGTGCAGGTGTCCCGTCTCGGCATGCCGTTGGTCAATGAACTGGTCATCGGCCTCAAGGACAAGGACAAGTTCAACAGTTCGGTTCCCGCTGCGGATACCCAGTTCGCGACCTATGTGACCAACCCGACCTTGCCGGCCCTGATCCAGTTGCTCTACCCCACCGCACCGGCGCCGACGAATTTCCCGCGGACCGACCTGGTCGCGGCCTTCTTGACGGGCATCGCGGGCGTGAATCAGCCGACAGGTGGAAAAACGTCGGAGATGCTGCGGCTGAACACGAGCATCGCACCGACCGTGCAGGCCTCGCAGAACTCGCTCGGCGTATTGGGTGGTGATAACGCAGGCTTCCCGAACGGTCGTCGTCCGGCCGACGACATCGTCGACGCGGAACTACGTGTCGCGATGGGCGCCCTGTGCGTGGCGACGGGCACGGCGGATACGCTGAAGGTCGGTTGCAAGCCTTCCGACGCGCCGGCGGGCTCCGCGGCGTTGACCGACGGTGTCGGCTACAGCGCGTCGACGTTCCAGAACGCGTTCCCGTACCTCAACACCCCGATCTCGGGTTCGCCGTGATTCCGGCCCAAGGAGAGCCAGCATGAGAAAAATCAGCAGCATTCGTCGAGTCGGGCTGGCGGTGGCGGGCCTGTCGTTATGCGTCGGCCTCGCGTCCTGCGGGGGCAGCGACGACGGCACGCCGCCGGTCGTCGCGCCAGTGGCCAGCAATACGCCGCCGGCTTCGGCATCGGCCACCGTCCTCGGATTCATCGCGTACCTGAAGATCCTGACGCCGATGCTTCCCGACAATACGCAGCCGCTCGATCTGACCGGCTTCGTGGCACCGACCGACGACACGGGAGCGTTCGACCCGTCGATCTAGTCCGGCAATGATGTTTGAGCGGCGCCCGAGTCTGTCGATCGGGCGCCGTTTTTACGTCCGGACGTCCAGGTATTGGCGCAGGTACGCACTGGTGGGCGTCGTACCGCCCGCGATGATTGCCGGCGCCCCGCACTGGACGACCCGTCCCCCTTCGTCGCCGGCCCCGGGGCCCATGTCGACGATCCAGTCGCAGCGGGCGACGACGCTCATCTCGTGCTCGACGAGGACGACCGTGTTGCCCCCATCGACCAGATCCTGCAGCTGCGTCATCAACTTCTCGACATCCGCCGGATGCAGGCCCGTCGTGGGCTCGTCCAGCACGTACAGCGTGTCGCCGCGCGACGGCCGCTGCAGTTCGGTGGCGAGCTTGATCCGCTGCGCTTCGCCGCCCGAGAGTTCGGTCGCCGGCTGCCCAAGACGCAGGTAGCCGAGGCCGATCTCGCGGAGCAGCGTCAGCGGACGCGCCACGGCGGGCTGGTCGGCGAAGAACGAGCAGGCGGCCTCGACCGTCATCGCCAGGACGTCCGCGACGTTGCGCTCGCGGTAGCGGATCGCCAGGGTGTCCTCGTTGAAACGCGCGCCATGACAGGCCGGGCAGGGCGCGTACACGCTCGGGATGAAGAGCAGCTCGACGCCGACGAAGCCTTCCCCCTCGCAGGTCTCGCAGCGCCCCTTGGCCACGTTGAACGAGAAGCGGCCCGCGTCGTAGCGACGTCGTCGCGCATCGGGCGTCGCGGCAAACAGCTTGCGCACCGCGTCGAAGAGGCCGGTGTAGGTCGCGAGGTTGGATCGCGGCGTACGGCCGATCGGCTTCTGGTCCACCAGGACGAGACGACGAAAGGCTTCGATGCCGGCGACGATGGCGCCGCGCGTCGTGTCCGGCATCGTCGCTTCGAGGCCGGCTTCTTCGTCGACTGGGGCCTCGCCGCTGTCGTCGCCCTGCAGCGCCGCCGAGACCAGGTCGACCAGCGCCTGGCCGACCAGGCTCGACTTGCCCGAGCCCGAGATTCCCGTCACTGCGGTGAGCGATCCGATCGGGAGGTCGACGTCGACGCCGCGCAGATTGTTGCGCTCGATCTGCGAGAGCCGCAGCCACTGCGTCGCCACGCGGAGCGGTCGCGGTGCCGGGGCTGCCGAGCGATCGTCGAACAGGTAGCGCGCCGTGTGCGAGTCGGGGACGTCACGAAGTCCGGCGGGAGGGCCGCTGTAAAGAATCTTTCCACCGTGTTGCCCGGCATCCGGACCCACGTCGACGATCCAGTCGGCGCGACGCATCATCTCCACGTCGTGCTCGACCACGAACAGCGAGTTGCCGCTGCGCTTGAGGCGATCGAGCGCGACCAGCAACGCTTCGCCATCGGCCGGATGCAGTCCGGCGGTCGGCTCGTCGAGGACGTAGACGACGCCGAACAGGTTGGAGCGCACCTGGGTGGCGAGCCGCAGTCGCTGCAGTTCGCCCGGTGACAGCGTCGGCGTGGCGCGATCGAGCGACAGGTAGCCGAGACCCAGGTCCACCAGCGGGCCCACGCGGTCGAGCACGTCCTTCGCGATGCGCTGGGCGGCGATGCGCTTTTCCGCCGCGAGGTCGGGCGTGCG
>CAZZWS010000020.1:0-27606 GCA_964657795.1 Beijerinckiaceae bacterium
ACACCGTCGCCGCAGGTGATCGGGCATCGCATCGTGCACGGTGGGCCCGCGTTGCGGGACCATCGCCGCATCGACGCCTCCGTGCGACGCGCGCTCGAAGCCGCGACGCCGTTCGCGCCGCTGCACATGGCGGCCGCGCTGTCGCTGATCCGCGAAGCCGGCGCGTGCTTTCCCGGCACGCCGCAGGTCGCGTGCCTCGACACGACGTTCCACCGCGACATGCCCGACGTCGCCCGCACCTTGCCGCTGCCCGCGGCCCTGCGCGCGCAGGGCATCCAGCGCTACGGCTTCCACGGGCTGTCGTGCGAATCGATCGTCCGGCAACTGGCTGCCGAAGCCGGTGGCGTCCCGCGACGCCTCGTGATCGCGCATCTCGGCAACGGCGCGAGCGTCACGGCCGTGCTCGACGGCGTGTCGATCGACACCAGCATGGGCCTGACCCCGAGCGGCGGCATCGTCATGGGCACGCGCAGCGGCGACCTGGACCCCGGCGTCCTGGTGTATCTGGCCCGCGAGAAGCACTTCGACGCGGAGCAACTGGAGGACCTGATCGATCACCGCAGCGGTCTGCTCGGCATCTCCGGTTCGAGCAGCGACATGCGCGCCCTCCATGCGGCGGCGGCCTCGGACGACGACGCCCGCCTGGCCATCCGGATGTTCTGCCGGTCCGTCCAGAAGCAGCTCGGCGCGATGAGCGTCGTGCTGGACGGCATCGACCTGATCGTCTTCACCGGCGGCATCGGCGAACACGATGCGGCCGTGGTCGCTGAAATCCGCGGCGGGCTGTCGTCGATCGGTGTCGATGCGGTCGACCTCTCCGACCGGGGCGCATCGACGGGCGCTCGCTGCCGGGTCCGCGTCCTGCCGTCGCTCGAGGACGAGCAGATCGCGCTGCATGCCCGGCGCCTGGCCGGGTGACCGTTCGGCTACGTCCGTGAATTGTCGTTCAGGCGCGCGATGGCCCGCGAGTCTCCCATGCGTCTCCCGCGCGCCATCTGCGGATCGTCTTCGAGCGCAGTCAGACGACCGGGCGCGCCGTCATGCAGGCACGAGCGCGTCCGGTTCGGGCACCTCGACGACCGGCCGGGACGGGCGATCCGCCGGGCGGACGAGCGGTCCCCGCGTCCCGGTCGCGGCGGGCTCCGGCGCGACCTGGCCCGCGAGCGCGAACGCGAGCGTGGCCGCGGACGGGTTGAGGCTGTCGACCATCGAACTCGGCATCAGGATCGTGGCGCCGCGCTCCTTGGTCGTCTCGTAGATGATGTTCATGGCCCGCAGCTGCAGTGCCCATGGATGGCCTTCGTAGATGGACGCCGCCGCGACGAACTGGCCTGCGATCGCCGCCTCTGCCGAACCGAGGATGACGCGCGCCTGCTTCTCGCGTTCGGCCTGGGCCTGACGCGACATCGCGTCCTGCAGCGCCTCGGGGATCGCGACGTCGCGGATCTCGACGGAACTCACAGCGATGCCCCAGGGCGCGGTCTTGGCGGCGATCTCGACCTTCAGGCGTTCGTCCGCGTCCTTGCGATCCGACAGCAGCGCGGTCAGCATCGACGAGCCGATCATCTCGCGCAGCGACGTCTGCGCCACGCGATCGATCGCTTCACGGTAGTTGGTGATGGCCAGCGCCGCCTTCTCGGCGTCCTCGACGTGCCAGAAGATGATCGCGTCGACGTTGACGGGGACCGTGTCGCGGGTCAGCGCCTGCTCGGCATTGAAGGCCGTCGTCTGGATGCGGCAGTCGACGATCGCGACGATGCTGTCGATGACCGGGAAGATGGCGAACATGCCTGCGCCCTTCACGCTCTGCAGTTTCCCCATCCTCAGGATCACGAACTTCTGCCAGACGTTGGCCATCTTCAGCGACGAGGCGATGACCGCGGCGGCGACCAGCGGCACGAGGCCCATCAGCGGGTCGAAGAGGTAGCCGACGGCGACGCCGATGACCAGGCAAACGAAGACGAGGAATGCCGTGACGGGATTCATGTGGGCTCCTTCAGGAGCGCCGCCCTGCGCGCCTCGTGTCCGGTGCGCCCGTGGACTTCGTGGAGGCTGAGGGCCTGCTCCTGGTCCCACGCCATGTCGGGATCGTATGAAGGCGCCGCCTTCACCGATGCGCGACTCAGGTCGACCGTCACGATCTCTTCCGGCCACTGCACGCCGGTGATCGATTCCGGCGCGATCAGGACCTGATGACCGAGCCACCAGCTGCTGGTGTCCACGACGACGAAGCGGATGGCCCACGTCTCGTCGTCGACGAGATAGCCCGACACATGCCCGATGTCGCCATCGGTCGCGTGCAGGTGATAGCCGGTGACGGCCTTGCAACTGCGCAGATGCGGATCGTCGTGGCGATGGGGCCGGTGCCCGGCGCGCGGCGACTCATCGGTGTCGCCGTCCCTGTCTTCCGGATCGATGGCGGTGCCGACGTAGCCCGGCGCCAGTGCGTCGGGATAAAAGCCGCCACCCCACATGCCCGTTCCGGCCCAGTAATACGGATAGCCGTAGTACCCCATGTAGGCCACTTCGTGCGGCCGCGATACGGGCTGGTCGGTGTCGATGTCCGGGCTGTGCCTGACCTGCTCCCGGGTGATCGACACCGACAGCGTGCCGTGGGCCAGGTTGGGACGCGAAACGGAGATGGGAGAGATCAGCACCCGCCGCTCCAGCAGCCAGCTACCGGTGTCCGCCACGATGTGGCGAATCGCCCAGGCGTGGTCGTCGAAGTAGAAATCCTCGACATGTCCGATCTCGCCATCGGTCGCACGGATGACATAACGATCGAGGTCTCGCGTGTTGCGCAACATGATGCAGGTCCTTTCAGGATCCGGGTCGGATCGCCCGATGACCGGATCGGGACCGGCCCGTCATTTACGTCGCCGCGTCACTGCGCAGCGTCACTTCGCCGCGTCACGTCACCGCGCCTCGCGACTGTCGCGCCGCGATGCGCTGCGCGCCGTGTTCCATCACCAGAGGCGCCACGCCCGGGTCGGTCGCTCGTGATGCCAGCGCGTTACCCTGGCCCGAGCGCATCGAATCGAGGACGTCGATCGAACGATGCGCACGGGCGAGCGCATCGACGCGAACCGCGTCGATCTGCGACGAGTCCGACGCGCCCTGGACGCAGTAGAGCCCGTCGACGAAGTAGGTCCATCGGATGCGCGCGCGCGGGATGTCGCAGAGTTCGAGATCGATCGAGTGGCCGTGGTAGACGTAGGTCTCTTTCATTTGCAGCCTCGCGCTCCTGGTTTACGGACGACTCTCCGCACCGCTCGACGATCGCTCGGTCCGTCGCGCCCGTCTGTGCGGCAACCGACGGAGTCCGCACGTCGGGACGACTCGGCTCTCGACGAGGAAGAACCCTGCGCGAAGACTTCGATGTGGGGGGGGTGCGTCGGCGAACGAAACTGTCGACCGATTTCTCATGCTCGCATTCATTCGCGCTCTCATCAGACCCATGCGACGACGCACGGCCATCTTGGCGTCGCCGTGACGCACGGTCTGTGCGCCAGCGAACACCGGGTCCGCGACCGCCGTCTGCGCGCTGCCGCACAGACGGTAAAGGACGCGCGCCTTACAAACGGGGGATCGAAATCGAGGACCACGCCCCATGACCCACGACCCGGTCAGCCCCGACCTGCTGGACAGGATGGACGCCTACTGGCGAGCCGCGAACTACCTCTCCGTCGGGCAGATCTATCTCTACGACAACCCGCTGCTGAAGGAGCCGCTGAAGCTCTCGCACGTGAAACCGCTCGTGGTCGGGCACTGGGGGACGACGCCGGGCCAGAACTTCGTCTACGTCCACCTCAACCGCGTCATCAGGCAGTACGACCTGAACATGCTCTATGTCGCGGGGCCCGGGCACGGCGGCCCGGCCATCGTCGGCAACGTGTATCTCGAAGGCACCTGGAGCGAGGTGTATCCGGAGATCACGCAGGACGAGGCGGGGCTCAAGCGTTTCTTCAAGCAATTTTCCTTCCCCGGCGGCATCTCCAGTCACGTGGCGCCGACGACGCCGGGTTCGATCCACGAGGGCGGCGAGCTCGGCTACTCGCTCAGCCATGCCTTCGGCGCCGTGTTCGACAACCCCGACCTGATCGTCGCGTGCGTGGTCGGCGATGGCGAGGCCGAGACCGGGCCGCTCGCGACCGCCTGGCAGTCGACGAAGATGCTCGACGCCGCGACCGACGGCGCGGTCCTGCCGATCCTGCATCTCAACGGTTTCAAGATCAGCAACCCGACGCTGCTCGCACGCATCGAGCACGAGGAGCTCGAACAGTTCTTCCGGGGCTGCGGCTGGACGCCGCTGTTCGTCGAAGGCGACGACCCCGCGACGATGCACCGCCTGATGGCGGACGCGCTCGACGAAGCGGTCGCGATGATCAGGCAGGCGCAGCAGTCGGCGCGCGTGGATCGCAATCCGATGCGGCCGCGGTGGCCGATGATCGTGCTCCGGTCGCCGAAGGGCTGGACCGGGCCGAAGGTCGTCGACGGCCTGCCGTGCGAAGGCACGTTCCGCTCGCACCAGGTGCCGTTGCTCGTGGATGCGCGGCATCCCGAACATGTCGAACAGCTCGAACGCTGGATGAAGAGCTATCGGGCCGAAGAGCTCTTCGACGAGCATGGCCGGCTGATGCCCGAGCTGGCCGAGCTGGCGCCACGGGGCGACCGCCGCATGGGCTCGAATCCGCACGCCAACGGCGGCCTGCTGCTGCACGACCTGCGCATGCCGGACTTTCGCGACTATGCCGTCGAGGTTCCTGCGCCCGGTGCGCTGCAGGGACAGGACACGATCATCCTCGGCAGGTTTCTGCGCGACGTCGTGCGGTGCAACCAGAAGCAGCGCAACTTCCGCATCTTCGGCCCGGACGAGACCCTGTCGAACCTTCTCGGAGCCGTCTTCGAAGCGACGAATCGCCAGTGGGATGCGCGGACGGACGACGATGAATTCCTCGCACCCACCGGCCGCGTGCTCGACGCGATGCTGAGCGAGCATCAGTGCGAGGGCTGGCTGGAAGGGTATCTCCTGACCGGCCGGCACGGCCTGTTCAACAGCTACGAGGCCTTCATCCGCATCGTCGATTCGATGTTCAGCCAGCATGCCAAATGGCTGAAGGTGACGCGCGAACTGCCGTGGCGTCGACCGATCGCGTCGCTCAACTACCTGCTCGCATCGCACGTCTGGCAACAGGACCACAACGGCTTCACGCACCAGGATCCGGGCTTCCTCGATCACGTCGTCAACAAGAAGGCCGACATCGTCCGCGCGTATCTGCCGCCCGATGCCAACTGCCTGCTGTCGGTGTTCGACCACTGCCTGCGCAGCCGCAACTACGTCAACGTGGTGGTGGCCGGCAAGCATCCGCTGCCGCAGTGGCTGACGATGGAAGCCGCGGTCGTCCACTGCACCGAAGGCATCGGCATCTGGCCGTGGGCCAGCAACGACCAGGACGGGGATCCCGACGTGGTGATGGCGTGCTGCGGCGACACGCCGACGCTGGAAGTCATGGCGGCCGTCTCCATCCTGCGCGAGCACCTGCCCGAGCTGAAGGTCCGCGTCGTCAACGTGGTCGACCTGATGCGCCTGCAGTCCAGCAGCGAGCATCCGCACGGCATGAACGACGAAGACTACGACTCGCTGTTCACGCGGGACAAGCACATCATCTTCGCCTTCCACGGCTATCCGTGGCTGATCCATCGGCTGACCTATCGACGGACCAATCGCAACCTGCACGTGCGCGGCTACAAGGAGGAAGGGACCATCACGACGCCGTTCGACATGCGCGTGCAGAACGACCTCGACCGCTTCCATCTGGTCCAGGACGTGATCGATCGTGTCCCGGTACGCGGCAGCAGGGCCGACTATCTGAAGCAGATGACGCGAGACAAGCTGATCGAGCACAAGCGATACATCGACACGCACGGCAAGGACATGCCCGAGATCCTCGAGTGGAAGTGGACGTCGAACGAGCCGCGGATCGGGGCGGCCGTGGGGCCTACGAAGGAAGTGCCGGCGTGACAGGTCGCGGGAGGGCCAAGAAATCGTCGGTCGCGACATGACAGCGATGCCCGGGTGGATCGGCGAGAGCGTCGACAAGGGTGCGCCCGAAAATGCGCTGGCGCGGCAAACGCATCGGAAACGCGCGGTTCATCGCTTCAACTGCGCGTAGGCCGTCCGATCCGACGCGTAGCAGCTGCAGGCCGCTGCTTCGAGGCCCCTGCGGTCCACCACCGTGACGTCGCCGCGGTGGTACTCGATCAGTCCATCGTGTTGCAAGGCGACCGCGGCCGCCGTGACCCCGACGCGCCGGACGCCCAGCATGTACGACAGGAACTCCTGCGTGACGTGGAAGCCGTCTTCGCGCGCACGGTCCTGACTCATCAGGAGCCAGCGTGCGAGTCGCGGCTTGATCAGGTGATAGCGCGCGCATGCAGCAGAAGACGTCAGTTGAGCCATCAGCACCGCGACGTAGCGATTGATACCCTGCCTCAGCGTCGCGTTGGTGGACAACTCGGACCGGAACCTGGCGGCAGACATGCGCCAGGCAGAGCCTGGCCCCTGTACGACCGAACGCACCGGCGACGTGTTGACACCCAGGGCGAGATGCACACCGAGCATTCCCTCCGGACCGACCATGCCGACTTCGAGCGCGGAGGTCTGGTCGACGAGCGCGACCAGCGAAACGAAGCCACGAACCGGAAAATAGACGTGCCTCGTCAGGGACCCGGATTCGTACAGCGTGTCGGACAGCTTCAATTCGACCCTCTCGCACATGCCGAGGACACGCGCACGAGCCATGGCGGGGAGCGCTTCGATCAAACGGTTCTTGTCGGACAAGCCGGTGCTCCTCTGCAGGAGCACCGAGCGGGCGATGCATTCGAATGAATGCGCCCCGTCATGCGCAACCTTGCAGCGGAGCCTGAACGATTTACCGCGTACTGTCCGTCTCCTAGCGCACGGACCGCGGCCGTGTTCCACGCGGGCGGATCGACTGGATGTCCGGCAGCAGCCGGTCGTGTTCCTTCTTCACGACGGCGCGCATGTGCGCTTTCGAACACACGAAATGGTTCATCGCGGTGCCCCCCGGGTTCAAGGTCTCTCGTGACAGGCGTCGCAGCGTGCCGCGGCGTGCAGACGCTGGTCGGCCGAAAGCAGCTCTACCAGCCGAGCAACACGCGCCCGAGCGCCATGGACGCGGCGGCGAGGCTCGGCTCGACGACCGGGATGCCGAGCGCGTCCTGCAAAGGGTCGCGAAACGACGCCATGCCGGCACATCCCATCACGATGACCTGCGCACCGCGCTCGTCACGCAGGCGTCGACCCGCGTCGATCATGCGATCGAGCGTGCTCGAACCACCGGCGAGGTCGGTCACGTTCATCCCGATGGCGATCTCGCCGGCGAGCCGGTCACGGATGCCCATCGATCCCCAGCCGCGCAGGTGACGCGGGATCGACGTGTCGAGAATGGCGATCACGCCAAACGTCTGGCCGAGCGTCATCGCCGTCAGTGCCGCGGACTCGCTGATCCCCAACACGGGACGGTTCGTGATCTCGCGCAGCGCCTGCAGGCCCGGATCGCTGAAGCACGCGATGACGAACGCGGCGGCGCGCTCCTCCAGGGAACGCGCGAGCGCGATCAGCGGCATCACGACGCCGTCGACGTCGCACTGGGTCTGGATGCCGGGCGGTCCGGCAGCGAGCGTGAGGCATTCGATGGCCGGCCCACCGGCGATTCGCAACGGCGCCAGGGCGGCGTCGATCCCGTCGGTCACGGTCTGCGAACTGTTGGGATTGATCACGTAGATCACGCGCTGCATGGCTTGACTCCACAGGTCGTCCGCAAACGTCGGACCCGACGACTCTACCCGCGGCGCCGTGGCATGGTCCTTGCACACCCTTGCACATTCGTCGCCCGTCCTTAACACCGTGTTATGTCCATTGCGGAGAATTCCATGGCAGCCGTTCGAGAAAAGAAGTCCGGCGAATCGATGGTCCTGAACCTGCGCCAGATCGAGATGTTCCGGGCCGTCATGACCACCGGCTCCATCAGCGGCGCGTCGCAGCTGCTGTTCGTGTCGCAGCCCGCGGTCAGTCGCCTGCTGTCGCACACCGAGCATCGTGTGGGCTTCCCGCTGTTCGAGCGCATCAAGGGCCGGCTCTACTCGACGCCCGAGGCCAAGAAGCTCTTTCACGAGGTCGAGAGCGTCTATCAGGCCGTGCAGCGGGTCCACGAGCTCGCGCAGGACCTGTCGGAAAACCGCAGCGGCATTCTCAACATCGTCTCCAGCCCGAGCGTCGGCCAGATGATCATCCCGGAAGCCATCGCGCTGTTCCGCGCCCGGCATCCCGACGTCAAGGTCACGCTGCAGTGCCTCAACTACGGCTACCTCAAGGACCGCCTCCTCAATCGGCAGGCCGACATCGGCGTGATCATCCTGCCGATGACGCACCCGAACCTCGAGGTCACGCCCCTGTGCAGCAACCGTCTCGTCTGCGTCCTGCCCCGCGCGCACGCGCTCGCGCGGCGAGCCACGCTCAGCGTGGCGGATCTGCGACCGCATCCGCTGATCGGGTACGACAAGGACTCGCCGTTCGGCCGACTGGTCGCCGCGCTCTACGAACGCGCCGGAGAACCGCTGAAGGCCGCGATCGAGGTCGGATCACCGCAGAATGCGTGCTCGCTGGTGCAGGCGGGCGCCGGCGTGGCGCTGGTCGACGAATTTTCGGTGCGCAGCTGGTCCGGCGGCGGGCAGCTCGTGATGCGCGACGTGGCCGATGCGCCGGCGCTGCAGGCGAACCTGGTCCATCTGGGCTACGAGCCGATGTCGCAGCTCACGCAGGCCTTCATCGTCGAGCTCAAGCGGCTGCTGAAGCGCCAGGGCTTCGGACTGCGGCCACCGGCCTCGCTCGCGACGCCCGCCTGAGCGGACGTTCGCATAACACGGCGTTATGGATTCCGAACAAATGGGCATATGACATCGAAGGCCGTCCCTTCGATACTTCCGGGCAGCGGACCCGTCCCGGCCGCAACGGCGAACCGGATCGCCATCGAGCCCAAGCCATGCCTTCCATCCCTGCCGATTCGACCGTCCCGCGTTGTGCCGACGGCGTCTACACCATCTGCCCCACCCCGTTTCGCGAAGACCTCTCCGTCGATGTCGACAGTATCGCGACGCTGGTCGACTTCCAGATCGAAGCAGGCGTCACCGGGCTCGCGATCCTCGGCTTCATGGGCGAGGCCCACAAGTTGTCGGTGGCGGAGCGCCGGACCGTGATCGAGACCTTCATGGCCGCCGCGCGCGGTCGCCTGCCGGTGTGGGTCGGCGTGCGCGCGCTCGGCATCGCCGGCGCCCTCGAACAGGCCCGCGAAGCGGCCGAGCTCGGCGCGGCCGCGGTGTTCGTCGCTCCGCTCGACAACGCGTCGGACGCGCTGCTGTTCGACTACTACGCATCGCTCGCCGACGCGCTGACGATCCCCGTCGTGATCCACGACTTCCCGGATTCCTTCGGCACCGAGCTCAAGGCCGAACTGATCGCCCGCCTCGGCCTGGAGAGCAGCGTCGGCTTCATCAAGATGGAGGAGCCGCCCGTGGCCCAGAAGATCAGCCGCATCCGCGATCTCGCGGGCGATCGCATGCGCATCTTCGGGGGCCTCGGCGGCGTGTACTTCCTCGAGGAACTGCAGCGTGGCGCGATCGGCACGATGACCGGGTTCGCGTTTCCCGAGATCCTGCTCCGCATCTATGCTCACCACACGAGCGGCGACGTCGTGGCGGCAGCGCGCACCTTCGACCGCTACTGCCCGTTGATCCGCTACGAATTCCAGCCCAAGATCGGCATCGCGCTGCGCAAGTACACGTATCGCCGGCGTGGGGCGATCGCCTGCGACGCGGTGCGTGCTCCGGGAGCGCGCATCGATCCGCGCAGCGCCGCCGAACTCGATGCGATCGTGGCGCGCGTCGGCCTGTCGCTCGACACGCGCGGCGCCCTGACGATCGCCTGACCTTTCCAGGACTCGTGACGATGACGCAACCCTTCGACCTCACCATCCGCAACGGCCGGCTGTCGAACGAACGCACGACCTGGTTCGCCGACATCGGCATCCTCGACGGCCGCATCGCGGCTGTCGACGCGAACCTGCCGGCCGGCCGGCGCGACATCGACGCCTCGGGACGATGGGTCCTCCCCGGCGGCATCGACAGCCACTGTCACATCGAGCAGATCTCGAGCATGGGCGTGATGTGCGCCGACGATTTCTACTCGGGCACCGTCTCCGCCGCCTTCGGCGGCACCACCACCATCATGCCGTTCGCGGTCCAGCACCGACGCCAGAGCATCCCGGCCATCCTCGCGGACTACAGCGCGCGAGCCGCGGCGAAGGCGGTCATCGACTACGGCTTCCACCTGATCCTCGCCGATCCGGACGATCAGGCGCTGACGCACGATCTGCCGAGAGCGATCCGCGACGGCATCACGTCGCTGAAGGTCTACATGACCTACGACCAGCTCAAGCTCGACGACGCGCAGTTGCTCGATGTCCTCGCGATCGCCGGCGACGAAGGCGCGCTGGTGATGATGCATGCCGAGAACCACGACATGATCCGCTGGATCGCCAAGCGGCTCCTCGCGCGCGGCCACGTGGCGCCCAGGTTCCATGCGGTGGCCCACGACCCGCTGACCGAGAGCGAGGCCACCAACCGTGCGATCACGCTGTCGCGCCTGATCGACGTTCCGGTGCTGATCGTCCACGTGGCCGGCGCCGAGACCATCGATGTGATTCGCGCCTCGCGTGCGAAGGGCGCCTTGATCCATGCGGAAAGCTGTCCGCAGTACCTGTTCCTCAAGGCCGAGGACATCGACCTGCCCGGCGTGGAAGGCGCGAAATTCTGCTGCAGCCCGCCGCCGCGCGACGAGCGCTCGCAGGAGGCCGTCTGGGAAGGCTTGAAGGACGGCACGCTGGCGCTCTACTCGTCGGACCACGCGCCGTATCGTTTCGACGAGGGCGGCAAGCTGCCGCACGGGGAGCACACGAAGTTCAAGGAGATGGCCAACGGCGTGCCCGGCATCGAGTTGCGCATGCCGCTGCTGTTCTCCGAAGGGGTGCTCAAGGGCCGCATCACCCTCCACGAATTCGTCGCCCTGACCGCGAGCAACCACGCGCGCATGTACGGCCTCGCGCATCGCAAGGGCGACCTCGCGGTCGGCCTCGACGCGGACATCGCCCTCTGGGATCCGGCGAAGCGAACGACGATCACGGCCGGTGCGCTGCACGACCGCGTCGGCTACACCCCTTACGAAGGCCGCACCATCACCGGCTGGCCCGAAACCGTGATCAGTCGCGGACGCGTCGTTGTCGACGGCGGGGTCCTGCAGGTCGAGGCCGGCTCTGGCGAGTACCTGCCTTGCCGACGGCCGCAGCCGGTCATCGACCGGACGCTGGCCGAGGTCGCGCCGAACCGCCTGTCCACCTACCTGGGACTGGGTCGCACCGAATCGCGGGCCGAGTCGCCGACGTGAACCTGCGACGGCCCGCGCTACGGGCCGCGCTCGGAGGCGCAATTCGGGCCGGTGCAGCGCTGGTGGCAGGGCTTCTCCTGACGACGCCTTCCGCCCCCCCCCCGCGACACGCTGGTCATCGCGGTCCCGTCGGATCCGTCGAGCTTCGATCCCGGGACCAACAAGGCCGAGCCCATCGGCAGCGAGATCATCCTCAACGTCTTCGACACGCTCGTCGCGTGGGCGCCGCCGGCGTTCCAGAAGATCGAAGGTCGTCTCGCCGCGTCCTGGACCGTGTCGCCGGACGGTCGGGTCGTCGGGTTCGCGCTGCGACCCGGCATCCGCTTCCAGGACGGCACGCCCTGCGACGCGGCCGCGGTCAAGTTCTCGCTCGAACGCACGCGCGGACTCAATCCTTTCATGCGCCAGAGCTTCGGGCTGATCGAGTCGGTGACGGCGACCGATCCGCTGCGCGTCGAGATCCGGCTCGCACAGCCGACGTCGGCGTTCCTCGCGCTGCTGGCCCAGCCGCAGGCGGCGATCGTGAGCCCGGCCGCGGTCGCGAAGTACGGCGTGGAGTTCGAGCGTCATCCGGTCGGTACCGGCGCGTTCGCGTTTCGCAGCTACAGCGCCGACACGAGCGTCGTGCTGGACCGCAACCCGTCGTACTTCCGGGGTCCGGCGAAGCTCGCACGCCTCATCTATCGCGTCATCCCCGACCCGTCGACCCGTCGTCTCGAACTCAAGTACGGTGGCATCGACATCGGCCATCAAAGCGGCCAGTTCGCCTCGATCCCCGGCGAGGAGGTCGCGTCGCTGCGACGCGATCCGGATGTGGAGATCATCGAGATCGAGAGCCAGATCATCCGGCAACTCGATTTCAACAACAATCGCGTCGACAGTCCGGTGCGCGACCTGCGGGTGCGTCAGGCCCTCGCGCTCGCGGTCGACTATCGCGGCCTGATCGACGGCGTGCTGGTCGGGCTCGCCGACCGCGTGTACGGCCCCCTGCCCACCAACAACTGGGCCTTCGATCGACGATTGAAGGCCACGGCCACGCATCACGATCCGGTCCGCGCCCGCGCGCTCCTGGCCGAAGCGGGCTATCCACCGGGTACGTTGAAGCTCGTGCTGTACACGTTCCAGGGCAGCCTGTGGGCCAACGTGGCCACGTTCCTGCAGGCCGGTTTCGCGGACGTCGGCGTGCAGGTGACGGTGCGTCAGACGGAGTTCCCGAGCTTCCGCGCGCTGCATGTCGCAGGCCGGTTCGACATCGCGCTCGAAGGGCGCCAGCCCTGGTACAACGACCCCGACGCGCACATCACGGTGGGCTATCTGTCCAGTCTCGCGAACGCGTCGATGACGTTCCGCATGCCGAAGGATCCGATGCTCGACGCGCTCATCCTCGACGCGCAGGCCAGCCTCGTCGACACGACGCGGAAGGCGCTGTACGACCGCATCCAGCAGGAGATCGTCGCACGCGTGCCGGCCGTCTATCTGTTCAGCAATCGCGTGATCGTCTTCAAGCGTAGGAACGTCCAGGGTCTCGTCGTCGGCAGCGCGCCGCCGCTGACCGAGTACTGGGCGGTCCACAAGGACTGAGCGCGCGATGCTCCGCGTCCTCGTCGCACGCCTCGCCGGCACGCTGCCCGTCCTGCTGCTCGTGCTCGTCATCGTGTTCTCGCTCGCACGGCTGATTCCCGGCGACCCGGCCGTCACGCTGCTCGGGCCCGGCGCCACCGACGAGCAGATCGCCGCGCTGCGCGCGCAGCTCAGGCTCGACGGTCCGGCGCCCGCGCAGTTCGTCGCCTACGTCGCGCAGCTCGCGCACGGCGACCTCGGCACGTCGCTCAAGTCCGGCCGTCCGGTGCTGCACGAGATCGGACAGCGGCTGCCTGCGACGATCGAGCTGTCGCTGCTCGCGACCGCCATCGCGCTCCTCGTCGGCATTCCGCTCGGCGTGTGGTCGTCGGTCCACGCGAACCGCGGCATCGACCACGTGTTGCGCGTCGTCTCGCTCGCAGGCGTGTCGATGCCGGCCTTCCTGATCGCCCTCCTCCTGCAGCTCGTCTTCGGGATCCATCTGGGCTGGTTGCCGATCTCGGGCCGGCTCAGTCCCTACGACGTCACCGAATCTGTCACGGGCTTCGCGGTGCTCGACGGCTTGCTGACGAACGATCTTGAGGCGTCGGCGGACGCGCTGCGTCATCTCGTGCTGCCGAGCCTCGTGCTCGCCGCCTTCCTCGCGGCCGTGCTGATGCGCTTCGTGCGCGCCAGCATCAACGAGGTGATGTCGCAGGACTACATCCGCACCGCGCGCGCGAAAGGCGTGTCGGAGACGAGGGTGCTGTTCGTGCATGCGTTGCGCAACGGGCTCTTGCCGGCCGTCACGATCGTCGGCCTCAACTTCGCCGAGATGCTGGGCGGTGCGATCCTCACCGAGACCGTGTTCTCGTGGCCCGGCATTGGCCGCTACATGTTCGACGCGATCCGCAACCGCGACTATCCGGTCATTCAGGGCACGACGCTGCTCTTCGCATTGATGTTCATCGCGACGGCCCTGATCGTCGACCTGGTCTACGGCATGCTCGATCCCCGCATCCGCCGCGGCCGCTGACGATGAGCGCGTTCGGGGCCTTGCTGCGCGACAACCGTCTCGCGACGATGGGCGGAGCGATCCTGCTCGTGCTCCTGATCGGGATGACCGTGCCGGAAGCGCTCAGTCCCTACTCGCCGGTGGGCATCGACATCTTCCACAAGTTCGCCGCACCCGATCGGTCGCATCCTCTCGGCACCGACGCGTTCGGACGGGACGTGTTCGCGCGCCTGCTGTACGGCGCGCGCTACACGCTGCTGATCGGTTTCGGCGTGGTCGCGCTCGCCTTCGTCGCCGGCACGATCTACGGGACCGTCTCCGGCTTCTTTCGCGGCTGGGTCGACCCGATCATGATGCGACTGGTCGACGCGATGCTGTCGTTCCCGTCGTTGGTCCTCGCGATCGCGCTCACCGCGACGTTCGGTCCGAGCCTCGGCAACGCGATGCTGTCGGTCGCGATCGTCCTCGCGCCGCAGTTCGCACGACTCGCGCGTGCGCAGGCGATGGCCGTCGCGGCACAGCCGTTCGTGACGGCGGCGATCGCGATCGGCGTACCGAGGCGTCGCATCCTCTTGCAGCATGTGCTGTTGAACGGCATCGGACCGCTGCTCGTGCAGGGATCGCTGTCGGTCGGCAGCGCGATCCTGCAGACCGCGAGCCTCGGCTTCCTCGGTCTCGGAGCGCAGCCACCGCTCCCCGAATGGGGCAGCGACCTCGCCGCGAACCTCGCCTACATCGACGACGCGCCGTGGGTAGCGCTCGCGCCCGGCATCGCGATCTTCGTGACGGTGCTCGCGTGCAACCTGATCGGCGACGCGCTGGCCGACTGGTTCGATCCGAAAAAGCGAGGTGGACGATGACGCGGACGATGACCAGGACACGACCGCTCACCGTCGCGCTCGAAAAGGTCGATTTTCTTGCACCCGACCGCGTGACCGACGACACCAGCATCCTGACCCTCAAGAATCTGGTCCTGGAACCGCTGCTGCGGTGGCGGGACGGCGTCGTCGGACCGGCCCTGTTCGAACGCTGGACGCATTCGAGCGACGGCCGCGACTGGACCTTCGACCTGCGCGACGACGCGGTCTTCCACGACGGCACGCGTTGCACCACCGATCTCGTCGTCGCGTTCATCGATCGTCTGCTCGTCGCGGTCGACACCTTCGACATGCCTTGGCCTTACGCGCGCTATCTCGCCGGCGTGACGCTCCGCGCCGCTTCACCGACGCGCCTCCTGGTGAGTGCCCCGCGTTCGCTCGGCGACATCGTCGACGTCTTCTCGGAGTTCTATCCCAGCCGCCTCGACGGGAGCGGCCGCGCGGTCGTCGGAACCGGTCCATATCGGGTCGACAGCTTCGAAGCCGGGCGCGAGGTCGTGCTGTGCCGGATCGGGGACGACCACACCGCCGAACGCCTGCGCTTCATCGCCTGCCCCGGCGCGGCCGAGCGCCTGCGGCGCGTGCGCGACGGCGACTGCGACGCGGCGCTCGGCCTCGAACGCATCGACGAGCGCCTCACCTTCGACGAAGACCTGCACTGGCAGTGCCAGGTCAACACGCTGTCGGTGATGAACTATCTCGACTGCACGCGCGGCGTCTTTCACTCGGCGGATGCGCGTCTGGCGATCAACCGCGCGATCGACGTGCCGCGCATCGTCGAAGAGTTGTTCGACGGCCTCGCGATTCCGTCGGCGACCATCGTGAGCCCGTTCCATCTCGGCTTCCGCGAAGCTGGACTCGTGCCGATCGCCTGCGACCGCGACGACGCGCGCCGCCTGTTCGATCGTGTCGGACCGATCGATCCGATCGTGCTGCGCACCCCGCTGTCGATGCCGCACAAGGCCGAGGCGGTCACGCGGATGATCGGCGCGATGCTCGAGGACATCGGGCTCGACGTCCGCATCGAGACGGAGCCCGATCGGCCCGCGTATGCGCGGCAGATCGGCGCGAAGCGGATGGGCGACTCCGCCATCTTCGACTCGTCGCCGCACAGCACCTTCCGCATCCTCAACGACAAGATTTCCAGTGCCGTTCGCGGCACGTGGTGGCAGGGCTATCACGACGCCGAGGTCGAGGCCTCGATCGTCGCGGCCAACGACGCGCTCGGCGACGCCGCCCGCGCTCGGGCCTATGCCCGCTGCCTCGTGCTGCTGCATCGCGCTCCGCCGTGGCTCTACCTCTTCCACCCGATCGAGGTGCTGGCCTCGCGAGCCGGCACGCCCGGCTTCGCACTCGACCACAAGGGCATCCTCGCCCTCATCCGATGACGACCATGCAATCCGACTACACCATCACGTTCTTCTACTACCCCGACCTCGCCGCGGTCGTCCCGTTCTACGAAGGCACGCTCGGTTTCGAGCTCGTCCTCGACCAGGGACTCGCCCGCATCTATCGCGTCGGCGGCAGCAGCTACTTCGGCATCGTCGACGGGCAGCGGGGCCATCTCGCGCATCAGCCGCGGAGCGCGGTGCTGCTGACGATGGTCGTCGCCGACGTCCCGGCATGGCATGCACGGATGAAGGCGGCCGGGGTGGCCGAGCTGGGCGAGATCCTGACCGGCACCTACTGCGAACACTTCTTCTTCCGGGATCCGCACGGCTACGCGATCGAGGTCCAGCGCTTTCGCGACCCCGACGTCGCGAAGCTGTTCACGTGAGCGTCGATGCCGCGGTCCGGGCCTGCTGCCTGGCCGTCGTCCACACCGCGTCGCGGACCGTGCTGGCCGCTCGCGTCACGCCGGGCGGTCGGCGTCCGCTGACGCTCGCCGAGGGATACGTATCGCTGCTGGTCGACACCACCGCCGAGGACCGGGAGGCGAAGGGACTGCGCAAGCTCGAAGTCGGCCAGCCGCCGCGCATCGCCGTGCACGACACGCTGCTCGAGGCGGTGGATCGCGAACGCCTGCTGCTGGTCACCGGACCGGCCGGCAGCGGCAAGCACACGTCGTTGCTGCACCTCGCAGCCCACCTCGCGGGCGCGCTGATCGACGATCCCGCGTGGACGCTGGACGGCCTTGCGCGCCCGGTCCCGCGCAACGATGCGGGCACCGTGACGGTCGAGCGGTGGACCGGCGCGCTTCCGGTACCGCTCTTTCTCGACGCAGCCGCATCGCTCGAAGCCTCGCTGCTTCAGCACGGCATCGTCGGCCGCCGGGTCATCGGCGGCTCGCTCGATGCGCTGCTGCTGATCGATCGCGCCGAACGGCTCGGCGACGGCGGTTCCGCATGGCTGGCCGAAGCCGCCACGCTCGCGAGCGATCGTCCCCGGGTCCGCGTGCTCGTCGCCGGCGATGCGGACGCATGCAGGGCCTGGCGCGTGCCCGCGACCTTCGCGCGCCGACGTGTCATGCCGCTGTTCGAGGCGCAGCGGGCAACGCTGCGGGCGCTCGTTCGGCCGGACGCACCGACGGCCGTGCCGACCGACGCCGATGTCGCGGGACGCATCTCTCTGTACGCACTCGCGCTGGAAAACGGCGTCGTCGACGAGAGCTCTTTCGTGGTCGTCGATCGCTGGGTGGCCGATGCTGCCCGTCGCGAGGCGGTCGACGCCTCGGAACGGGCGCCGGACGACCGCGTCGGACAGCCGTTCCTGCGAACCTTCATCGAGGCGAGACGCCTGGAAAGCGAGTCGATCGATGCCGTCGGCGCGCTGCATCGCGCCGATCCGGCGCGCTGGTCGGACGTCGTCCGCGTGCTGGCCCGGCGTCTCGTGGCCGACGGACGACCGCTCGATCCGCTCGTCGCGGCATTGATGGAAGGCGACGACGAGATGTCGGCCCGGGGTGTGGTCACGGCGTCGCGGATCGAAGCCGATACGGAAGCCGACGCGGCAACCGATACGGCGCTCGGTCCCGCCGCGCGCCGTGCGATCCGCGCGGCACTCGTGCCGATCATCGAAAGCGGCCGACTGCCACTCGCGTTTCGCGAGGAAGCGGGCCGCTCGCTCGCGAGCAACGGCGACCCGCGCGACCTCGACGCGCTCGTCCCGATCGCGGCCGGCCCGTTCACGATGGGCTCGACCGCGCATCCCAACAGCACGCCGCCGCACGTCGTGACGCTCGCCGCGTATCGCATCGGACGCTACCCGGTCACCAACGATCGCTATCGCCGCTTCGTCGAGGCGACGGGCCGGGGATGGCGTTCGAGCGACGGATTTCTGGCCGTCCGAGCCAGCAGCCCGGCCGTCGATCTCACGTGGCGAGACGCTCGCGCTTATTGCGACTGGCTGACGAGCCGCTGGCGAGCCGAAGGCCGCATCGCCTCCGACGACGTCGTGCGCCTGCCCACCGAGCCGGAATGGGAGCGCGCGGCACGCGGCCTGCGTTCCGCGGATGGCCTCGTCTACCCGTGGCCCTCCGCGTGGGACGACGACCGCACGAATGGTGCGGAGGCCGGCCTGAACGAGACCTGCACCGTCGGACTCTTCCCGCTCGGCCGCTCGCCGGACGGCTGCGACGACATGGCCGGCCAGGTATGGGAATGGACGACGACGTTGTGGGGCGAGGACATGGCCACGCCGCGCTTCGCGTATCCGTATGCCGACGACGGTCGCGAAGACGTCGATGCGCCGGCCGATGTGCGCCGGGTGCTGCGCGGTGGATGCTTCCTCAGTCCGCGCGAGAAGGCCAACTGCACCTATCGCGGCAGCCTCGAGCCCGACGGCTTCTGGCGCGGCAACGGCTTTCGCATCGTCGTCGCCCCCGGCTGACCGATCAGCGCGTCGCGAGGGCCGCCGCCATCCGCGCGAGCCCGTCGTCGAGCACCGCACGCGTGCAGCCGAAGTTGAGGCGCAGCCACGATCCATGGTGCTCGCCGAAATCCGCACCGGCACTGAAAGCCACGCGACCGCGCTCGAGGAAGAAGGTCTGGGGATCGATGCCGAGGTCCAGTGCGGAGCAGTCGAGCCACGCGAGGAAGGTCGCCTCCGGCAGGGTCATGCGGATGCCGGGAAAGCGCTCGCGCACGACCGTGTCGAGATGGTCGCGGTTGCGCGTCAGGTGCTCCATCAGCGCCCGTCGCCAGGGTCCGCCGTGTTCGAGCGCCGCTTCGGTCGCCGCGAGACCGAAAAGGTTGACACTGTCGACCATCCCGAGACGCGTCGCCTCGAAGCGTCCGCGCAACGCGCCATCGGGGATGATCGCGAAAGCGGTCTTGAGCCCCGCGACGTTCCAGGTCTTGCTGGCGGCCATCAGCGTGATCGTGCGCTTCGCGACCTCGACGTCGAGCGACGCGATCGGTACGTGTGCGCGGCCGTCGTACACGAGGTCGCAGTGGATCTCGTCGGACACGATCCACACGTCGCGTTCGATGCAGGCCTGCGCGAGCGCGACGAGTTCCTCGCGCGCGAAGACCTTGCCGACCGGATTGTGCGGATTGCAGAGCAGGTACACCGCGGCGCGTTCGAGCGCGGCATCGCGGGCGTCGGCATCGACGCCCTGTGCGCTGAACGGCAGGTCGACGCGCGTCAGGCCCCAGTGGCCCGGTGCGTTCAGGATCGGTCGATAGACGGGCGTGTTGACGACGACGCCATCGCCCGGTGCGGTGAGCGCCTTCAGCGCCATGTTGAAGCCCGGCTCGACGCCCGGCAGGAACACGATGTCCTCGACCGCGATGGTCCACCCGTAGCGGGCGGCGCAGTGGACGACGATGCGCTCGCGCAGCCGCTCGCTCGCCGCGGCGTAACCGAAGACCGGATGCGAGAGTCGCGCCCGCAACGCGTCGACGATGGCCGGCGCGACCGCGAAATCCATGTCGGCGACCCACATCGGCAGGACGTCGGACGCGTAACGGCTCCACTTGTTGCTGTCGCTGCCGCGGCGGTCCGGACTCGTGGCGAAGTCGAAAGTCATCGATGGAGGTTCAGAACCGGTTCGATCGCTCGCCCCGTTCAGAACCGGTACGAAGCCTTGGCGTAATAGAAGCCGCCGTTGATGCCCCACGGCGAAAGACCGGAGTCGTACGGAATCGTGTCGACCAGATACTGGTCGTTGTGCGAGTTGATGCGGTCCGGATACTTGTTGAAGACGTTGTCGGCGCCGGCCGTGAGCGTCAGGTGCGAGTCGACCTGATAGCTGCCCGAAAGGTTGGTGATCCAGCGGCCGCGATACTTCTGCGGGACGATGCCCGCCGCCGGGATGTTCGCTGCGGGGACACGGGTCACCGATCCGTAGTGCGTTTCGTTGAGATAGGCGCTCCACGGACCCAGCGTCCAGTCCGCCGACAGCGAGACCTTGGTCTTCGGTGCGGCATCGGTCAACAGCGCGCGGCTGCCGGTACCGAACAGCACTTGCGTCGGCGCATAGGTCGCCAGTACCGAGTTCGTACCCGCCGACTCGAGCACGGTGATGTGGTTGACGTTGCCGCCCGCAGACAGGTTCGACTTGCCCAGGCTGCCGAGGTCGAGACGATAGTTGGCGACGACGTCGATGCCGCGCGTCCGGGTCGTGGCGCCATTCAGGAAGAACTGGGCGCCGGTGACCTGCTGGTTCGGGACGACCGAATTGAAATAGTGGGTCAGCGCAGAGCCGGTGGCCAGCGTGATGCGGTCCGAATACACGACCTGGTCACGGATGCGGATCTGGTACGCGTCCAGCGTGATGTCCAGGTCGCGCGTCGGCTTCAGCACGATGCCCACGCTGTAGTTGGCCGACTTCTCGGGCCGCAACGGCTGGGCGCCGAGCGCGCGCGCGGCGGCGCTGCCGACCGCGTACGTCCCCGACTGCTGCAGCGTCTGGGAGACGATGCTGGTGTTGATCGACTGGTAGTGTTCCTGTGCGAGGGACGGAGCGCGAAAGCCGTTCGAGACGGTACCGCGCAGCGCGATCTGCGGCGTCAACTCGTAGCGCAGAGACAGCTTGCCGGATTCCGTCGAGCCGACGCCTTCGTCGTAATCCTCGTAGCGTCCCGCGAGCCCGGCCGACAGTTGGCTCGTCAGCTTCGTCTCGAGATCGACGTAAGCGTTGCCGCTGGTGCGAAACCAGCTGCCGGTCTGGTCGGGCGGCGTGCCGGTCCGCACCTGCGCACCCACCGGGCTCCCGATCGTGTCGCCGTAGTAGGAAGTGGGATCGCCCTTCGTGATCCGGTAGCGCTCCTGCCGCACCTCAAGTCCCGTGGCCACCGTCAACGGGTTCGGCAGGAACGACAGCGAGAAGTCGCGCGAGGCCTGCAACGCGGCCTGCATGTCGCTGTCCTGGTAGGCACCGAGGTAGAACACCGAGGGCGAATAGCCGAACGACCGGTACAGCGATACGTTCAGCGTATTGGCAGCGCGCAGCTGAACGGAGTTGGCGCCGACATTGGTGTACGCCTTCCAGTCCCAACCCGACAGGTACCCCTTCAGGCCGACGAGGATCTGTCCGTCGACCGACGTCGCGACCTGCTCGGGACGATAGCCGTTGGGGTACAGCGCGATGATGTTGCGGTTGTTGTTCTGCGTGCGATAGAAGCCGTAGGTCGTGTCCTCGCGCTGGCCACCGATCAGGGATCCGAAGAGCTGGATGTCATCGGTCAGCTTGTATTCGAAGTTCAACGCGCCCTGCTGCGCGACCTCTGGCGAGTCGCCGCGATACTGGTAGGCGACTCCGCCGGCCGCCGCGACGACCGCAGGCGTCTGCGCGCCGAATTCCGCGCGATTCGTGCCCTGCTGCTTCGCGAGATTCCACGACAGGCGGACCCAGCCTGGATGCTCCGATGTGCCGAAGGCCAGGCCCGTGCTGCCGGTCAAGGTGCCGTTGGTGCCGTCACCCCGGTAGGTCTGGCTGGCCATGCCCGAGACGACGTTGGTGCCCGTTCCGGCGCCGTGCTTGAGGATGATGTTCACCACACCGGCGATGGCATCGGATCCGTACTGCGCCGATGCACCATCCGTCAGCACCTCGATGTGGTCGATGGCCGCGACCGGGATGCTGCCGACGTCGACCGGTGCCGAGCCGCGCGCGATGTCGGCGTTGAGATTGACCGTGGCCGACGTGTGATAACGCACGCCATCGACCAGCACGATCACCTCGTTCGGCGACAGGCCCCGCAGGATGAACGGTCGTTGCACGCTGGCCGCCCCCTGGTTCTGCCGCGGGAAATCGACCGACGGCAGCAGCGAGTTGAGGATGCTGCCGATGTCGCTGTAGCCGCTCGACGTCAACTCCTTGGCGGAGATGACCTGGATCGGAGACTGCGAGTCGCCGACCGTGCGATTGGATTGCCGCGTGCCCGTGACGATCACCGCATCGAGGTTCGAGACGGCCTTCGCCCCGTCGTCCGCGATCGGTGCCACCTGCGCGACCGAGGAGCATGCCTGCATCGCGAAGCCGAAGCCCAGCGCGGTCGAGATCGCGGTACGGATGAAGTTCATGGTGGCTCCTCTGGGTGGCACCGGGTTCATGGATCGGAAAGGCGAACGAATCAGCCGGGCGCCGGACCGCGGGCGACCGGGCGGGAAGGGTCGGCGCTCCACGCGGACCACGAGCCGACGTACATCGGCGCGTCGATGCCGATCGATGCGAGCGCGATCAGGTCATGCGCGGCCGAGACGCCGGCGCCGCAATAGACCCCGACCGGGCGCGCGCCTCCGAGGCCGGCGGCGACATACAGCGCGCGCAATTGCCGCGCGTCGAGAAAGCGACCGGTCGCGTCGAGATTGGCCGCGGCCGGCACGCTGACCGCTCCGGGGATGTGCCCGCGCGGCGCCTCGCCGGGCCTGGTCTCGCCACCCTCGTAGTTCGGCGCGATGCGCGAGTCGAGCAGCAGGCCGGTGCGCGCGAGGAACTGCGCATCGTCGGCATCCAGGACCGGCATGTGCGCACCTTCCACGACGAGACTTCCGGGCGGCGGCTCGGTGGCGCGGTTCGTGGTCGGGAGGCCGGCGGCGACCCAGGCCGGGAAGCCGCCGTCCAGCAGGCGAACCCTCGTGACGCCCGCCCATCGCAGGACCCACCAGGCGCGCGCGGCCTGAAGGCCACCGTCATGGTCGTACACCACCACGTCGCTGTCGGCGTGCAGTCCGAGACGCCAGACGCTCTGCTGCAGACTCCGGATGGTGGGCAGGGGTCGGCTCCCGGCGAGTCCGCCGCCGGGTCCGGCGAAATCGGTCGCGAGATGCGCATCGACCGCGCCGGGGATGCGGAGCACCGCATCCCACGGGCCCGCGGGCTCCGCGTCCGGCGCGCGTACGGCGATGACGACCGGCGAGCGGCCTGCCGCGATCGCCTCGGCGACGTCGACCGGCTCGACGAGCACGGCCGTCCGAAGCGCGCGGTCGCGGGCTGCGGTCGTGTTCTGCGCGTCGGGTGGAAGCATTCGGAGGGATCCGATCGGGTCGGTCAGAGGCCCTTCGAGAGGTCGAAGGCACGTGGAGGTCGAAAAGATTATGTGAGTCGGCCTGCCTGCTGTCGCATCACTTTTCGTGGGCAACACTTAACCTCGTGTTATGCGATCGCGCCGACGAGGCACCACGAAGCGCCACGGCAGTTTGGTACCTTCGCTCTCGCAAGGCCTTGATTCATGAGCCTCTTCGGGCTGTCGACCCGGTGGAAGTCGAGGGCTTCGCCGCGCATCGATCGCGCCGCAAGAGTGCATTTGCGAGCGCGAATCGAACCAGGAACGGGTGCTAGCATTTTTCCGCCCTCACCCGACGATTCCTTCGCGACCCATGTCCCTGCGCATCGCACTGCCCGACGACGCCGTCCCCCTGGACCAGATCGCGCGGGCGAACGAAGCCTTCGCGTCAGATCGGCGCGAACAACGCCTCAACCTGGGCATCGGCGTCTACACCGACGAGCAAGGCGCCGTGCCACTGATGCGGGCCGTGCGACTGGCGGAGCGCCAGCTCTTCGACGCGGGAGCACCACATCGCTACCTGCCGATCGGCGGGCTCGAATCCTACAAGCGCTGCGCCCAGGCACTCGCACTCGGACCCGACGAGCCCGCGATCGGTGCGGGTCGCGCCGTGACCGTCCAGACCCTGGGCGGCACCGGGGCCCTGAGCCTCGCCGCGAACCTGTTGCGCCAGCTGCGCGCCGATGCCGACGTGCTGATCAGCGACCCGTCGTGGGACAACCATCGGGCGATCTTCGAGACGGCCGGTTTCGCAGTGAACACCTACCCGTACGACGATCCGGCCGCGCATGCCGTCGCTTTCGACGCGCTGATGGCGAGGCTCGCGCGGGCTGCGGCCGGCACGATCGTCGTGCTGCACGTGTGCTGCCACAACCCGACGGGCATGGATCTCGACGACGATCAATGGGACCGGCTGATCGACGTGATCGTCGAACGCGAGCTGATGCCGGTATGCGACATGGCGTACCAGGGCTTCGGCCGCGGCATCGTCGCGGACCGCGACGTGATCCGCCGCATGCTGGCCCGCGGCGTCGACCTGCTCGTCGCGAGCTCGCTATCGAAATCGTTCGCGCTGTACGGCGATCGGGTCGGTGCGCTGACCGTCGTGACATCTTCCGCGAGCGACGCCATCAAGGTCGCCGCGTGCTTGAATCGCATCGTCCGCAGCACCTATTCGAACCCTCCGACGCACGGCGCCGCGATCGCCGCCACGGTGCTGTCGTCAGGCGAACTCCAGGCGATCTGGACCGGCGAGCTCGATGCGATGCGACAGCGCATCGAGGCGATGCGGACACGCTTGTGCGCGCGCCTCGTGGCGATCGCACCGGAGCACGACCTTTCCTTCATCGCGAAGCAGCGAGGCATGTTCTCTTTCACGGGCTTGCGAGCCGACGAGGTCGCGGCGCTGAACGCGGACCATGCGATCCACCTGTTGCCGAACGGTCGGATGTGTATCGCCGCGCTGAACGAGGGCAATCTGGACCATGTCGCGAACGCCCTGGGCGATATCCTGTTGAAACGCCCATCGCATGCGGGAGACGGACTGTCGAGCACGGACCCGCTGGTCCGAGGTGTCGCGGTCGATTGATGCATGCGGGCATGAGCCCGCGAGGGCACGCCGGGGTCGCTCCGACGACACTTCATGTGCCCTCCAACAACGAACGGAGACTTTCGGCTCGCCATCGATGACGCCTCGACCGCCGCGGCGCGCGCTCGGCATCCCTGTTTAATGCGGTCGCAGGGATCCACACGGCGTCGGCCGAAAGCAGCCGTCTAAGACTCGCCCCAACGCGCCAAGGATTTTTCCCGGCGTGAAGGGTTGCGGGAAGACCGCGGCGCCTAGGGGCCCCAATGCATCGTTGATGGCGTTCATCACGGCGCCGGGTGGGCCGGCAATTCCTGCTTCTCCTGCGCCCTTGGCGACGAGCATCGAGCTGGCCGTTGGAGTCCGGACGCGCGCTACATCGATGTCCGGCATCCCTCCGGACATCGGGACCCGATCGTCCGCCACGCTGCCGTCGAGTCGTTGGCCGTAATCGTCGCGAGGCATTCTTCGAACAACGCGCCGCCGATGCCCTGCACGTCTGTTCGTCGACCAGCATGGGTGATGACGCGCCCGCAATCCTCGACGGCCCAATGCTTGAGGAGCTTCACGAAGCCGGTATCGATGTCGCCCTTGACGTACGATGCCTGCACGCCGTTCGTGAAGATGACCGGGTCATCCTTCTGCGCGCAATGGCGCGTCACCATCAGTTCGGGGGTACGGCGGAAGCATCGAGTACGGGACGATGCCGGTCAGGTCGGCGATCTAGAACGCGTGGATGTCGCCGTCGGCGGCGACCGCAATGCGGCTGTCCACGCGATGCTCGCGCGCGCGGCCGTCGCTGGTGGGCGACTCGGGTCGGACGGCGACGAACTCGATCGGGCGCTTCAGCAAGATCGACAAGGCCACGACCTGAAGGCCAAGAGCCTGACGACAAGCAGGACGTCCGCGAGGCGCAGAAGCGTGGCGGCCACGCCACTGAACAGCAAACCCCGCACTACCGAGAAGCCCGCAGGATGACCCGCGTAAAAACCGGTCAGCGGGGGCGGCCCTCAGACAACAGGGCGAATTCCTTGAACAGCAATTTCGAGAACCGCTGCAAATGCTTGATTATTTGGTCGGGGCGAGAGGATTTGAACCTCCGACCACCTGGACCCCATCCAGGTACGCTACCAGGCTGCGCTACGCCCCGAGACCGCGGATTATAGCAGCGCACCTGCGCGCCGGAGCACGCTCTCCTCACGGCCTCAGCAATGCGACGATCGCGATCAGTTCGGCGCGGACCGCGTCGATGTCGAAGCCATAGGACGACGCTCGCGCGTGGCGATCCGATCCACCATCGAGAAGCGGCCCGTCGATCGATCCGTCGCCGTCCACCGATGAAGCCCTGCCTTCGCCACCGTCCATCGCGGCCTGCGCTTCACGCTTGGCCTCGGCACGCGCTTCGAGTCGCGTGTCCAGTCGATTGCGGGCGCCGCTGATCGTGAATCCCTGCTCGTACAACAGCTCGCGAATGCGCCGGATGAGCAGCACTTCGTGATGCTGGTAGTAGCGACGATTGCCGCGTCGCTTGACCGGCTTCAGCTGCGTGAATTCCTGCTCCCAGTAACGCAGGACGTGCGGCTTCACGCCGCACAGTTCACTGACCTCGCCGATCGTGAAATAACGCTTGGCGGGAATCGGCGGCAGCGGCTGCGACTGCAGGTCGGTTTTGAGCATGGCTTGCTCAGACCGGGGCGATCAGCGTCTCGACGCAGCGCGCGCGATACGGCGGCGGCTCAAGCCGCCGCGCGTACTTGAGCAAGCCCGTCGGCAGGCTCGTCGGATGCTTCGCCTTCGACGACGGCCTTGAGCTTCTGGCTGGCGTGGAAAGTCACCACGCGCCGCGCGGTGATGGGGATCGCCTCACCGGTCTTGGGGTTGCGTCCGGGACGCTGCGGCTTGTCGCGCAACTGGAAATTGCCGAAGCCCGACAGCTTGACACTGTCGCCGCGCTGCAGGGCGAAGCGGATCTCTTCGAAGAACGTGTCGACCATGTCCTTCGCTTCCCGCTTGTTGAGCCCGACGCGTTCGAACAACAGCTCGGCCAGTTCGGCCTTGGTCAGGGTACCCGCGCCGGTCGTCGTGCGACGAGGCGCAGCGCTGGAAATCGACGAAGGCTGCTGCATGGATGGGTGGGTGCGGAAGGTCTGAGACCCGGTCTAGGACCCGGACTTCACGATCGCAGGCGGGCACCGAGACTCTCGCCGAGAGCGGTCACGATCTGCGTCATCGCGGCCTCGATCGCGGCCTCGTCCAGGGTCTGCCGAGTATCTTGCAAGCGAAACCGGAAGGCAAGGCTCTTCTCGTTTTCATTCAAGCCTTTGCCGCGATATTGGTCGAACAGGGAGACGTCGCGTATGAGGTCGCCGCAACCCTTTCTGGCCTCGTCGATGGCCGTCATCACACGGGCTGCCGGCACTGCGTGGTCGACGATCAGCGCGAGGTCGCGGAGGACCGTCGGGAAGCGCGACACGGCCTCGACGTGCGGCAGGTCGCGTTGCATCGATGCGACGGCGTCGATCTCGAAGACGATCGGCGCCGAAGGCAATTCATAGGCCTGCACCCAGCGCGGATGCAGTTCGCCGATGAAGCCGACG
>CAZZWS010000021.1:0-12949 GCA_964657795.1 Beijerinckiaceae bacterium
TCACCGTCGTCATATCTTCAAGCTCGCCGCGCATCGTGTCATCCATGAATGCTTCCTTCTCTCCGCTGCCGCGCCCGACTCCGAACTCCGGATTCATCGACGCGATGAACGCCGGCTCGATCGCCGCGCCGTCGCTCGTGGCCGCGAATGCGGACCGGGTCGCGGAGCTCTCGAGCGCGGTCGCGACCGTCGTCCGCGAGATGGGCGACGTCGATCGCGCGCGCTGGGACGCATTCGTCATGGAGACGCCCGCGGCCACGTTCTTCCATCGGTCCGCGTGGCGCGACGTCGTCGAGACGGTATTCGGGCAACGCACGGTCTTCCTGTATGCCGAACGCGCCGGCCGCATCGTCGGCGTGCTGCCGCTCGCACGCCAGAAGAGCCTGCTGTTCGGCGACGCGCTGATCTCGTTGCCGTTCTGCGTGTACGGCGGCGTCGTGGCTGCCGATCGGGTCGCGGCCGACGCGCTGCTCGACGCGGCCGAAGCGCGCGCGATCGCGCTCGGCGTGGGGCATCTCGAATGCCGCAACACGACGCGGCAGCGCGAGAGCTGGGACACCACGGACCTCTACGTCACCTTTCGCAAGGAGATCACGGCCGACGTCGAAGCCAACATGCTGGCCATCCCGCGCAAGCAGCGCGCGATGGTGCGCAAGGGCATCAAGGCCGAGCTGATCGGGCACATCGACGACGACGTGTCGCGCTTCTTCGCGCTGTATGCCGACAACGTGCATCGTCACGGCACGCCGGCGCAGTCGAAGCGTTACTTCGAGACGCTCAAGAACACGTTCGGCGACGACTGCCAGGTGCTGACGGTGACGACGCCCGCCGGCCAGGCCGTGTCGAGCGTCCTCGGCTTCACGTTCAAGAACGAGGTGCTGCCTTACTACGCCGGCGATGCGGTCGTCGCGCGCGAGACGGCGGCCAACGACTTCAAGTACTGGGACCTGATGCGCCGTTCCGCAGAGAGCGGCCGCACGCTGTTCGACTACGGGCGCAGCAAGGTCGGCACCGGACCGTACGACTTCAAGCGCAACTGGGGCTTCACGCCGCAGCCGCTGGCGTACGAGTACAAGCTGGTGCGCGCGCCCAAGGTGCCGGAGAACAATCCGCTGAACCCCAAGTACCGCGCGTTCATCGCGCTCTGGCGGCGTCTGCCGCTGCCGGTCGCCAGTCGCCTCGGACCGTTCATCGCCGGGAGCCTCGGCTGATGGAAGACCTGCTCTTTCTCGCGCACCGCATCCCTTATCCGCCCAACAAGGGCGACAAGCTGCGGTCGTATCACGTCCTCAAGCATCTCGCGAAGCGCTACCGCGTGCACGTCGGCACGTTCGTCGACGACCCGGCCGACTGGCAGCACGTCGAGGTCGTCAGGCAACTGTGCGGCGGCGAGACCCTGTGCCTGCCGTTGTCGCCGCGCGGCGCCAAACTGCGCAGTGCGATCGGCTTGCTGACCGGTCAGGCGCTCGCGTTGCCTTACTACAAGGACACGCGGATGACCAACTGGGTCGAGTCGGTCGTGGAGCGGCATCGCATCCGGCGCGTCGTGGTCTTCTCGTCACCGATGGCGCAATACGTCAACGAGATGGAAGACGTCGAGCGCCTGATCGACTTCGTCGACGTGGACTCGGACAAGTGGAACCAGTACGCCGACGCGAGCAGCAGCGCGATGGCGTGGCTCTATCGCCGCGAGGCGCGCCTGCTGCTCGACTTCGAGCGTTACAGCGCGTCGCGGGCCATCGCCAGCGTGTTCGTCACCAAGCCCGAATCGGCGTTGTTCCGTCGACTGGCCGGGGACCTGATCGCGCCGGTCATCACCGTCGAGAACGGGGTCGACGCGAACTATTTCTCCGCCGACGACATCCCCGCGCCGCAGGGCTGGCGCGCCGGACGGGACGATGCGGCCAATCACAGCATCGTCTTCACCGGTGCGATGGACTACAAGCCCAACATCGATGCGGCCGTGTGGTTCAGCCGCGACGTGATGCCGCTGATCCGTCACCAGATCCCGGACGCCACGTTCTGGATCGTCGGCGCGCGACCCAGCGCCGAGGTCCGGTCGCTGGTGCGCACCGACGAGATCTTCGTGACCGGGACCGTGCCGGAAGTGCGTCCGTATCTCGCGCACGCCGGCGTCGTCGTGGTGCCGATGCGCCTCGCGCGCGGTATCCAGAACAAGGCGCTCGAAGCGATGGCGATGGGCGCGGCGACCGTGGTCTCGACCACGTCGGCTGCCGCGTTGAACGCCGCCATCGGCCGCGACTTCCGTCTCGCCGACGATGCCGAGACCTTCGCACGCGCCACGATCGAATTGCTCCACGATCCGCTCGGGCGGCGCAAGCTCGGCGACGCCGGCCGCGCGGCGGTGCTGGCGAATTACGACTGGTCGCACAACCTCGCACGCATCGATCGCTGCTTCGGTTCGGGCTTCGATCGCAGCGTCGATCAGCTCTTCGACGTGCCGTCGCGCGGTGACGAAGCCGGGGCCGCGGTGCCGTCGATCCGCTTCAAGCGTCGCAACCCGCCGGGGCCGCTTCTGGCGACCGAGGTCGAACATGCCTGACGCGACGACGACCGCCGACGACGCCGTGCTGCGCGGCGCACGCAAGATCGGCCGCGACGAGCCGGTAGTGGCCGGTGCTCCCGCGCGTGCATTCGATGTCGACGCGGCGCGACCCGTCGCGATGCCGCTGGCCGCGCTGTGGCGGCGTGCGCTGCTGGTCTTCGGCATCGGTTTCGCTGCCGTGCTCGCGATCTATCAGGAGACCCTGCTCGACCTGTTCGACGGCTGGGGCAAGACCGGGACGTACGCGCACGGCTACATCATCTTTCCGGTCAGCGCGTGGCTGATCTGGCGTCTGCGTCACCCGCTCGCGGCCGTCGTGCCGAAGGCGCAGCCGCTGGCGCTCGTGCCGCTCGTCGCGTGCGGCGCGGCCTGGCTGGTCGCGCATTCGGTCGGGGTGCACGCGCCCGAGGAATACGCGTTCGTCGCGATGGTGCCGTGCCTCGTGTGGGCCGTGTTCGGCAACGACGTCACGCGCCGCATCCTCTATCCGCTCGGCTTCCTGTTCTTCGCGGTGCCGGCCGGCGATTTCCTGATGCCGACGCTGATGAACCACACGGCCGACTTCACCGTGCAGGCGTTGCGTGCCTCGGGCGTGCCGGTGTTCCGCGAAGGCAACTACTTCCAGATCCCGAGCGGCAACTGGTCCGTGGTCGAGGCCTGCAGCGGCCTGCGCTACCTGATCGCGTCGATCACACTGGGCTTCCTGTTCGCGTATCTCAACTATCGCGCGGCGTGGCGCCGGGTGGCGTTCATCGTCGCGTCGATGCTCGTGCCGATCGTGGCCAACTGGCTGCGCGCCTACCTGATCGTGATGCTCGCGCACCTGTCCAGCAACAAGCTCGCGACCGGCGTCGACCACATCATCTACGGCTGGCTGTTCTTCGGGCTGGTGATGATGCTGCTGTTCTGGGTCGGCAACTTCTGGCGGGACGAGGACTCGGCATTCGACGAGCCCGTCGCGGCCGAACAGCCGGTCGATCGTCCAGCATCGACGACGGTGCACGGCACGCGAGCGATCGCCGTCGTCGCCGTGGTCTTCGTCCTGTTGGCCGCACCGTGGCCGGCGCTCGGAAAGTGGCTCGATCGCCTCACCGACGGGCCGCATCCCGGCGCGATCGGCATCGACCGCGTGCCGGGTTGGCAGGCCGACGCGCCGTCGTTCACCACCTTCGTGCCGCACTACCTGCGTGCCCGCTCGGTCGAGCACGAGACGTTCGTCGCCGGCGATCGCAAGGTCTCGCTGTTCGTCGGTTACTACAGCGGTCAGCTCAGCAACGGTCCGCTGGTGACGTACGACAACGACGTCGTGATCGTGGCCGACAAGGTCTGGGGTTCGGTCGCGCGACGCGGTCGCACCATCCCGGCGGCCGGTGACCTGCCGGTCGTCGAGAACGAGGTCAGGAGCGACGCGGGTGAACGTCTGATGACGTGGCGCTGGTACTGGATCAATGGCCGCCTCACGACCAGCAACTACCTCGCCAAGGCCTACAACGCGCTCGACAAGCTGACCGGTCGCGGCGACGACTCCGCCGTGATCGTCGTGACCACGCCGATGGTCGGACCGAACGACACCCGATCGGCGGACACGCTCGAAGCGTTCGTGACCGCGGCCCAACCGCAGATCACGGCGCGGCTCGCCGCGCTTCGCGAACAGGCGCGGCAATGAAGGCCTCCACGCGCAACGCCGAGCTTCAGGATCGACGTCCGGGTCAAGGTCCGGGTCAGCGTCCCCTGATCGCGCACGTCGTCTATCGTTTCGACGTCGGCGGTCTCGAGAACGGCGTCGTCAACCTCATCAACCATCTGCCGGCCGATCGTTACGACCATGCCGTGATCGCGCTGACCGAGGTCACGGACTTCCGCCATCGCATCACGCGCGAACGCGTGGAGTTCCGTTCGATGCGGAAGCCGCCGGGTCATGGCCTCGCGATCTATCGCGACCTGCATCGCGTCTTCCGGCAGCTTCGCCCGGCCATCGTCCACACGCGCAACATCGCCGCGTCGGAAGCGCAGATTCCGGCGCTGCTGGCCGGCGTCCCGATCCGCATCCACGGCGAGCATGGCTGGGAAAAGCAGGACGTGAGCGGAGGCAAGGGCAGCCATCATCTCCAGCGGCGCCTGTTGCGTCCGTTGATCCATCGACAGGTCGCGTTGTCCGGCGAGATCCGGCGTTACCTCGAGGACCGCGTCGGCGTGCACCCCGCTGCGATCGCCCAGATCAGCAACGGTGTCGACGTCGCGCGCTTTCGACCCCGCGTCGGCGGCGCCGAAACGCATCACGCGGGTCCGGTCGGTCGGCACTTCCACGACCCGTCGGTCTTCGTCGTCGGCACCGTGGGTCGCCTGTCGCCGGTCAAGCATCAGTGCCTGCTGATCGATGCGTTCGTGCGCGCGCATGCACGCCTCGTCGCGCAGTCGCCCGTGCAGTCGCCCGACTTGGCGGCGCGTCTGCGGCTGGTCGTGGCGGGCGATGGTCCCGATCGCACGATGCTCGCGGCGCAGGTCGCCGCCAGCGGTCTCGCCGATCGCGTCTGGATGTGCGGCTCGCGCAACGACGTGCCGCAACTGATGGCCGACTTCGACCTTTTCGTGCTGCCGTCGCTCGCCGAAGGCATCTCCAACACGATCCTCGAGGCGATGGCGTGCGGCCTGCCGGTCGTCGCCACGCGCGTCGGCGGCAACGCCGAACTCGTCGACGAAGCCCGCACCGGCACGCTGGTCGCGAGCGACGACGTCGACGCGATGGCCGCGGCCATCGTCGACTACGCGCTGTCGGCCGAGCGGGTCGGTCATGAAGGCAGTCAGGCGCGAGTCCGCGCGACCGGCGCGTTCAGCATCGAGACGATGGTCGCCCGCTACGCCGATCTCTACGACACGCTGCTCGCCGAACGTCGGCCCGCCGACCGCATGTCCTCGTCGCCGTCGACGACGGCCGCGGCGCGCGGCTGACCTCCCACCACGTCGCGCACCCACAGCACGGAGCCCAGCATGTGCGGAATCACCGGAATGTTCGACACGCGCGGTCGCCGCGAAATCCCGCGGCATCTGCTCGTCTCGATGAACGATGCCATCGCGCATCGGGGTCCCGACGACGACGGCTTCCATTTCGAGCCCGGCGTGGGCCTCGGCCATCGACGCTTGTCCATCATCGACCTGTCGACCGGCCATCAGCCGCTCTACAACGAGGACGAGACCGTCGGCGTCGTCTTCAACGGCGAGATCTACAACTACCAGGACCTGGTCGTCGAGCTGTCCGCGAGGGGCCACGTCTTCCGCACGAAGAGCGACACCGAGGTCATCGTGCACGCGTGGGAAGAGTGGGGCGAGGCCTGCGTCACGCGCTTTCGCGGCATGTTCGCGTTCGGGCTCTGGGATCGCAATCGCGAGACGCTGTTCCTCGGACGCGACCGGCTCGGCGTCAAGCCGATGTATTACACGATCCTGCCCGATGGCATGCTGCTGTTCGGCTCCGAGCTGAAGGCGCTGCTCGTTCATCCGGCCCTCAACCGCGTCATCGAACCGCAGACCGTCGAGGAGTACTTCGCGCTCGGCTACGTGCCGGAGCCGCGCACCGTCTTCAAGAACGTGTTCAAGCTGCCGCCGGCGCACACGCTGGCCATCCGCCGCGGACAGCCGATCCCGGCCTCGCGCGAGTATTGGGACGTGCGCTTCGAGACGACGGTCAACGCGTCGCGGATCGGTGACGCCGAGGCGTGCGAGCAACTCGTCGAGCGCCTGAAGGAGTCGGTGCGCCTGCGCATGATCTCCGACGTGCCGCTCGGCGCGTTCCTGTCGGGCGGCGTCGATTCGAGCGCGGTCGTGGCGATGATGGCCGGACTGTCGTCGGGTTCGGTCAACACGTGTTCGATCGGGTTCAAGGAAGCGAAGTTCGACGAGTCCGAGTACGCGCAACAGGTCGCCGACCGCTACCGCACCACGCATCGCAGCGAGCGCGTCGAGAGCGACGACTTCGACCTGATCGACACGCTCGCGCGGCTCTACGACGAGCCCTACGCCGACAGCTCGGCCATCCCGACCTATCGCGTCTGCCAGCTCGCGCGCAAGAACGTCACGGTCGCGTTGTCGGGCGACGGCGGCGACGAGACCTTCGGCGGTTATCGGCGCTATCGCTTCCATCTGATGGAAGAGAAGATGCGTTCTTCGCTGCCGCTCGGCATGCGCCGGCCGGTGTTCGGCGCGCTCGGTCGCGCGTACCCCAAGGCCGACTGGGCGCCGCGCGTGCTGCGGGCCAAGTCCACGTTCGAGGCGCTCGGTCGCGACTCGGTCGAGGCCTACTTCCACACGATGTCGGTGATCCGCTCGCCGCTGCGGCAGGCGCTCTACAGCCCCGCGTTCAAGCGTGAGCTGGCGGGCTACGAGGCGATCGAGGTGATGCGGCGCCATGCGCAACGCGCGCCCACCGATGACGCGCTCGCGCAGATCCAGTACATCGACCTCAAGACCTACCTCGTCGGCGACATCAACACCAAGGTCGATCGCGCGTCGATGGCGCACTCGCTCGAAGTGCGCGAGCCGCTGATGGACCACGAGCTCGTCGAGTGGATGGCCACGCTGCCGTCGTCGCTCAAGATCCGCAACGGCGAACAGAAGTTCCTGCTCAAGAAGGCGATGGAGCCATACCTGCCGAACGAGATCATGTATCGCCCGAAGATGGGCTTCTCGATCCCGCTCGCGCAGTGGTTCCGCGGGCCGCTGGCCGGTCGCGTGCGGACCGCGCTGCTCGGCGACCGGCTGGCCGACACCGGCTGGTTCGATCGCGACACGATGAAGCGCATCGTCGAGCAGCATCAGTCGGGCGTGCGCGATCACAGCACGCCGATCTGGACCATCCTCATGTTCGACGCGTTCCTGAAGAACGTCGTCGAGAGCGGCGCCGAAAGCGATGCCGCGTCGAATGCACCGCTCACGATGAAGGCCGCGTAGCCGAAGCCGGCGCACGCACGCGGCCCGGCCGCACGCGACATGAAGATCCTCTACCACCATCGCATCCGTTCGAAGGACGGGCAGTACGTGCACCTCGAAGAACTGGTGGGCGCGCTGCGTGGCCTCGGCCATACCGTGGTCGTCGTCGGTCCGGACGCCGTCGACACCGAGGCCTTCGGTTCGGACGCGGGCATCGTCGCGTGGATGAAGCGGCGGCTGCCGCAACCGCTGTACGAACTCGCCGAGTGGGCCTACGGCGTCCACGCCGGACGACGCCTCGCGAAGGCGATCGCGACGTTCCGGCCCGACGTGCTGTACGAGCGTTACAACCTGTTCTCCACCGCGGGCGTGCGTGCACGGCGACGCCACCGCCTGCCGATGCTGCTCGAGATCAACGCCCCTCTGCATGCCGAACGCAAGCGCTTCGACGGCATCGCGCTCGATCGCCTCGCACGCGCGACCGAACTCGAGGCGTGGCGCGGCGCGGACGTGCTGCTGCCGGTGACCGAGGCGCTGGCGGCGATCGTGCGCGACTCGGTCGGTCACGCGCCGCGCATCGAGGTCATCCCCAACGGCATCAACCTCGCGCATTTCGCCGGACCGTTCGACACCGCGGCACTGCGCCTTCGCTGGAACCTCGACGGCCGCATCGTCCTCGGCTTCACCGGCTTCGTGCGCGAGTGGCACGGGCTCGATCGCGTCATCGCGGCGATCGCGAAGGACGGCGTCGAGCACGCGCGCATGCTGTTCGTGGTCGGCGACGGACCGGCGCGTGCGGCGCTGGAAGCGCAGGCGGCCGAACTCGGCATCGCGTCGCGCGTGGTCTTCACCGGCATCGTGCCGCGCGAAGAAATTCCGCATTACGTATCGACCTTCGACGTGGCGCTGCAACCCGCGGTCGTGTCGTACGCGTCGCCGCTCAAGCTGTTCGAATATCTGGCGCTCGGTCGCGCGATCGTCGCGCCCGATCAACCCAACATCCGCGAAGTGCTGGACGACGGCGTCAACGCGCTGCTGTTCCCGGTCGACGATCCCGACGGCCTGACCAAGGCGATGGAGCGACTGTCGACCGACGCAGCACTCCGCGAACGTCTCGCTCGCGGCGCACTGGAGACGATCGCGCGGCGTGGCCTGACCTGGGTGCGCACCGCGGAGCGCGTGATCGCGCTGTTCGACCAGTTGCTGCTCGCCGCCGGACGTCGCGTCGCGCCACCGGCCGGCCGCGAAGACGCGGCGGCCGCGCGCCGACACGGCGATGCGTTCGAGCGCACGCGGTCGTCCGGCGCTGCGGAGATCGCCCCGCAGGACAGCGCATGATCAGGCTGCTCGTCTTCTCGTCGCTGTTCCCCAACGCGCGGATGCCGTCGCACGGCGTGTTCGTCGAGAACCGTCTGCGGCATCTGCGCGACGGCGGCCGCGTCGAGGCCCGCGTGGTCGCGCCGGTGCCGTGGTTCCCGTCGAGCGATCCGCGCTTCGGCCGCTTCGCGCAGTACGCGCAGGTGCCCGCACGCGAGACGCGCTTCGGGCTCGATGTCGTGCACCCGCGCTTCCTCACGTTGCCGGTGGTCGGCATGAACGTCGCGCCGCTGGCGATGGCGTTCGCCGCGCGTCCGGTGATCGCCGCGCTGCGCGCCGACGGCTTCGACTTCGACGCCATCGATGCGCACTATTTCTACCCCGACGGCGTCGCGGCCGCGTTGCTCGCGAAGTGGTTCGACCGGCCGCTCGTGATCACGGCACGCGGCAGCGACATCACGCGATTGCCCGGCTACGCGGGTCCGCGGCGGATGATCCGCTGGGCCGCCGATCGCGCGGCCGGCATCGTCACCGTCTGCGCCGCGTTGAAGACCCAGCTGGTCGCGCTCGGCGCCGACGCGACGAAAATAGAGGTGCTGCGCAACGGCGTCGACCTCGATGGTTTCAGGCCGATCGACCCGCAGGACGCGCGCGCCCGCATGGCGTTGCCGCTCACGGGCCGCATCGTCGCGTCGGTCGGACATCTCATCCCGCGCAAGGGCCACGAGCTCGTGATCGAGGCGGTCGCGAGGCTGCCCGACGTGACGCTGCTGATCGCCGGCAGCGGTCCGGAGCGCGCCGCGCTCGAGGCGCTGGCCAGGCGACTCGACGTGGCCGGGCGCGTGCGCTTCCTCGGCCAGCTCGCCCACGCGGACCTGCCGCTGGTCTACAGCGCGAGCGATGCGCTGGTCCTGGCGTCGAGCAACGAGGGTTGGGCCAACGTGCTGCTCGAGGCGATGGCCTGCGGCACGCCGGTCGTGGCCACCGACGTCGGCGGCTCGCGCGAAGTGATCGAAGCGCCCGAGGCCGGTCTGCTCGTGACGCAGCGCGACGCGACGACGATCGCCGCGGCCCTCCAGCGGCTGCTGTCCGCATTGCCCGATCGCGCCGCGACGCGCCGCTATGCCGAGCGCTTCAGCTGGGACGAGACGACGCGCGGCCAGGAACGCCTGTTCGCATCGCTCGCGTCGCGGCCGCGCGGCACGCTGCTCGAGGCGGCGCGATGAACGTGCTGCCGTATCGCGTGCGCAAGGTGATCTCGGATCGCTTCCCGCTGATCTATCACCTGGTCGCGAACATCGGCCTGTCCGGCAACAGCGTGGAGCACTGGAACGAACGGCTGCGAGAGACGTGGGATGCGCGGGATTGGCCGACCAAAGTCGACCGCATCGCGGAATTGACGCGGCCGGAAGACGCCATTCTCGATGTCGGCTGCGGCAATGGCAGCATCCTGCGGAGGCTGGCAGAACGAGGCTATGCCGAGCTCCATGGCTTCGAGCTGTCCGACTACGCGGTCGAGCGACTGCGCGCGAGCGGCATCACCATGTGGCAGGGTCGCCTGCCGGAGCTGGCCGTTCCCGACGCGTCGTTCGATGTCGTGATCGCTTCGCAGGTCCTGGAGCACGTGATCCGTCGCGGTCGTCTGATGGACGAGATCGCACGCGTGCTGAAGCCGGGCGGCCGCGCGTTCGTCTTCGTCCCCGACGACTGCCTCGGTCCGATCGACGAGTCCGAGCACGTCATCAAGTACACGCGTGACTCGTTGCGGCGCTTCCTCGCGAGGACCTTCGACGTCCGGTCGGTAGAGACGATGCACGACGCCAACTTCACGATGCCGCTGCTCTTCGCGCAGGTGCAGAAGGCGTCGGCATGAGCGCCGGCGAGACCCTGCCGATCGAAGCCCCGAGCGGCGGCATGAAGGCTCAGGTCATGTCGGCCTTGCGCTGGTCCGCGGTCGCGAAGATGGGCGGGCAGCTGATCAACTGGGCGATCACGCTGTTCGTGATGCGGCTGCTCGCGCCCGCCGACTATGGCCTGGTCGCGATGCTGTCCCTGATGTTCATGTTCCTCGGCATGCTCGGCGACATGGGGTTCGGCTCTTCGATCACGCAATCGCCGACGCTCGAGACGCGCGAGATTCGCCAGACTTTCGGGGCCGCGCTGCTGGTCAACGCCGCGATCTGCGCGATGCTGATCGCGGGAGCGCCCGCGATCGCCGCGTTCTACGGCGAGCCGCGCCTGGTCGACATGACGCGCGTCGCGGCACTCGGCTTCATCGGGTCTGGCATGGTCCCGGTCTACAGCGGGCTCCTGCAGCGCGAGATGCGCTTTCGCACGTCGGCGCGCATCGAGATCGTCAGCGGCATCGTCGGCAACCTGGCCACACTCGGCTTCGCGCTCGGCCACTTCGGTCCGTGGTCGCTGATCCTGGGCACGCTGGTCGCCAATCCGGTCCGCGTCGCGATGTTCTTCGCCAGCGCTTCGTCGTTCCACTGGCCGTCGTTCCGCTTCGGCGATACGCGCCGGTTGTGGACCTTCGGCGGCAACGTGTTGCTCACGCGCGTGGTCTGGTACTGGTCGTCGCAGGCCGACATCCTCATCGCCGGCAAATTTCTCGGCAAGGAAGCGCTCGGTCTCTACTCGGTGGCGGTCCACCTCGCGTCGCTGCCGATGCAGCGTGCGGCGGGGATCATCAACGGCGTCGCGTTCGCCGCCTTCGCGAAGATCCAGCACGACCCGCGCGCCGTCGCGCACAACACGCGACTCGGCGTGCGATTGATGGCATTCGTGACCTTTCCGGTGTTATGGGGCATCGGCGCCGTCGCACCCGAACTGGTGCAGATCGCCATCGGGCCGGCCTGGGTCGATTCGATCCTGCCGCTGACGCTGGTCGCGCTGACCATTCCGTTCCGCATGATCGGCTCGATCGTCTCGACCACCGTGATGAGCATGGGGCGGGTGGACATCGCGATGTGGACGACCGTCGCCGGCGCCTGCGTCGCGCCGCCGCTGTTCTACATCGGGTCGCGCTACGGCATTGTCGGACTCAGCATGGCCTGGCTGGTCGTCACGCCGATCCTGTTCGCGCTCAACATGTTCCGCGCGCTTCCGATACTGGGACTGTCGGTGTCCCAGGTCGCCGCGGAAATGTGGAGGCCGCTGCTGATTTCGGCGATCATGTTCGTCGCCGTCGAAGCTCTTCGTGGGCTGCTGTCCGGGCTGGGTTACGCGCCGTTGTTCGCGTTGCTCGTCACGGGCGGTGCGGTCGTCTATGTCGCGGGCACCTGGTTGCTGAACCGCGTCGCAACCTTCGAAGCGTTGGCGCTCCTGTTTCCTCGCCGGTTCGCGCATCTGTGCGTGCCCGACACCGCGGCCTCGTGAAGGCGCCCGGAGATCTCCATGCGTGACATCGCCCTCGTCTTGTTTTTCGTCGCCTGCGTGCCGTTCATGCTGAAGCGTCCGTCGCTCGGCATCGTGATGTGGGTCTGGCTGAGCGTGATGAATCCGCACCGTCTCAGCTACGGCTTCGCCTACGACCTGCAGTTCGCGGCCGCCACGGCCGGCATCACGTTCATCGCGTTGTTCATCACCAAGGAGGACCGTCGGCTGATCCTGACGCCGCCGGTGGTCGCGCTCGGCCTCTTCATGGCCTGGATCTGTCTGACGTCGCTGTTTCCCTTTCACGACGGGTCCGGTTACGACATGTGGTCGCGGGTCATGAAGATCATGTTGATGACCTTCGTCGCACTGGCCGTCATCCACACCAAGCAACAGATCCACTGGGTGATCTGGACCATCGTCTTCTCGCTGGCGTTCTACGGCGCGAAGGGCGGGCTCTTCACGCTCGCCACCGGCGGCAACTACCTGGTCTGGGGTCCGGGCGGTTCGTTCATCGAAGGCAACAACGAGGTCGCTCTGGCCTTCGTCATGACCATCCCGCTAATGCGCTACGTGCAGCTCGGCTTCAAGAAGAAGTGGCAGAAGCTGGGCATGACCGGCGTGATGCTGCTGACGGCCTTCGCGGCCATCGGCAGCCATTCGCGTGGCGCGCTCGTCGCCATCGGCGCGATGGCCGTGGTGATGTGGTGGAAGAGCCGGAACAAGTTCGGCGTGGGCATCGCGCTCGTCGCGGCGGGCATCCTC
>CAZZWS010000021.1:12959-27572 GCA_964657795.1 Beijerinckiaceae bacterium
GTGATCGGCTTCATGCCTGCCGAATGGACCGCGCGGATGCACACGATCCAGACCTACGACGAGGACTCTTCGGCGCAGGGACGCATCAACGCATGGTGGATGGCGTTCAATCTCGCGAAGGATCGGTTGCTCGGCGGCGGCTTCGAGATCTACGACTACGACATCTTCGCCAAGTACGCGCCGAATCCCCTCGACGTGCACGCGGCGCACAGCATCTACTTCCAGGTGATGGCCGAGCACGGCTTCATCGGTCTGTTCCTCTTCATGTCGATCGGCGCGTTCACCTGGCTCGCAGCCGGCGACGCCAAACGCCGCGCGAAGGGCATCGCGGACCTCGCATGGGTCGGACCGCTGGTCGACATGATGAAGGTCAGCATGGTCGGCTATGCGGTCGGCGGCGCCTTCCTCAGCCTCGCGTACTTCGACGTGCCTTATTACGTGATGGTGATCGTCGTCGCCACCCGCGGTCTGGTGCTCGCGCGGCAGAAGGAAAAGCGTTCCGATCCCAGCACCGACGGCTTCGCGCGCCGCGACCGTTTCGGTTCGGTTCGGCTGGTCGAGGACGTTGCGGAACTGCCGCCGAGACCGGCAAGACCCGCGGTCGACGACTGGCGCGGGCAGGGCGCGTATTCGAAGGCGGTGACGATGCTTCCGACGGGAAGATGACGAGATGACCGTGCTCAGCAATCCCTCGACGACCGATCCTTGCGATCGCACGTCGTTCGCCGACTCCGAGCCGCGTGCGGTCGCGTCCGTGTCGACCGTCAAACCCGACGCCGTCGAGCCCGAACTGACGCTCGCGCAACTCGATCGCTTCATCGCGACGCTGCAGATCGCCGTACTGCTGCCGTGCCACAACGAGGCGTTGTCGATCGCTCGCGTGGTCGACGGCTTTCGCACGGTTCTGCCGACCGCGAGCATCTTCGTCTACGACAATCGTTCGACCGACGACACGTCGGCTGTCGCACGGCGCGCAGGCGCGATCGTCCGCGCCGAGCCGTGGCCCGGCAAGGGCAACGTCGTGCGCCGCATGTTCGCGGACATCGACGCCGACATCTACCTGATGGCCGACGGCGACGGCACCTACGACCCGACCGTGGCCGTGACGATGGTGCGACGGCTGGTCGCCGACCACCTCGACATGGTCGTCGGCACGCGCCGCAACGTGTACGAGAACGCGCACCGCAAGGGTCACGGCTTCGGCAACAAGCTGTTCAACGGCTTCTACCGGCGCCTGTTCGGACCGTTGTTCACCGATATCTTCTCCGGCTATCGCGTCTTCTCGCGCCGCTTCGTGAAGAGCTTCCCGGCCGTCTCGTCGGGCTTCGAGATCGAGACCGAGATGTCGGTGCAGGCGAGCCAGTTGCGGATGCCGGTCGCGGAGATCGAGACCGACTATGGCGCCCGCGAGGAAGGCTCGACGAGCAAGCTCAACACGTATCGCGACGCGATCCGCATCCTGCGCACGCAGATCCTGCTGTTCAAGGAAATCCGGCCCGCCCGCTTCTTCGGCGGTATCGCCGTGGCGTTCGTCGTCCTCGCGGTCCTGCTCGCCTATCCCGTCGTCGTGCACTTCCTCGAATTCCACGACGTGCCACGCCTGCCGACCGCCATTCTCGCGACCGGGCTGGTGCTGCTCGCGGCGATCTCGTCGCTGGCGGGGATGATTCTTGACAGCGTGGCTGCTGGGCGGCTCGAACACAAGCGACTCGCGTACCTGCGGATGCCGCAGCTCAAGCGGCCCGTGCTCTAGTCGCGCGATGAGCACATCGTTCCTTCGCTTCGGGCTGGTCGGCGGCATCGGCTTCGTGGTCGATGGCGGCGGCACGTGGCTGCTGGCGCATCTCGGCGTGCCGCCGTTGCTCGCGCGTGTTCCTCCGTTGCTCGCGGCGATCGTCGTGACGTGGCTGCTCAATCGCACGCTGACGTTCAAGGTCGACAAGCCGAAGAGCCGCGCCGAGCTGATGCGCTACGCCACGGTGGCCCTGTCGAGCGCGCTGATGAACTTCCTGTTGTACAGCGCGTTCGTCTTCGCCGGCATGCCCCCGTTGTTGGCGGTGGCGGCCGCCACGATACTGTTGTTGCTGTACAGCTTCTTCGCCTATCGCCGCATGGTGTTCCGATGACGACCGACGCGGGCTCCTTGCCGATCGCCGGCCGGCGCGTCCGGATCAGGCGCGTGCGCGCGAGGTCCTCTGCGACGGATGCCGCGCCATCCGTCTCGGCGTGGCTGATCGTGTTCTGCATCGTCGCGATCATCGTCGGCGTGGCGGCCGCCCTGTCGTTCTATCTGCATCGCGGCTCGCTGTGGGAAGACGAGATCATCGCCATCACGCATGCGAACCAGCCGCTGCCGCTGTTCTTCATCGAACTGCTGCGCAACGACATCCATCCGCCGCTGTATTTCCTGCAGCTCGACGGCTGGCTCGCGCTCGGCGACGGCAGCGACCGCTGGGCGCTGGCCAACTCGCTGTCGTGGGCCGCGATCTCGCTGGTCGTGATGTTCGCCGTGGCGCGCGCATCGCACGGGCCGCGCAGCGCGTGGATCGCGGCCGCGCTGTTCGCGCTGTTGCCCAGCTTCGCCTGGAGCGCCGGCACGCTGCGCATGTATGCCGCGCTGCCGGCCTGCGTGCTGTTCGCGTACTACGCCAACCGCCGCTGGTTCGAGACGCGCTCGCGACGCTGGCTCCTGACCGCGCTGGTCGTCGAGGTGGTGACCGCCTATCTGCATGCGGTCGAGTTCTACTTCATCGCGTTCGTGGTCCTCGGCGCATTGGCCGAAGCGGCATCCATGGGTCGAATGCGCGTGCCGTCGCTGAAGTTCGTGCGTTCGGTCCGGATGTGGCTCGTCGCGCAGATCGTCTTCGGGCTGTGCGTGCTGCCGCTCGCCGCGAGCGCGCTGGTCCGCGGGTCGGACGCGGCGGCGCCCGACTCGATCGGCGTGATGCTGACCACCGGCGGCTCGCTGATCGCCGGCTGGAAGACGTCGGGACTGCCGTGGGCCCGCTTCGGCGGCAGTCTCGTCTTCGTGATCCTGATCTGGGCGGGCATCGCCGAGCGCGGCAGCCGCTGGCGCACGCTGATCGTCCCGATCGGCGCGATCGCCGTCGCGCTGGTCGTGGCCGCGCTGCTGAAGCCGATCTACAAGCAGCCGGTGTTCGCGGCCAACCTGCTGCCGTTCGTCGTGCTGGGCGCGGCCGCGGCTGCGGGGCGTTCGCGAAAAGCGCTCGGCTTCGTCGTCGTCTGCATCGTCGCGCTCGCCTGCGCGGCCTTTCCGCTGGCGTCGCGCCAGGCACAACCGGAGGCCTACGCCGCCGCTGCGGCGATGGTGCGTGACTCCGCGACACCGGGCGATGTGGTCCTCGTTCCCAACGTCAGCGTGTACTGGGGCATCGCCCGCTACGCGATCGGGCCGCACTGGGGACGACCGCTGTCGGTCCTGCCGCCGCTCAATGCCGAGTGGACACATCTCAACGATCGTCTGGCGAAGACCTTCGGCGCCGACACGCCGGGGCGCCTCGGGCTCGTGCCGACCGGCAACGTCGTCGACCACGAGGGCGTCCGGTACGTGCTCGGTACGGCCGTCGGCGTCGATGTTCATGACGCACCGCACGTGTGGACCGTGACGCGCGAGCGTTATCAGGTCGACCTCGCACTCGATCCGCGCTGGAAGCCGTCCGAGGCCGTCGCCCCTGGCAGATACGGCGATGGCGAGCTCGAGGTGCGACGTTACGATCGCAGCGACGCCCCCTGACAGCTCCGTAAGTTTCTCATCGATGAATCCTGCGGCCATCACCGTCAAGAGCTTCGGCCGTGTCCTGTCCGCCACGCGCGGCACGCGGCTGTCCATCCTGATCTTCCATCGCGTCCTGCCGAAGCACGACCCGCTGATGCCGGGCGAACCCGATGCCGCGGCGTTCGAGGCGCGCATGACGTGGCTCGCCAAGGCCTTTCGCGTGCTCCCGCTGAGCGAGGCCGCGCGGCGGCTGCGTGACGGCAGCCTGCCGTCCAACGCGGCGTGCATCACGTTCGACGACGGCTACGCGGACAACCTCACGATCGCGGCGCCGATCCTTGCGCGACTGCGTCTGAACGCGACGTTCTTCGTCGCGACGGGCTTCCTCGATGGCGGCCGGATGTTCAACGACACGGTGATCGAAGCGGTTCGCCTGTGCCGCGACCCCGTGCTGGACCTGAGCGCGATCGACTGCGGCATTTGGTCTTGCAACAACGACACGGCGCGCCTCGCCACCATCGGGGGACTGCTCGACCGCATCAAGTACCTGCCGCAGGCCGAGCGGCAGGTGAAGGTCGATGCGATCGCGGCGAGCGTGGGCCTGCCGGTCCGCAGCGATCTGATGATGACGCGCCAGCAGGTTCGCGACCTGAAGCGCCACGGCATGTCGATCGGCGCCCACACGGTCACGCATCCGATCCTGACGACGCTGACCCGCGAAGCGGCGCGCGACGAGATCGCCGACGGGCGTCGTGACCTCGAGGAGACGCTCGGCGAGCGCGTCAAGCTGTTCGCGTATCCCAACGGCAAGCCCGGGCGCGACTACGACGCCTCGCATGCGAAGCTGGTCAAGGAGCTGGGTTTCGACGCGGCGGTCTCGACGTCGTGGGGCGTCGCGCGTCGCGAGACCGATCGCTTCCAGTTGCCGCGTTTCACGCCGTGGGACGGCAACGTCAACCGCTTCGGTCTGCGGCTCGCGCAGAACCTGATGCGGCGGGGCGAGACGGCCGACGCTGCCTGACGCCGGTGGCTAGCCCGTCCTCCCGCTGACTCATGCGCCGAATCCTGTTCATTTCTCGCGACTACGCTTCCGATTTCGGGAACAAGGTCAGCGGCATGTTTCAACGCATGCATCTGCTGCTCGATGCCGCGACCAAGGTTGCCGATGCCCTCGACATCCTCTTCTTCGTCGACCAGCGGATGATCGAGACCGTCGGGCCCGAACCGGCGAGACAGTCGTTGCGCCAGCACTGGGGTATCGATGCGAACGTGCTTCTTGCGCCACGTGCCGGCATGCGGCACAGTCCTTTGGTCCAGACTCTCGTTTCCCTGCGCGACCATCGTGCGCAGGAAGACTACTTTCGACTGCAAGGGGGCGAGCAACGTGCGGCGGTAGGGGCCGCCGTCAGATCCGACACCGATCTCATCGTGGCTCATCAGCTTCCCATCGGCAGCATGGTCGTCGCGGCGTCGCCCAAGGAAGTGCCGATCGTGATGGATCTCAACGACATCGAACATCGCAAGCGAGCGCGACAGCTGGCGTTGTCTTCATCGCACGGCCTCTCGCGTTTCGCGAAGCTGGAACTTCCCGCGCTGAAACGCGGAGAACTGGCGACGCTCAAGGCCTTCAGCACCAGCTTCGTTTGCTCGGATGCCGATCACGACTATCTGACGAACGAAGGTGTCCCCAACACCACCGTGATTCCGAACGCGATGCGTTTCGACGACGACGTGGATGAGTCGAATGCCTCGGACCCGGCCACGCTGTTCTTCATCGGGACCTACAACTATCGACCTAACCTGGACGCAGCCGAATTCCTCATTAACGAGGTGTTCCCGCTGGTGCGTGAACGACGTCCGGAAGCACGGCTGGTGATTGCGGGTGAGTCGTCCGAGAAGCTGCCAAGCTTTACCGGGAGGCCGAAAGGTGTGGAGTTCGCGGGCTTCGTGTCGGACCTCGCCGAGGTCTATCGACGCGCGACCGTCGTCTGCTGCCCTATTCTCGCCGGCGGCGGCACGCGCATCAAGATCATCGAGGCGGCGGCGGCACGCAAGGCCATCGTTTCGACGACGGTCGGCGCGGAAGGGCTCGCGCTCGATGACGGGTCCGAAATCCTTTTGCGCGACACCGCTGCGTCGTTCGCCGCGGCCTGCCTCGAACTATTCGACGATCGTTCACGAGCGACCGCACTCGGCAACGCCGCTTACGTCATGGCGCGCTCGCAGTACGAACGCGGCGCCATCGTCGAACGCATCGCGCGTGCCTTCGAAAACCACGCACGCAAGGCGTGATGAGTTCAGGCGTCATCCCGACGCTGTCGCTCGTGATGCCGGTCTACAACACCGGCCGCCTGCTTCTGGATTCGGTCCGCTCGCTCGTCGCACAGACCTTGTGGGCCAACGAATGCGACGGCTACTGGGAACTGCTGATCGTAGACGACGCGAGCACCGATCCCGAGACCCGCGCCGCGCTCGATGAGGCGAGGGCGCTGTCGCCCCATGTCGAGGTCCTGCAGAATCGTCGTGCCAAGGGCGCGGCAGGCGCACGCAACACCGGCGTCTTCGCGGCGCGCGGCGCATGGATCGGCTTCCTCGACTCCGACGACCTCTGGTATCCCGACTTCCTGCGGCAGCAACGCGATGCATTCGCAGCGCTGCCGAAAGCGCGCTGGCGCGCCGCGCACTTCGACGTGGGGGACGACGCGGCGCGCACGACGCCACTGCCGCTGAGCCGCCGTTCGCCTTGCCTGTATCGCCATATCGAAGGCGACTACACGGCCGGTCGCGTGTCGCGCCTGCAGCGGCCGGTCGACGTGCTGCTGCGTTGTGGCTGCATCCAGGTGATGACCGTGCAGGTCGATCGTGATCTGATCCGCGCACTCGGCGGCTTCGACGAAACGCTGACCTGCGCGGAGGACTACGACCTGTGGCTACGCCTCGCGAACAGCGAGGACCTGTACCTGGCGCCGCTCGATGCCGGCATCTACCGGTTGCGCAGCGGCAGTCTCACGAAGTCGGGGCGGCCCATGTACTGGTGCGAGGACCGCATGCTGCTCGGAGTGAAACGCGAGCGTGCGTTCGCCGCGTTCCGCGCCGACATCGACTGGCGGTTGCGCAAGGTGTACGACACGTTCTGCTTCCACTATCGCGAACATCGGCAGTTCGCCGAAGCGATCCGGTATGCGTGGCGTCTGATCCGGCTGACACCGTCGAAGCCGAACGGCTGGCGTCATCTCGCGGCGAGCCTGCTGCGTCGCTGACCTGCTCAGGCCCGATGCGCCTGCAGCCACTGCTCCAGCATCATCAGCACCCACACCAGTTCGCCGTAGTAGGTCGCGTGGTCGGCCAGCAGATCAGCGCGCAGCTGGTCGATGAACACGTTGCGCACGATGCCTCGTCGCTTCAGCGATTCGAGGCTCGCGAACGCCAGTTCGTTGAGGCCCTTGTCGCGTCCCAACCAGAGTCCGAACGGTAGCCCGAAGCCGTGCTTGGACTTCGTGATGATCTCGTGAGGCAGGAAGTCGCGCAGCGCGTGCTTGAAGAACCAGCGCAGCTGCAAGCCCTTCAGCTTGAGGTCCGGCTGCAGCTTCGCCGCGAACGCGACCACCGCGTCGTCGAGGAAGGGGAAGGCCACGTCGACGCCCGCGAGCCGGCAGGCCGTCATGACCTTCGGCAGGTCGTTGTCGGTCAGCGTGTACTTGAGGTCGAATGCGAGCATGCGGTTGAGCAGGCTCTTCGCATCGGAGCGGGCGTACCACGCGCGCATCTGGTCCCTGGGCGCATCGACGTCGACCTGCGCGATGAACGACGGCTCGAAGATCGTGTCGAGGCCGATGCGCGTCAGCAGGTTGTAGGTCTGCATGCGGTCGGGCATCGGGACGCTCGCTTGCTGCACGTAACTGCGCGCTTTCTTCACGACCGGCACCGCGTCCCACATCGACGGCGCGAGTGTGCTTTGCATCAAGCCTCGTACCGCGGCCGGTGCCTGGTCGAAGTAGCCGAACACGCGCTGCTTCGCATACCGGGTGTTGCCGCCGAACAGCTCGTCGCCGCCGTCGCCGCCGAGCATCCGGTCGATGCCATCGGCCGCGGCCATCTTAGCGCAGTAGTAGGTCGGCAGCACCGACGAGTTGCCGAACGGTTGATCGTAAGTCGCGGCGATGCCCGGGATGCTGGCGACGAGGTCGGCCGGCGTGATGTAGTACTCGTGATGCTGCACGCCGAAGCGCTTCGCGGCGATGCGCGCGAAGCTCATCTCGTCGAAGCCGTCGGCATCGAAGCCGATCGAATAGCCCTGCGGCGCGCTGCCGGTGACCTTGGCCAGCATGCCAGCGACGGTCGACGAGTCGGTGCCGCCGGACAGGAAGCAGCCGGGCGTCGTCGATCCTTCGATCGCGCGTGCGACCGACGCCTCGACCGTGGCGAGGAAGGTGTTCTCGAGAACCGGCACGGCGACCTTGCGTTGCTCGTCGTAGCTCGGGGTCCAGTACGGCTTCGGCAATTCGTCGCGGCTCGCGCCGCATTGCAGGACATGCCCTGGCAGCAGCCGCGTGACACCTCGATAGATCGTGGACGGTGCGGGAATGCAGTGGAAGTAGAGGTAGTCGAAGATCGCCTGCGGATCGAGGCCGCCGGACGTCGCATGATCGAGGCCGTGTTCGCCGCGCATCTGCGCGGCCACGTCGCTCGCGGACTCGCCGTAGTGGAGGTGCTCGGCAGCGAGCCCGAAGCACAACGTCTCGATGCCGAGTCGGTCGACGGCGAGCATCGCGGTGTGCGCATGCGCGTCGACGACGACGATCGCGAAACTGCCGTGCAGGTCGTCGAGCAGGCCGGCGCCGCGTTCACGATAAGCGATGCCGAGACCGCCTTGCCGACCATGTCGATCGACCAGCCTCGCGAGCGTCCCTTCGAAGCTGGGGAGCCCGACGATCGAGACGACGAGGCCGTCGTCGACATGCGCGACATCGCCTGCCGCGGCAGTCTTGAAGTCGAAGCGTCCGCGCAACGTTGGTCGAGTCATGAAGCGTGGGCAGAGCGGATGGTTCGGAAGTGAGAGACACTCGGCAGACGGCGGCGGTGTCATCGAGTATCTTGCTGGCCGGCGATGATACGCGAGCCGCTTCGCGCATCGCAGGGTGTCCGTCATCGCCGCCCCAAGCGACCCGCAGTCCGACCTAAGAGACCCGATCGTGCGACGCATCCTGTTCGTCTCCTGCAACTACGCATCCGACTACGGACCGATGGTCTGGGGCACGTACATCCGCATGCACATGCTGCTGGAAGCCGCGGCGCGTGCCGCCGACCAGGTGGACCTGCTGTTGTTCGCGCACCGGGACCAGTTGCGGACCGCGCAGCCGCTCGAGATCGCCGCATCGCTCAAGCAACGATGGAACGTCGACGTGACGGTGCATCTCGCGGCGCGTTCGCGTGCCGCACACGGTGGCGCCCTCGCGACGTTGCGAAGTCTGGTCGACGTCCGCTATCAACAGGACTACGGCGACGCGGGAGGCGTCGAGCAGGTCCGTGCGGTAGCCGCGGCGATGATGCCGGATACCGCGCTCGTGATCGCGCATCGGCTCGACGCGGCGCTGGCGGTGGTCGCCGGTGTCGCGGGTCGCGTGCCGATCGCCGTCAACTTCGACGACATCGAGCACGTCGCGCGAGCGCGCCGCGCGAATCGGTCGAAGCCGTCGATCGATACCTTTCTGCAACGCCTCGGCATCGGCGCGATCCGTCGTGCCGAGCGCGACGTGCTCAAGGCGTCGCAGAGCGCGCTGGTCTGCTCGCGTGAGGAGCGTGCGCATCTGGTCGCACTGGGCGTCACGACGCCGATCTCCGTGATCCACAACGCGGTGCCCTTCCCATCGCCCGTCGAGCGACGCGCGACGACCGGGAAGACGATCATGTTCATCGGCAGCTACAGCTACGAGCCGAACGTCGAAGCCGCCGAGGAGCTGATCAACGTGATTTTTCCGCTGATCCTCGTGCGCATTCCGGATGCCCGCCTTCTGATCGCGGGCACGCGCAGCGAGCGCCTGCCGAGCGCCGGTACGACGCACCCCGCCGTCGAGATTCTCGGCTTCGTCGAAGACGTCGAGCAAATCTACGCGCGCGCCGATGTCGCGTGCTGCGCGATACGTGCCGGCGGTGGCACGCGTATCAAGATCATCGAGGCGGCCGCATGGTCTATACCGACCGTCTCGACCACGCTCGGCGCCGAAGGCCTTGACCTCGTCGACAGGTCGGAGATCGTGCTCGCCGACTCGGCCCGCGACATGGCGGATGCATGCGTCCGTCTCCTCGAGGCGCCGCAGGAGGCTGAGGCGATGGGCGCCGCCGCGCGACGCAAGGTGGCAAGCGGCTACGAGCGCGGCATCGTGATCGAACAGCTCGCGACGAGCTATCGGACGACCGCGGCCGACCACGGTCGACTCGCGGATACCGCCGTGGAGCGCGCATGAGCATCGCCGTGGTCATCCCGTTCTATCAGCGCACCGCAGGTCTCCTCGGGCACGCGCTCGGCTCGGTCTTCGCACAGACCGGCGTCGACGACATCCGCGTCGTCGTGGTCGACGACGCGTCTCCGGTGTCCGCGGTCGACGAGCTGGCGGCGCTCGGCATCACGCGCTTTCCAGTCCAGGTGATCGTGCAGGCCAACGGTGGTCCCGCCGCGGCCCGCAATCGCGGCCTCGATGCCTTGGGTCACGACGTGCGATACGTCGCGTTCCTCGACTCCGACGACGTGTGGGTCGACGACCATCTCCGCCATGCGGTCGAGGCTCTCGAAGCAGGGCACGACTTCTACTTCGCCGACCTCCTGCAGCCGGGTCAGGAGGTCGGCGGCTTCGCGCGCGCGGGTCGCATCGATGTCGACGCGCATCCGCCGATCGGGTCGGACGGCCACCTGCACAGTTATGCGGGCGACATGTTCGACCAGATCATCTCGGGCAACGTGATCGGCACGTCGACCGTGGTGTACGACTTCGGACGCTTTCGCGCACAGCGTTTCGACGAAGCCTTCTTCAGTGCCGGCGAGGACTATCTGTTCTGGATCGCCTGCGCCAGAGCCGGTGCGCGCTTCTGCTTTTCGTCCGCCGTCGAGGCGCGTTACGGCTACGGCGTCAACGTGTATGCGGGCTCGGGATGGGGCACCGACGGCTACTTGCTGCGCATCCAGAACGAGATGCGGTATCGCAAACGGCTGCTCGCGTTCGATCTGACACCCGGCCAGCGCGATGCGATGGACGACAAGATCCGCACGTTGCGTCTCGAATTCGCGGACGACCTCGTGCATCGCGTCGGCCGACGCAAGTCGGTGCCTCTACAGGTATTGAAGGATCAGTTGCGGCTCGATCCAACGACGATCTGGTCGCTGCCGATCAACGCCGGCCAGATCGTCGCGAAGAAGATCCGGGGCCGGGCGCCGAACTGAACGTTCAGCGCCGACCGACCAGCCGGCCGAACACCGCACGCCATTCACCGCGTACGAGGGCGACGAAGAGCCAGGGCCGCGCGAGCAGCACGCTGCTCAGCCAGCGCGGCGTCGGCGCATGATCCGCGCGCGCACCGTAGCGCCGTGTGAGCGCATGCCACATGCCGTCGATGCACGCGAGCGCGTTGTCGCGGTGGCCGAGGTCGCGGTTCTCGGCCAGCCATTCCAGCGATGCGGCCAGCCAGCGCCGCTTCCACGGCACGCAGCGATGCGCTTTTGCATGGATGTCGAAGAACAGCGCTTCGTTGCGGACCATGTAATAGTTGAAATGCGGTGGCCGGTCGGTGCGGGGTGTGGCTGCGTGCCACATCCGCGAGCCAACGACAATGGCGCTCGTGAAGCCCGCATCGGCAGCCCGCACCGAGTAGTCCACGTCTTCCCAGTAAGCGAAGTAGCGCACGTCGAAAGGTCCGATGGCCCGGTAGACGCGCAGGTCGCAAAGCACGGCCGTTCCCGGAACGATGGGGGTGCCGTTCCCGGCCAATACACCGGCATGTCGATTCGGCGGCAGGTTGTAGGCCATGGCGCCGACATGCCAGTCGACGACGCCGCTCATGAACTGCTCATGGGTTTCATTCCCCAGATCGAACAACGCGGGCGACAGCAGGCCGCAGTCCGGATGCGCCTCCGCGTGGGCCAGCAAGGGCCCAAGCACCGTCGGCTCGAAAGAGGTGTCGTCGTTGAGTAGCCACGCGTAGTCCACGCCGCGCCTGGCTGCCTCGGCCAACCCCGCATTGACGCCCCCGGCAAAACCGCGGTTCACGGCGTTCTGGAGTACGGCCACGTCGGGGTGCGCGCTTTGGACGGAGACGACCGAGTCGTCCGACGAGGCGTTATCGACCACGACGATATGCAGGTCGGCGCCGACGAGCGTCTTCACGCGATCGAGACACTCGATCACGGTCTGCGCCTTGTTCCAGCTGAGGACAACGACGACGACGGACTTCAAGATTCAGCCAGCCGGTGCATCGATGAAGAAGATGGCTTGATCGCCCCGACGCGTCGCATTGAGTTCCGCTGCCTTCTGGCGAAATGTTGCCATCTGCTCGCGCGTGAAGATCGAATCGGCGACCTTGCATTGCGCGAGCGACCGCGGATGCCGCAAAGGAATGCCGCGGCGATATTGCTCGCTGCCCCAGAACTGAAAAGCGGTCGAGTCGTAGACCGTATTCGACAGTTGCAAGCCTGCGCCGGACGCCAGTCGCCGCAGACTTTCGACGGAATGAAGATAGAAATGGCGTGGCGCGTCGAGCTGTACCCAGGCCACACCGTATTCCTCGAACGCGAACGACGAAGCCAATGGCACTCGCACGATGCACCGGCCTCCCGGGGCCAGGCGGTTTGCCACCTGCCGGAAGATCGCTCGCTGGTCTGGAAGATGCTCGAGCGAGTGATGGAACATGATGAGGTCGAAGCGGCCTTCGATCTGAGCCAGCTCCTTCTTGTAGATCACGAAGCGGTCATCGATGCGGATATCGGCTTCGATGAACGGATCCGCGCCGGTGAGGTCTCGATAACCGATGTCGTGGAGAGTGCGGAGCAGGGCTCCGTCACCACAGCCGATCTCGAGAATCCGTTGCCGCCGATTGACGAGCACCGGTGCCAGGTCATGAAGCAGCGGATTGCCATCACGCTCGGCGAAGTAGCGTCCGATCCGCCCCTTGCTTGAAATCTCGTAGCGATTGATCAGCCTTTCCTTCCAGCGTTCCAGCATTCCCCGACTTTCACCGGCCCGATACGAGTAATAGCCCTCTCCATAATATTTCTGGATATCTGGTGGATATTCGGCGATCTGAAGGCAGTCGCAATCAGCGCATTGAAAGTATTGGAAGGATTGATCGTAGCCATACATCATCTCGGCCACGATGAAGTTGCGATTGCCTTCTTCGTTTTCGCAAATCCTGCATTTCAAGGAAGTCACCTTTTTCGACAGTTCGCTCGAGCGCCGCGCGCGAAGCAAGAATATCGGATCAGCGCGCGGCCGTCCGCGACGGTGGGCGTCAGCGGTCGTCGAGCGGCCATCGTGGCCGGACGCCGTATGCGATCGTCCGGGCGGGCGCGGCGCTTCGCTGTAGCCTCAACGCGCCGGCGAGCGCGATCATCGCTCCGTTGTCCGTGCACCACTCGAGTTCCGGAAAGTGCACCTGTGCGCCGCGATGGCTGGCGGCGGCCTGCAGCTCGCTGCGCAGCAAGCGATTGGCGCCGACGCCTCCGGCGATCACGAGGCGTGACGATCCGGTGATCGCGAGCGCCGTCATCGACTTCGCCACCAGCACATCGACGGCCGCCCGCTGGAAAGAGGCTGCGAGGTCGGCGCGAGTCGCATCGTCGCTATCCCCGTCGATCCCGGTCTTGCGCGCGACCGTCGCCACCGCCGTCTTCAACCCCGAAAAACTGAAATCGAGATCGTCCGAGTGCAGCATCGGCCGCGGCAACGCGTACGCGCGGTCGTTGCCGCTTTCAGCCAGCTTCGCCAGCGACGGACCGCCGGGGTAGGGCAGGCCCAGCAGCTTGGCGGTCTTGTCGAACGCCTCGCCGGCCGCGTCGTCCACCGTCTCGCCCAGCATCGCGTACTCCCCCACGCCCGTCACGTGCATCAGCTGCGTGTGACCGCCCGACACCAGCAACGCCAGGAACGGGAACGACGGCGGGTCGGCCGACATCAGCGGGCTCAGCAGGTGACCTTCGAGGTGATGGATGCCGATCACGGGCTTGCCGAGCGCGAAGCCGAGCGCGTGCGCGAACGTGACCCCGACCAGCAGCGCCCCGACCAGGCCCGGGCCTTCGGTCACCGCGATGGCGTCGATGTCGGCCCGCGTGCGTCCCGCATCGGTCAGCACGCCTTCGAGCAACGGCAGCAGCCGACGGATGTGATCGCGCGAGGCGAGTTCGGGTACGACGCCGCCGTAGGCTTCGTGCATCGCCGCCTGCGTGTGCAGCCGATGCGCCAGCAAGGCGCGCGCCGGGTCCGGCACGGCACTGTCGTAGAGCGCCACACCGGTTTCGTCGCAGGAGGTTTCGATGCCGAGGACGAGCATGGCGCTACGGGGTCGAGGGGCCGCGCAGTATAAACAGCGGCTCGCTGCGGCACTTCGGTGCCCCTGTGGCGCCCAAAGATCGGGCGCGCGCCTCGAACGCGCCGCCGCCTGCTGTACGTGACGAGCCGACACGGCATCTGCGGCAGGCACGCCCCGTCCCGGCTCGCTTTTCGAAATCCGCCGCTGGTGGCATGGCGCTTGCATGACTCTCGCGAAAATACACAGGAGCCTGAATGCCCGATCGCGAAGATCCCATCGACCCGTCGTCGCCCGCGGCGTCCGCCGCACCTGTCGGCACGGCGCTGGATCCGACGCGACGCCGCTTCGTCGGCGCCTCCGCGCTG
>CAZZWS010000022.1:0-27515 GCA_964657795.1 Beijerinckiaceae bacterium
AATGGATGAACGACTGTACGGGCGCGAACGGTGCGACGCGGGTTGGCCGGCCCCGACCAACCCTAGCGGTTTCGCAAGGCGGCCGGCGGCGCGACGGCGGGAGACGCCGGCAGGGGAGGGATGTGCGGGATTCGCATTGCCGAAACCTAACATGTGGATGACGATCGGGCCAAGCCGCGCAGAGCGTCGATGCCGCTTTTCACGCGGCGAGCACGGGCGTCGTCACGACGACCGAACCCCGCGGCCCGGGCGCCACGACCCCCATCGACACCACGAACTTGAGGGCCTCGTCGACGGTGATGTTGAGGTCCACGATCTGGTCGGCCGAGACGATCAGCACGTAGCCGGACGTGGGGTTGGGCGCCGTCGGAATGTAGACGCTGGCATGTTCGCCGATGAGCGGTTCCTGCAGCGCGGCGCCGGGACTGCCGACGACGAAACCGATGCTCCAGGTGCCGGCACGCGGAAACTGCACGAGCACCGGTTTGCGGAACGCCTGCCCCGACGGCGACAGCAGCGTGTCGGACACCTGCTTGACGCTCGAATAGATCGCCGAGACGACCGGGATGCGGCCGAGCAACGCTTCCCACCACAGGAACAAGCGGCGGCCGATGAAGTTGCGGCCGAGGATGCCGACCAGCAGGATGATGGCGAGCGTCAGGATCGCGCCCATGCCGGGCACGTTGAACGGCGCCTGCATCCGCACGGACGGCGGCAGCAGCAGCAGCGTCTGGTCCAGCGTCGTGACGATCAGTCGCAGGACCCACAACGTGATGCCGAGCGGGACCAGGATCACCAGTCCGGTGAAGAAGGTCTTCTTCAGCATGGCATCACGTCGCGCCGCTGGCGGGCGGCGTCTTGACGGGAGCGGGGGCCGACTTCGCATCGGTCGTTGCCGCAGGGGCGGCGGGAGGGCTGGCCTGCGCCGCGGGATCGCCACTCTTCCCGGTCGCGGGCGCGTCGCCCTTGGCCTCGCCGCCGGTCTCGCCTTTCGTCTCCGATCCTTCGGACTTGGCGCCGGTCTTGGCGGCTGGATTGCGGAAGTCGGTGACGTACCAGCCCGAGCCCTTCAACTGGAATCCTGCCGCCGTGACCTGTTTCTGGAACGTCGGATTGGCGCACGAGGGGCATACCGTCAGCCGCGCATCCGACATCTTCTGCAGCACGTCCTGCTGGAAGCCGCAGGTCTCGCAGCGGTACGCGTAGATGGGCATGTCGAAGATGGGCCTCGGTGGCGCGAGCCGAAAGGCACGCGAAAAACCCATGATTATAGTTCGTGCGCGAGTCGATGCGAAAGCGACCGACCGGTCGCCGCCGCGGAATCGCGACGGGCAAAAAAAAGCTCCGAAGTCCGGAGCTTTCATGATCGATGCGAGCGAAGCCGCAACTCGCCATCAGCGGTCAGCGGTCGTTGACCGGGATCGGCTGGCGCTTCGGATGCATCGTATCGTCGCCCCATTGAACCTGATGCTTGAGTATTCCGTAACGCGTCTGGAGCCGTCCGGAATATTCCATCGCCTCGCCGTCGAGCACCCATTGGCGGCGACCGCAGCGCGCGCCCAGCCATTGCAACGCGCGACCCAAGCCCTCCTTCGAACGTCCGATCGAAATGTCCCAATTCATTGAAGTGATCCTTGATAGATACGAAGGCGGTTCGAGCGGGCGCCACATCCGTCTGATCCGAGAATGCGAACCGAGGAGGCACTGCGGGTCACATCCATTTGCTGACGTGACGGTAGTAGACGAATCGGACGTCGGGATCCCATGCGTAGATGGCAGGGACCAGTTGCCCGTCGTCGCCATCCAGCGAACCCGCGAATTCGTGGAGCACGTCCCCGTCCACGTCAGTACCGAGGACCGATGCCTCCTTCGCATCCGCCACGGGCATCGTGTCGAATCCAGCCTGCGGGTGCAAGGTCGTCATCTTCGATTGGTAGGGCGAGGCGGACGCAGGCTCGGAGGCTTGCGATCGCAGATGACCCAGCATCGCAATGCCGAGCACCCCCGCCACGATCGCGGCGCGATTGATGAAGATTCGATCTTTCATCTCGCGGCCTCCGGGAGCTCCTGTCAGCAACTCAGCGTCGTACCAGTCCGACGAGTAGCGACACGACGAAAAGGACCACGAAGATGAAGAACAGGATTTTGGCGATTTCAGCGGCGCCGGCCGCTATACCGCCGAATCCGAAGATGGCGGCGATGATGGCGATGACGAAGAAGACGACGGCGTAATGCAACATGGCAGAGCTCCCTTTAAAGGTCTTAAGTGCAGGTGTTGAATGCGAGTCTCACGTCTTCAGCGGATGCTCGGTACGGTCCTCGTCGCTCAACCCGATCAGTACTTTTGGCAGATCCGAGAACTGCGTCGACTTGTCCAGGAAATAATCCGCTCCCAATTGCTTCGAATTCCTCAGATATTCCTGACGCGGGTAATTCGTGAACACGACGATCTTCGGCTTCGCGTCCTCGCCTTCACCCCACTTCAACTGAGCCAGCACGTTCAGTCCGTTACCCTCCCGAAGCTTGATGTCGACGACGAGCGCTTCGGGCCTCAGCATCCTGATCTTATGCAAAGCTTCCTGCTCACAGTCGGCCGTTCCGACGAGCATCAGTGACGGCTGGTCCGCGATCGCCTCCGCGATCCTCTCCAAAAGAATCGGAGAGTCCTCGATCACAAAGACCCGCAAGGGCGCATTCATAGGTCGCTTTCGCCGTCGACAGAGGAAGGTGATACCCGCCCGACCAAAGTAAATCGATCGTGGCGCCAACGACGCACCATCTCTCTTTAGGCACGGGCCCTAGCGTAGGCGACGAATCGTTGTGAGCCCTATCGGTTCGGGGCTCTTTGGCGTGTCCGCTTTTGTCCTATGAACCAACGACGGGCAGGGAGCAGCCGGAAACGATGCGTCGCGATCGCGGCGTGCGCTCGCCGAGACGGCGTCGCCGAGCGGGGTCGGGATTCACGAGCGGGCTGCGGGCTGACCGAGTCGCCCTTTGTGTCACCCGGAGGTAACGGCCGCGCGCGGACGGCGTGGGCTCACTGGATGAGCTCGTTCTTGATCGCGTAATACGTCAGATCGGCGTTGGTGCGCAGGTTCATCTTCTCGAGGATGCGCGCCCGGTGCGTGCTGACCGTCTTGACCGAAAGGAATAGTTCGTCGGCGATATCGGACACGCTGTGACCCGCCGCGAGCTTGCAGAAGACCTCGAACTCGCGCGTCGACAATTTCTCGTGGGGAGCACCGTGGACGTCGCTGGTGAAGGCCGTGGCGAGTTGCTGGGCGAGAGCCGGGCTGACGTACTTCTTGCCGGTCAGCACCATGCGGACCGCCTTGAGGATCTCCGACGGCGGGCTGCTCTTGGCGATGTAGCCGTTGGCGCCGGCCTTCAGCACGTTCATCGCGTACTGCTCCTCCGCATGCATCGACAAGATCAGGATCGGCAGGTCGGCCCGCTCGCCGCGCATGCGCCGCAAGACATCGATGCCGCTGCGATCGGGCATCGAGAGGTCGAGCAGGACGCCGTCGACCGGACGGGCACGCAGCAGTTCGAGCGCTTCGGTACCGCTGGCTGCCTCGGCATCGACGACGATGTCGGTGCATTCGGCAAAGATCTGTCTGAGGCCGGCACGGACGATCTGGTGATCGTCAACCAGCATGATTTTTTTGATCAACGGTGGGCTTCCTGTGCAATCACTCGACGTGCTCGATCATTCCGGTTGTCGATTGTAGCCGCTTCCCGCGAGAAAACCGGCGCGACCGATGGGTCGATGCCGGCGCGAGGCTCATGGCAAACCCTCACTCGAGACGCCAGGCGGTCAGCGTGCCCGATCCTGCGGCGAGCGCGATCGTAGGTGCTGCCATCGCCTCGTTATCTCGGCTGCGAGCGGGTTTCGTTGTCGGCCGAGCGCCGAAGGCCGGTACCAAGACGAAATTGTCAGGCGAATTGCAACGGGTGCGTCGTGGCGGCGATGTTCGCGTCGTCGAAAATGCACGGCATCGAGGCGCGTACCACGGTGCCACCGCTCGCGCCCTTCGTCATCTCGAGCGTGCCGCGATAGGCGAGCACGCGCTCGCGAATGCCGAGCAGCCCGTGGGTGCCGGGCTTGGCGCGGTCTTCGTCCGTGATGCCCACGCCGTCGTCGGCGATCTCGAACTCGATCGTGTCGGCCACGCGATATGCGGAGGCCGCGACGCGCGTGGCTTTGGCGTGCATGGCGACGTTGTTGAGCGCTTCCTGGAACACCCGGAAGATCGCGATCGGGCAGCCTTCGTCGTTGCTTTCGAGCAGCCCGTCGAAATCGAAAGTCGTCGCGATGCCCGTGCGACGCGACCACTCCTCGATGTACTGCTCGAGCGCGGCGCCCAGGCCGAGGTTGTCGAGGATGCTGGGCCGCAGCTCACTGATCAGGCGGCGCTTCATGTCGATGGCGCTGGTGAGCAGGCCGAGCGTCCGTTCGAGCTTCTGCGCCTGCTCCGGGTTGCCGGCCGCGATCTTGTCGCGGACCCGTGAGACATCCATGTTGATGGCGGTCAGGTAGCTGCCGAAGTCGTCGTGCAGGTCGCGCGCGATGGTCTTCTTTTCGTGTTCGCGGACGTTGATCAGATGCCGCGACAGATGGGAGAGGTCCGCGGTCCGTGCCTGCACGCGCTGTTCGAGTTCCGCATTGGTGCCTTCGACGGCGAGCACCGCCCGGTCACGCTGACGCAGGAAGCGATGGATCAGCAGATAGAACGCGGTCAGGGCGAGACCGACGACCACGGTCGCTACCACGGCGCGCGTGAGGCCCAGCGAATAGGCATGCACGGCCGCGGCGCGACGCTCCGCCAGCAGCCGCGACTCCTCGGCCAGCATCATCAGGCTGGTGTCCCGCACCTGTCCCATCGTGGCGAGTTCCTCGCCCCGGCGCAGAACCTCGATCGCTCCCGCCTGTCCCGTCCTGGCGTAGGCATCGAGACCCTCGCCCAACTCCGCGAACTTGGTCGATGCGAGGGTGCGCAGACGTCCCATCGCTTCCCGCTGCGGGGCCGTATCGGAGATGACGGCTTCGGTTTCGGCGAGGCGGCGCTCGATGCGCTTCTGCGCCTGGCGATAGGGCTCCAGGTACGCGGCATTGCCGGTCAGCACGAAACCGCGCTGCGACGACTCGGCGATGAACAGCGTATTGCCCACCGTACGCAGTTTCTCGATGGCTTCGAGCGTCTTCGAGACGTTACCGACGGTCTGCTCGATGTCCCGGGCGTTGCGCACGTCGATGAAGCCACTCACCACCAGCAGCACCATCGCCACCAGATAGGCGACGAAGAGGATCAGCGGGGCACCCCAGGCTCCGATGACCCGACGGCCTGTCAAGCCATGCGCATTCATCGGCGGCGAAGACGTGTCGCCACGTGTCCTGCACTGCGCTGCGATCGGGTGGTCGTCACGGGGTGAGCGTCGGTGGCAACGAAGGTCTTCGGAACGATCCACGGCTGGCCGGTCTGCCGACGCCCGTCGAGCATCATTCGGCCGTGGTGTTTCGAAGCGAGGTCATACCTTACGGCGATTGGCGCAGGTTCGTACTAAGACAGGTTCTCAATGAGCGCCGCACGGAAGGCAGCGCCGGGCGACGCGCGGACCCGCGGCGCATGCCGTCCGCTACACCCCGGCGGAGCCGCGCCGCGGCATCGCGCTTGCCGGGCGATCAGAACGGGATGTCGTCGTCCATGTCGTCGAAGCTGGCCGCGGAGCTGCCGGCGCCGGCCCGCGTGGGCGCCGAGCGCGCCGGTGCGGCGGCTGGCCGACGCGATTCGGTCGGCGGGCCGTCCTGATCCATCAAGCCCGACGATTCCCCGCGCTTGTCGAGCATGCGCATGACGTCGCCGCGGACCTCGGTCGTGTAGCGGTCCTGGCCTTCCTTGTCCTGCCACTTGCGCGTCTGCAGTCGGCCCTCGACGTAGATCTTGGAGCCCTTCTTGACGTACTGGCCCACGACCTCGGCAGTGCGGCCGAAGAACACGACGCGGTGCCATTCGGTCTGTTCCTTCTTGTCGCCGCTGGCCTTGTCGTTCCAGGTCTCGCTGGTGGCGACGCTGAAGTTGGCGATGGCCTCGCCGCTCGGCATGTAGCGCATCTCCGGGTCCTTGCCGAGATTGCCGATCAGGATGACTTTGTTGACCGAAGACATGAGGTGCTCCTTCGAACTGGCGGTGAATGCGGGGTGATTGCGGTGCTACGGACGGGCGCGATTCACGCGCGACGACACGGCAAGGGGCGCGGCCGACGACGCCACCGGCAATCGAAGGCCGGCGCAGGTCGTTGACCCGACGTCGCCTTGAACGTCGCTGGAAGGCGGCGCCGCGAACCGCGCTGGCTTGCCGTCGATGATCGCGGCCCCATATCGAACCGACAAGCGCCCGAACGGCGTCAGCTATATTAACCGACTGACCCCGTGAAACGACGCTCCCCGCGTCGCGCGGCGTCGACTCCTCCACCATGACGTCGGCGCTCATGCAAGCCGGCGCCACTCCTTCCTGATCGCTGAACGATGGACGAGATTCGCATCCGCGGCGCACGCACGCACAACCTCAAGAACGTCAACCTCGATCTGCCGCGCGAGAAGCTGGTGGTGATCACCGGCCTGTCGGGTTCGGGCAAGTCGTCGCTCGCCTTCGACACGCTGTATGCCGAGGGACAACGACGCTACGTCGAGTCCCTGTCGGCCTACGCACGCCAGTTCCTCCAGTTGATGGAGAAGCCCGACGTCGACCTCATCGAAGGCCTGTCGCCGGCCATCTCCATCGAGCAGAAGGCCACCAGCCACAACCCGCGCTCGACGGTCGGCACCGTGACCGAGATCCACGACTACCTGCGTCTGTTGTTCGCGCGGGTCGGCACGCCCTATTGCCCCGATCACCAGCTGCCGCTGCAGGCGCAGAGCGTGGCCGAGATGGTCGACGACGTCCTGGCGATGCCCGAAGGCACGAAGCTGATGATCCTCGCGCCGACCGTGCGCGAGAAGAAGGGCGAGCACGTCGACCTCTTCGCGGCGATGCAGGCGCAGGGCTTCGTGCGCTTCCGGGTCAACGGCAAGGTCGTCGAGGTGGATGCCCTGCCGAAGCTCAAGAAGACCGAGAAGCACAACATCGACGTCGTCATCGATCGCATCAAGATCGGCAGCGACCCGATGCAGATCAAGCAACGGCTCGCCGAGTCGTTCGAGACGGCGCTGCGCAACGCGGATGGTCGTGCGCTGACGCTCGACATGGACAGCGGCAAGGAGTCGCTGTTCTCCAGCAAGTTCGCCTGCCCCATCTGCAATCACTCGCTGGCCGAACTCGAGCCGCGGCTGTTCTCGTTCAACAACCCACTCGGCGCATGCCCGACCTGCGACGGCCTCGGCGTCATCCAGTTCTTCGATCCGAAGCGCGTGGTGGGCTTCCCCAACCTTTCGCTGGCCAGCGGCGCGATCAAGGGATGGGACCGGCGCAACCAGTTCTATTTCCAGATGCTGCAGAGCCTGGCGGCGCACGCGGGCTTCGACCTCGATGCGCCCTTCGAGGCGCAGGCCGACGAGACGCGAGAGCTGATCCTGCAGGGCTCGGGCAAGGCGCCGATCCCGTTCACGTACATCAACGAGCGCGGCCGGCCGGTGGTGCGCGAGCATCCGTTCGAAGGCGTGATCCCGAACCTGGAGCGGCGCTACAAGGAGACCGACTCGATCGCGGTCCGCGAAGAGCTGGCGAAGTACCTCAACAGCAAGCCGTGTCCGACCTGCGACGGCACGCGGCTGCGACGCGACGCGCGTTACGTGCGCGTCGGGCCGCATGCACACGAGGGTCACGATGACAGCAAGGCCATCTACGAGATCAGCGCGATGCCGCTGTACGACACGCTCGCGTGGTTCGAGAAGCTCGCGCTGACCGGCGCCAAGCGCGAGATCGCCGAGCGGATCGTGAAGGAGATCATCGCCAGGCTGGCGTTCCTCAACAACGTCGGCCTCGACTACCTGTCGCTCGAACGCAGCGCCGAGACGCTGTCAGGCGGCGAGGCGCAGCGCATCCGCCTCGCGTCGCAGATCGGGTCCGGGCTGACCGGCGTGATGTACGTCCTCGACGAACCGTCGATCGGGCTGCATCAACGCGACAACGATCGACTGATCGACACGTTGAAGCACCTGCGCGACCTGGGGAACTCGGTGCTGGTGGTCGAGCACGACGAGGACATGATCCGTGCGGCCGACTACGTCGTCGACATGGGCCTCGGCGCCGGCGTCCACGGCGGACACGTCATCGCGGTGGGCAAGGTCAAGGACATCGAGGCCAATCCGCGTTCGCTGACCGGGCAGTACATGTCGGGCAAGCTCAGCATCGCGACGCCGTCGCGACGCGTCGCGCCGGGCTCCGCACCGGCCGCGCCGATCGATCTCGCGCTGCCGCCGATGAAGGTCAAGAAGCCCAAGCGAGGGGCCGTCGTGCAGGCGTTGCCGTCGCGCAAAGCCAAACAGACCGGCTGGCTGCGCATCCACGGCGCGAGCGGCAACAACCTCAAGCATGTCGACCTCGCGATTCCGGTCGGCCTGCTGGTGTGCATCAGCGGCGTGTCGGGGTCGGGCAAGTCGACGCTGATCAACGACACGCTGTATCACGCCGCCGCGCGGCATCTTTACGGATCGTCGACCGAGCCCGCGCCGTATGTCGGCATCGAAGGGCTCGACAGCTTCGACAAGGTCATCAACGTCGACCAGAGCCCGATCGGCCGCACGCCGCGTTCCAATCCCGCGACCTACACCGGCCTCTTCACGCCGATCCGCGAGATGTTCGCGGAGACGACGACCGCGCGCGAGCGCGGCTACGGACCCGGCCGCTTCTCGTTCAACGTCAAGGGCGGTCGCTGCGAGTCCTGCCAGGGCGACGGCGTGATCAAGGTCGAGATGCACTTCCTGCCCGACGTCTACGTGCCGTGCGACGTGTGCCACGGCAAGCGCTACAACCGCGAGACGCTCGAGGTGCAGTACAAGGGCAAGAACATCACCGAGGTGCTCGGGATGACGGTCGAGGACGCGCACGAGTACTTCAAGGCGCTGCCGGTGATCGCCCGCAAGCTGCAGACGCTGCTCGAGGTCGGCCTCGGCTACATCAAGCTCGGGCAGAGCGCGACGACGCTGTCGGGCGGCGAGGCGCAGCGCGTGAAGCTGGCGCTGGAGCTGTCGAAGCGCGACACGGGACGAACGCTCTACATCCTCGACGAGCCCACGACGGGGCTGCACTTCCACGACATCGCGATGCTGCTGAAGGTGATCCACACGTTGCGCGACCACGGCAACACGATCGTCGTGATCGAACACAACCTCGACGTCATCAAGACGGCGGACTGGGTGATCGATCTGGGACCGGAAGGGGGTGCGGGTGGCGGGATGATCGTGGCGCAGGGAACGCCGGAGGACGTGGCTTCGACGGCGGCGAGCTATACCGGCAAGTATCTGGCGCCGATCCTGGCGCGGGCAGCTTGATGGGGCGGGCCTGGCCCGGTTGACGGCCCGCCGATCGACGCTCGAACGCACACGGATGGCCCCGATCACGCTCGTGCAACCTCGCATCGACGATGTCGACGAGATCCTCGCGTTCGAGCTCGAGAATCGCGCGTACTTCGAAGCCAGCGTCAACGCGCGCCCGAGCGATTACTACTCGCCGCGTGGCGTCGCTGCCGCCATCGAGTCGTCCGTCGCCGAGGCGATCGACGACCAGGCCTATCAGTACCTGATCCGCGACGAAGACGCCGTCCTCGTCGGCCGCATCAATCTCAGCCGCGTGCGGCGCGCGCACTTCCACTCGGCGGAAGTCGGCTATCGCGTCGCGCGGTCGATGGGCGGTCGCGGTGTCGCGAGTCGTGCGGTCCAGGAGGTCCTCGACATCGCCTTTCGCGATAAGAAGTTGCTGCGGATCGAAGCGATGGCGCGCCCGGAAAACGTCGGGTCGGTCCGTGTCCTCGAAAGGAACGGCTTCGTGGCGTTCGGACGTTCTTCGCGAAGCTTCGAGCTGCGCGGGGTCTGGTACGACCGTCTGCACTTCGAGAGACACGCCACGTGAGGATCCCGTCAGCGATACGGCGATCCGTCGGGGCAGGACTGGCACGCGCCGGTCGCGAAGGCGCATCTGTCGACCGGTCGCCTGTCGGTCGGAGAACTGTGCGAAGCGGCCGTCGAGCAGAGCGACAACACGTGCGCCAACCTCCTGCTGGCCCGCATCGGCGGACCGCAGGCGCTGACGGCGTTCTGGGTCCGGATGGGCGACCGTGTGACGCGCCTCGACGATCCCGAGCCCGACCTCAATCGAACGCCGCCCGGCGGCATCGCGAACACGACCACGCCCAAGGCAATGGCCCACGTCCTCCGTCGACTCGTCCTGGAAGACGCGCTCTCGGAACGATCGAGGGAGCTTCTCACGGCCTGGTTGATCGGCTGCCGCACCGGCGACAATCGCTTGCGCGCGGGCCTGCCACGTCGATACCGGATCGGCGTCAAGACCGGAAACAACGGCAAGGATGCCGCGGGGGACATCGCCGTCGTCTGGCCGACGCCGGAAACGCCGATCGTCGTCAGCGCCTACACGCGCGGAGGCGCGCCGACCGCTCTACAGTTCGAAGCGCTGTTCTCCGGCATCGGACGGGCGGTCGCGGAGCGTCTGACTTAGCCCGATCGATCGGCGCTTCAGTGCGTCAGCACCCACGTCGTGAAGTCCTGAGCGACCGGCGCGAGGAAACGCAGCGGCCACGCCATCGCGCCCATCAGCGTCACGTGATTCACGTGATCGAAGACGTGCACCGTGACGTCGGCGCCGTCCTTCTTCAGCTGCGCCGCCATCGGCTCCGTGTTCTTGTCGGGATAGACGAAGGTGTCCTTGCGCGCCGCCAGCAGCAGCGACGGGATCGACTGACCCGACAGGTGATTGATCGGCTGCGAGTCCGGCGGTGTGCCCGGCCAGTGGAACACCTCCTTCACGCCTTCGTCGACGATCGGCAGGAAGTTGTACGGGCCGGCGAGGCCGATGAAGCCGCGAAACTGTTGCGGCTGCAATCCATACGGTCGCAGCCAGCGCGGATCGAAGGCCACCATCGCCGCGTTGTACGCGCCGGCGCTGTGGCCGGTGATGAAGATGCGCTTCGTGTCGCCGCCGTAGTCGGCGATGTGTCGCCAGGTCCACGCCACCGCGCCCGCGGTGTCCTCGACGAAGCCGGGATAGCTCACCTCGGGATAGAGGCGATAGTCGGCGATCACGGTGACGATGCCCTTGGCCGTCAGCGCATCGGCGACGAACCTGTATTCGGCCTTGTCCCCTTCGCGCCAGCTGCCGCCGTAGATGAATACCACGACCGGTGCGGTCGCTCCTGCGGCAAGCGACCTGGGTCGATAGACGTCGAGCTTGCGGCGTTCGCCGTCGCCGTAGGCGATGTCGGATGTCACCGTGTAGCCGCTGGTCGACGACAGTCCGTTGATGATCTGTGCGCCGGAGCAGCCGGCCAGCATTGTCAGCAGCGACACAATGATCGACAGCGCACGCCATGGCGCGGCCTGCGCGGACGGGGGCTGAAATGAGGACATGCGGGACTCGCAACGAGAGGATGAATGGCGCACCGCCTGGACGGGCGTGGCGATCGCCCATCGACGATCGCCTCGTGCCGAAGATAAGCGACCGCCCGGGCCGCCCGCGTCAGTCGCCGCTCGATCGCACCCAGCGCGCCACGTCCCGCGCGAAGTAGGTGAGGATGCCATCGGCCCCGGCGCGCTTGAACGACAGCATCGCTTCGAGGACGACCTTCTTCTCGTCGAGCCAGCCGTTCTGGGCGGCCGCCTTCAGCATCGCGTACTCGCCCGAGACCTGATAGACGTAGGTCGGCATGTGGAACGCGTCCTTCACGCGATGCAGGATGTCGAGGTACGGCATGCCCGGCTTGACCATCACCATGTCGGCGCCCTCGGCGATGTCGGCCGCGGCCTCGCGAAGCGCCTCGTTGGTGTTCGAGGGGTCCATCTGATAGGTCATCTTGTTGCTCTTGCCGAGGTTCGTCGCGGACCCGACGGCGTCGCGGAACGGGCCGTAGAACGCGCTCGCGTACTTGGCCGAATACGCGAGGATCCGCGTATGAATGAGGCGAGCTTCCTCGAGCGCCTCGCGGACCGCGAGGATGCGGCCGTCCATCATGTCCGACGGCGCGACGATGTCCACGCCCGCCCGCGCCTGCACGATGGCCTGCCGCGCCAGCAGCCCGACCGTCTCGTCGTTGATGACGTAACCGTCAGCGTCGATGACCCCGTCCTGACCGTGGCTCGTGTATGGATCGAGCGCGACGTCGGTCATGATGCCGAGCTCGGGAAATTCTTTCTTCAAGGCCATCACGACGCGCGGGATGAGCCCGTCGTCGCGCGTCGCCTCGATGCCGTCGGGCGTCTTCAACGAGGGATCGATCACCGGGAACAGCGCGAGCACCGGGATGCCGAGCTTCATCGTCTCCTCGGCGACCGGCAGCAGCAGGTCGAGCGAGAGCCGCTCGACGCCGGGCATCGAGCCGACCGCATGCCGCGCATTGCTGCCTTCCTGCACGAAGACGGGATAGATCAGGTCGTCGACCGTCACGCGATGCTCGCGCATCAGGCGACGCGAGAAGTCGTCGCGGCGCATGCGGCGCGGACGATGGATGAGCGATGGAGAGGGCGCGGACGTGGGTTGCGCGTCCCACGCATCGGACGACAGACGCTCGATATTTTCTTGAGGTTTCATGGGCTTCAGTCTTGTTACACGAGCTCGTTGAACAGCGTGAGAACTTTTGCGATGCCGGGCGTTCATAACGTTTGGATGGCTCACACCATCCCCCGCTTCTCCTCCCTGAGCGGGTGCCTTGCGAAAGGCGTTGAAACCCCGGTGTCATTCCCCTTGCGCCGGGGTTTTTTTTGTCCGCTCGACCTGTAAGGCGAGCGCCACGTCGGACGTCGGATCGAGGGCGTCCAGCAATCCGAGCATTTCCCGGATGCGCAGGTCGGCCTCGTCGACGCCGGTCTTGTCGAGCGCCGAGAAGAGCTGCGCCGTGTGGAACGGCGACAGCTCCGCGAGCCGCTTCTGCGTCGCGCGCAACGCGTCGACGCGCTCGCTGCGGTTGAGCTTGTCGGCCTTCGTCAACAGCACGTGGATCGGCTTGTCGGTCTTGGCGAACCACGCGACGAGCGTCTCGTCGAGGTCGGTGAACGGACGGCGCGCGTCCATGATCAGCACCAGCCCCACCAGTTCGTTGCGCTTGCGGATATAGGTGCCGAGCGTCTCCTGCCAGTGGCCGCGCGATTCGCGCGACACCTGCGCGTAGCCGTAGCCGGGCAGGTCGACGAGAAAGCCCGCGGGCTGATCGGGATCGTCGGGATGCGTGCCGACCGCGAAGAAGTTGATGTGCTGCGTGCGGCCGGGCGTCTTGCTGGCGAAGGCGAGTCGCTTCTGGTTGGCGATGGTGTTGATCGCAGTCGACTTGCCGGCGTTGGATCGCCCGGCGAACGCGAGTTCGGGAAGGCCGAGCAGCGGCAGCTGATGGAGACGATCGACCGTCGTGAAGAAGCGGGCCTGCTGAAGGGTCGACATGCGGTATGCGGTGGCGCGCGTGGGTCGGCGTGCGGGGAGATCGGCATCGAACCGACCGGAGGTCGTCGGCATCAGGCCACAGGAGGCGCATCGAAGTGCGATGCAGCCGGTCCGCCGCGAGCGGCTCTGTATAATACGGCGGTTTGTTTGTCGGGACGCCCCGCATGTGTTGCGCTCGCATGCAAGGGCGTTACCCGAACCACGGTACATCACTCGCATCACGGACCGACGCTTCGATTGCAAACGGCGCTCGCGTCACCCTTCCGTCTGATCCGCAGGTCCACAGAGGTTGAAATGAATCGTGCTTTCGCATTGTCGGCGGCGGTGAGCTTCTTGATGGCGGCTTCGATAGCGCCTGCCCGGGCGGCGGACGCGCCCGCCGCGGCAGCGCCGAAAGCGGATGTCGCCAAGGGCGGCGCGATCGCGCAGGCCGTCTGCGCGGCGTGTCACGGGCCGGACGGCAATGCGACGGGCAACGCGTTTCCCAAGCTCGCCGGCCAGCATCAGGCGTACCTCGAGAAGGAGCTGCACAACTTCAAGGTGGCTCCCGACGCGACCCAGCCGACGCGCTACAACCCCGTCATGGCGGCTTACGCGGCCGCGTTGTCGGACACGGACATCCGCAACGTCGCCGCCTACTTCGCCGGCCAGACCTACAAGCCCGCGAACGCCAAGGACAAGGACACCGTCGCGCTCGGCCAGAAGATCTGGCGCGGCGGCATCGCCGAGAAGGGCGTCCCGGCCTGCGCGGCGTGCCACGGTCCGACCGGCGCCGGGATCCCGGTGCAGTACCCGCGTCTGGCCGGACAATGGGGCGAGTACAACGAAGCCCAGCTGACCGCGTTCAAGGGCGGCGTCCGCAAGAACAACGTGGCGATGTCGATGATCGCGTCGCGCTTGTCGGAGGCGGAGATCAAGGCCGTTGCGGACTACGCGGCCGGGTTGCGCTGATCGGTCGTGTAGTCGTCGCCCCGGCGTAGGCCGGGACCCAAGTTGATCGTCCGTCGCTGATGTGCGGACTTGGGCCCCGGCCTAAGCCGGGGTGACAGGGAATGAGAGGTTCGCCCGAACCTCATCGCGTCTTCCTACCCGCATCCCTCTTGATGCTTTCTTGATACCCGCCGGCGCGATCTCTTCGCGCCTTTGACGTCCACGCTCCTACAGTCGCGGCTCCCTGGAATCGGAGCTTGCGATGGACTTCGTGTATGGCGTGTTGATGCTGGTGTTCGCGGCCGCGACGGTCGGCTTCGCGGCACTGTGCGTGCGTGTGGAGAAGCGGCCATGAGCCTTCTCTACCTCATCGGCGGGCTCGCCTCGATCGGCTTGTTCATCTACCTCCTGTACGCGCTGCTGCGCGCGGAGGACTTCTGATGCACGCCACCGATATCGGCCAGCTCGTGGCCTACGCGCTGGTGCTGCTCGTCGCGAGCTATCCGCTCGGTCTCTTCATGGCCAGGCTCGCAACCGTGGCGAGCGTCGACGGACCGACGGCGCGCTGGTGGAACGCACCCGAGCGCGCGCTCTATCGCATCGCCGGCGTCGATCCCGTCAAGGGCATGACCTGGCTGCAGTACGCGGTCGCCGTGATCGTGTTCAACACGCTCGGCGCGCTCGTCGTGTATGCGTTGCAACGCCTGCAGGCAGCGCTGCCGTTGAACCCGGCCGCGCTCGCAGCCGTGACGCCGGACTCGTCGTTCAACACCGCGGTCAGCTTCGTCACCAACACCAACTGGCAGGGCTACGCCGGCGAGTCGACGATGAGCTATATGACGCAGATGCTCGGACTCACGGTCCAGAACTTCCTGTCGGCCGCGACCGGCATCGCGGTGGCGTTCGCGTTGATCCGCGCGTTCGCCATGCGTTCATCGCTGTCCATCGGCAACTTCTGGGTCGACCTCACGCGCGTCACGTTGTACGTGCTGCTGCCGTTGGCAATCGTGCTCGCCGTCGTGCAGATGCAGCAGGGCACGATCCAGAACTTCGACAGCTACAAGGACGCGACGACGCTCGAGGCCACGGCCTACGACAACCCCAAGCTCGGCCCCGACGGTCAGCCGCTGAAGGACGACAAGGGCGTCGCGATCACCGAGCCCGCGAAGACGCAGACCCAATCGATCCCGATGGGTCCGGTCGCGTCGCAGGAGTCGATCAAGATGATCGGCACCAACGGCGGCGGCTTCTTCAACGCGAACTCGGCGCATCCGTACGAGAATCCGACGCCGCTGACCAGCTTCCTGCAGATGCTGGCGATCTTCCTGATCCCGGCAGGCCTCGTGTTCACGTTCGGCAAGGTCGTCGGCGACATGCGTCAGGGCTGGGCGGTGTTCGCGGCGATGGCCGCGGTCTTCGTCGTCATGGCCGGCGTCGGCATCGCGGCGGAGCTGCACGCCAATCCGTTGCTGACGCGGCTCGGCGTCGACGGCGGCGTCGGCAACATGGAGGGCAAGGAGACGCGCTTCGGCGTGGTCGACTCCGCGTTCTTCGCAGCGCTCACGACCGCGGCTTCGTGCGGCGCGGTCAACGCGATGCACGACTCGTTCATGCCGCTCGGCGGCCTCGTGCCGATGTGGCTGATCCAGTTCGGCGAGGTCATCTTCGGCGGGGTCGGATCGGGTCTCTACGGCGCGCTGATGTACGCGATCGTCGCGGTCTTCATCGCCGGCCTGATGATCGGTCGCACGCCGGAATACATCGGCAAGAAGATCGAGGCCTACGACATGAAGATGGTGTCGCTGGCGATTCTCGTCACGCCGATGCTGGTGCTGATCCTGACGGCCGTCGCCGTGTCGTTCGACGCGGGCAAGGCCGGTGTCGCCAACCCTGGCGCGCACGGCTTCTCGGAGATCCTGTACGCGTTCTCGTCGGCGGCCAACAACAACGGCAGCGCGTTCGCCGGCCTCTCGGTCAACACGCCGTTCTACAACGTTCTGCTCGGCATCGCCGTCTGGTTCGGCCGCTTCGGCGTGATCGTGCCGGTGCTGGCCATCGCTGGTTCCCTGGCGCGCAAGAAGCGCCTCGAGGTCACCAGCGGCACGTTGCCGACGCACGGCCTGCTGTTCGTGGTCCTGCTGGTCTCGACGATCGTGCTGGTTGGCGCGTTGACCTACGTCCCGGCGCTCGCGCTCGGGCCGGTCATCGAGCATCTGCAACTGTTCGGAGGTGCTCGATGAGCACGGCGGCGTCATCAAAATCCATGGCGTTGTTCGACAAGGCCCTCGTCGGTCCGGCCATCGTCGACGCGTTCCGCAAGCTCTCGCCGGCCACGCAGTGGCGCAACCCGGTGATGTTCGTGGTCTACGTCGGCAGCATCTTGACGACGCTGCTGTGGGTGCAGGCGCTGATCGGCAAGGGTGAGGCACCGGCGATGTTCATCTTCGCGATCACGGTGTGGCTGTGGTTCACGCTGCTGTTCGCGAACTTCGCGGAGGCGCTCGCGGAAGGCCGCAGCAAGGCGCAGGCCGCGTCGCTGCGCGGCGTGAAGACGAGCGTCGCGGCCAAGAAGTTGTCGGCGCCGAAGCGCGACGCGTCGGTCAGCCTCGTGCCGGCCAGCGAGATGCGCAAGGGCGACGTCTATCTCGTCGAGGCCAACGAGATCGTGCCGGCCGACGGCGAGGTCATCGTCGGCGCGGCATCGGTCGACGAGAGCGCCATCACCGGTGAGTCCGCACCCGTCATTCGCGAGGCCGGCGGCGACTTCTCGTCGGTCACCGGCGGCACGCGCCTCCTGTCCGACTGGCTCGTGGTCAAGGTGTCAGCCAATCCGGGCGAGAGCTTCCTCGACCGGATGATCGCGATGGTCGAAGGCGCCAAGCGCCAGAAGACGCCGAACGAGATCGCATTGACGATCCTGCTCGTCGTGCTGACGCTGGTGTTCCTGCTGGCCACCGCGACGCTGCTGCCGTTCTCGATCTTCTCGGCCGATGCGGCCGCTGCGGCGGCGACCGCGGGCAGCAAGATCATCGCCGCGCCGGTCACGATCACCGTGCTCGTCGCCTTGCTGGTGTGCCTGATCCCGACCACCATCGGAGGCCTGCTGTCGGCCATCGGCGTGGCCGGCATGGGCCGCATGCTGCTGGCCAACGTCATCGCCAAGTCGGGTCGCGCCGTGGAAGCCGCCGGCGACGTCGACGTCCTGCTGCTCGACAAGACCGGCACGATCACGCTCGGCAACCGGCAGGCCTCGGCGTTCATGACGCCTCCCGGCATCGACGAGGCCACGCTCGCGCAGAGCGCATTGCTGTCGTCGCTGGCCGACGAGACGCCGGAAGGTCGCAGCATCGTCGTGCTCGCGAACCAGAAGGGGCAGCGCGCGGATGCGGACGAGAGTGCCGTCTTCGTGCCGTTCACCGCGCAGACGCGGATGAGCGGCGTGGACCTCGGCACGCGCGACGGGGGACGCGAGATTCGCAAGGGTGCGCTCGACGCGGTGCGCAGGCATGTCGAATCGCTGGGTGCGACCTTTCCGGGAAGCGTCGCCGAGCTGGCCGACGCGGTCGCACGGCGCGGCTCGACGCCGCTCGTCGTGATCGACATCGATCGCAGCTCGAGCAAGCCAGCCGTCCGCGTGCTCGGCGTCGTCGAACTCAAGGACATCGTCAAGCCCGGCCTCAAGGAACGCTTCGGCGAGCTGCGTCGGATGGGCATCCGCACGGTGATGATCACCGGCGACAACCGCCTCACCGCGGCGGCCATCGCGGCCGAAGCGGGCGTCGACGACTTCCTCGCCGAGGCCACGCCCGAGATGAAGCTGCAGCTGATCCGCGACACGCAGGCCGAAGGCCGGCTCGTCGCGATGACCGGCGACGGCACCAACGACGCGCCCGCGCTGGCCCAGGCCGATGTCGCGGTGGCGATGAACTCGGGTACGCAGCCTGCGAAGGAGGCCGGCAACATGGTCGACCTCGACAGCAACCCGACCAAGCTGATCGAGGTCGTCGAGATCGGCAAGCAGATGCTGATGACGCGCGGCTCGCTGACGACGTTCTCGATCGCCAACGACGTCGCCAAGTACTTCGCGATCATCCCGGCCGCCTTCGCGGTGACCTATCCGCAGCTGAAGACGCTCGACGTGATGGGCTTGCACAGCTCCGAGAGCGCGATCCTGTCGGCCGTCATCTTCAACGCGCTGATCATCGTCGCGCTGATCCCGCTCGCGTTGCGCGGCGTCAAGTACCGCGCGCTCGGCGCTTCCGCGCTGCTCCGGCGCAACGTGTGGATCTACGGCGTCGGCGGGCTGATCGTGCCGTTCATCGGCATCAAGGCGATCGACCTGTTCATGGTCGCGCTGCATCTCGTCTGATCCTGGAGCTCATTCATGAACATCGACCTCTCGTTGCGTCCGGCCCTCGTGCTGTTCGTCGTCCTGACGCTGATCACCGGCGTCGCTTATCCGCTGGTCATCACGGGGCTCGGCAAGGCCGGTCTGTCGCATGCGGCCGAAGGCAGTCTCGTCGAGCAGGGCGGCAAGGTCGTCGGCTCGACGCTGATCGGCCAGTCGTTCTCGGACCCCGCGCACTTCTGGGGCCGGCCGTCCGCGACCAGCCCGCAGCCGAACAACGCCGGCGCCTCGTCGGGCTCCAACCTCGGGCCGCTCAACCCCGCGCTCGTCGATGCCGTCAAGGGTCGCGTCGACGCACTGAAGGCAGCCGACGCGGCCGTCGGCGTGACCAACGACGGACCGGTACCGGTCGACCTCGTCACGGCCTCGGCGAGCGGTCTCGACCCGGAGATCAGTCCGGAAGCCGCGGCGTATCAGGCCGGGCGCGTCGCGAAGGCGAGCGGGGTGCCGTTGGCACGCGTGCGAGCGCTGGTCGCCGAGCACACCGAAGGCCCGCAGTGGGGTTTTCTCGGCATGCCGCGCGTCAACGTGCTCGAACTCAACGTCGCACTGGACACGGTCGCGACCGGCGTGAAGAAGTGATGGAGACTTCTGTCCCTCGATGCGCGCAACACCATTTCCTAATCGGTTTTTGGAGTCGGTGATCCAGGCTGACGTCGAGACGATCGTCCGCAGGCCGCAAACGGACGGTCGTCCTTGATCGAATCAACCGTCGTTGCGGACCCATCGAGAAAATCATGAAGAACCTGAAAGGCCTGACGTTCTGACTGCAACCCGCCGCGCGATGCAAGCCTTTGGGGGCCACGTCCCGCCGACGTTCTTCCGGGTTGATGTCGAAGGCGGTGGCGGCGCGGAATTCTGCGCGCAGCGCGCGCTACGATGATGCGTGGACCGCCGCTGCTCGATGCGGCGACGACCGCGACGATTCGTGACGATGACCCGCCGCCCCGTAACCCGGACGCTCCATGCCCCAAGGCAACGCCGCCGACCGCCCTGACCCCGACGTCCTCCTCGCGCGCGCGCGGCAAGCTGCGCATCTACTTCGGCGCGTCGGCGGGCGTCGGCAAGACCTACGCGATGCTGCTCGCCGGGCGTCGGCTGGCCAGCGACGGTTGCGACGTCGTGGTCGGCGTCGTCGAGACCCACGGACGCGAGGAGACCGCGGCGCTGCTCGATGGCGCGCTCGATGGCACGGCCTGCCTCGAGGTCGTCCCGAAGCGTGCATCTACACCCAATCGGACCGCCACGTTCGACGAATTCGATCTCGACGCGACGCTCGCTCGCAAGCCGCGGCTCGTGCTGGTCGACGAGCTCGCCCACAGCAATGCGCCCGGTGCGCGTCATCCGAAGCGCTGGCAGGACGTCGACGAGCTGCTGACCGCCGGCATCGACGTCTTCACGACGCTCAACGTCCAGCATCTCGAAAGCCTCAACGACATCGTCGGCGGCATCACCGGCATCCGCGTGTTCGAGACCGTGCCCGACACGTTCTTCGACCGCGCCGACGAGGTGATGCTGGTCGACATCCCCGCCGACGAGCTGCTCAAGCGACTGTCGGCCGGCAAGGTCTACCTGCCCGAGCAGGCCGAGCGCGCGGCCCGCAACTTCTTTCGCAAGGGCAACCTGATCGCGCTGCGCGAGATCGCGTTGCGCCGCACGGCCGATCGCGTCGAGAGCGACGTGCAGGCGTATCGCGAGGATCGCTCGATCGATCGCGTGTGGGCGACCGAAGCGGCGGTGCTGTGCTGTATCGGACCCGACGACGATGCCGACCGCGTCGTGCGCAGCGCCGCGCGCCTCGCGGGTCAGCTCGATGCGGGCTGGCACGCGGTCTACGTCGAGACGCCGCGCCTGCAGAAGCGCTCCAGCGAACGACGCGAACGCATCCTGCGGGTCGTGCGCCTCGCCGAGCAGCTCGGTGCGACGACGATGATCCTGTCGGGCAGCGACGTCGACGCGGCGCTCGCGCGCTACGCCCGCGAGCACAACCTGTCGCGCATCGTGATGGGCCGCGACCGGGGCCGCTCGCTCGCGCGCTGGTGGGGCGGTCGCACGATCGCCGACGGCATCGCCGCACGCGCGCCCGAGGTCGACCTGATCGTCATCGGTCGATCGACGGATGCACGGGTCGAAGCCAGCGACGTCGGCCACGCGTCGCGCCTCGCGACCCGCTCGGCGGACGCGACCAGCGAAGCCGATCGCAGCGTCGACGATCGCAAGCGCAGGCAGGTGCGCATGCGTTACCTGTACGCGGCGCTGGCCTGTACCGGCGTCACCGTCGTCGCGTTGCCGCTGTGGCGCTTCCTGCACCCGACCAACATCGCGATGATCTATCTGCTCGCCGTCACGCTGATCGCGATGCGGCTGGGCCGCGGTCCGGCGGTCTTCGCGTCGTTCGCGGCCGTCGCGACCTTCGACTTCTTCTTCGTGCCGCCGCGCTTCTCTTTCGCGGTGTCCGACGTGCAGTACCTCGTCACGTTCGGCGTCATGCTGACGGTCGCGCTGGTGATCGGTACGCTCGCCTCGAACCTGCGGTATCAGGCCCGCGTCGCCGCGCATCGCGAGGATCGGGCGCGTTCGTTGTACGAGATCGCCCGCGACCTCTCCAAGGCACTGAAGACCGAAGACGCCGTCGCCCATGCGCGGACCGTCATCGCGACGCTGTTCGATGCGCGGGTCGAAGTGCTGCTGCCGACGGCCGCTCCGGGTGCGAATGCCGGCGACGCGGATCAACTGATCGTCGCCGACGCGCTCGGTCGCATGGCCGGCTTCGAGCCCGCCATCGCGCAGTGGGCGTATCGGCAGGGCCAGCCCGCGGGCACCGGTACCGACACGCTGTCGGGCAGCCCGTGGCTGTTCCTCCCGTTGCAGACGCCGATACGCGCTCGGGGCGTGCTGGCCATCCTGCCGGCGCGCCGCCGGCTGCTGATGATCCCGGAGCAGCGGCGGCTGCTCGACACGCTGGCCGCCTTGCTGGCGATCGCCATCGAGCGCACCCACTACGTCGAGGTCGCGCAGTCGGCGGTCCTCAGGATCGAGTCGGAGCGACTGCGCAACTCGATCCTGTCGGCCCTGTCGCACGACCTGCGCACCCCGATCGCCGGGCTCGCCGGCCTCGCCGAGACGCTGGACATGAGCATCGCCGGCGAAGCGGGCGCTCACGGGCAGGAGACGCAGCGACAACTCGTCGCCGCGCTGCGCGAGGAAGTCCAGCGCGTCGGGACCCTGGTCGAGAACCTGCTCGACATGGCCCGCATCGAGAGCGGTGACGTGAAGCTCAACCGGCAATGGCATGCGATGGAGGAGACCGTCGGCACGGCGCTCGCCGCGAACCGCCGACTGCTCGCGGGTCACCGGGTCGAGACCGCGCTGCCGCGCGACCTGCCGCTGGTCCAGTACGACGCGGTGCTGATCGAACGCGTCCTCGTCAACCTGCTCGAGAATGCCGCGAAGTACACGCCGCCGGGGTCGACGGTGCGCATCGCCGCGCATGCCGGGCCGGGGCAGTTGCGGCTGACGATCGAGGACGACGGGCCCGGCCTGCCGGAGACCTATCGCACGCCGGCGCAGGTCGAGAGCCTGTTCGACAAGTTCACGCGCGGGGTCCACGAATCCGCGCGGTCCGGCGTCGGGCTCGGGCTTGCCATCTGTCGCGCGATCGTCGACGCGCACGGCGGGTCGATCACGGTCGAGCGCGTAGCAGAGGCCGGCCTGCGCTTCGTCGTCACGTTGCCGCGCGGCGTTGCCCCAGCGATCGAGGCCGAGGCCGTGGAGTCGGCCCCGCTCGAGGTGACGGCGCCATGACCCAGTCCACCCGCACCGTCGTGCTCGTCGAGGACGAGCCGCAGATCCGCCGCTTCGTGCGCGCCGCGATGGAACACGAGGACTGGCAGGTCTTCGAGGCGACGACGGTCGCGCAGGGTCTCGTCGAATGCGGGACCCGGCATCCCGACCTGGTGATCCTCGACCTCGGCCTGCCGGACGCCGACGGCATCACGCTAATCCAGGACCTGCGCGGCTGGTCGCAGGTGCCGCTGATCGTGCTGTCGGCGCGCTCGGGCGAGCACGAGAAGATCGCGGCGCTCGACGCCGGCGCCGACGACTACCTGACCAAGCCCTTCGGCGTCGGCGAGCTGCTGGCCCGCGTGCGCGTCGTCACGCGTCGCCGGCTCGGCAGCAACGCGCCGCATGCGGCCGTCGCGTTCGGCGACGTCGAGGTCGACCTCGCGCTACGCGTCATTCGCAAGGCCGGTCGAGACGTGCATCTCACGCCGATCGAGTACCGGCTGCTGGCGGCATTGATCGCGCAGGCCGGCAAGGTCCTCACGCATCGTCATCTGCTCAAGGACGTGTGGGGGCCGAGCCACGTCGAGAGTCATCATTACCTGCGCGTCTACATGGGCAACCTGCGCGCCAAGCTCGAGGATGACCCGGCGCAGCCGCGATATCTGCTGACGGTGACGGCGGTGGGTTATCGGTTGTTGCTGCACGAATGAGCCGAGGGCTGGGCCGCTGCGCAGGTCCGCCACCTCTTTCCTGCGGGTGTTCATTCGATGGCCGGACGATGAGGTTCTCGTCGTCGCCGGTCTTCATCCCAGCCGCGATGCGGTGACCTGCAGGGGCGCGTCGGGTTGAACAGGCACGCGCTGCGGTCGGCACCGCGGAGGCGGCGCTGACTAATCGTTGAAAGTCGCGAGTGCTGGCCGGAGGAATGCCGGGGAGGCGACCGGTCGTCAGTGAGAGGGAGCGCCGACGCCCGATCAGGCGTGAGCCGAGCTACGGCGCGATGACGACGACGCGTTCCTACGATGCCGCGGCGAAGCGACGACGTGGCGTCGGTCCAGCAGGGCGGCGGCGCAGCGACGACATCGCGACGACGACGTTGGAGGGCTTCGTGTCGGCCAGATTGAAGATCCGCTCGATCGTGCGGATTCGTTCGTCGGTAGCGCCGTCTTCGCCTCTCAGCTCGACCATCGCCCCGTGCAGCATCTTCTGCGTCATGCCCCGGCACAGCGCCTGCAAGACGCGATCGATGTCCTCGCCACGCGCGAGGGCGCGCCGTGCACGCAGCATCTCGGCGTCGCGCCAGGTGTCGGCCTGACCGTGCAGCGCCTGGATCAACGGCACCGTGTCGCGCTGCTTCAGCCAGCGCAGGAAGTCGGTCACGCCATGCTCGACGATGGCTTCGGCCTCCTGCACGGCCGCCTCGCGATGCGCGCCGTTGGTCTTCACGATGCCGGCGAGGTCGTCGACCGAGTGCAGATAGACATCAACCAGATCGCGGACGTCGGGTTCGACGTCGCGGGGCACCGCGAGGTCGACGATGAACATCGGGCGACGCTTGCGTTCCTTGATGGCGCGACTGACCGACCCGAGCCCGATGATCGGAACCGAGCTCGCGGTGCACGACACGACGATGTCGAACTGCGACAGCGCTGCGGGCATGTCGGCCAGCATCATCGCGTCGCCGCCGAAGCGCTCGGCGAGGACGCTCGCGCGTTCGAGGGTGCGATTGGCGAACGCGATGCGCGCCGGATGGCGCGTCGCGAAATGCGTGGCGACCAGCTCGATCATCTCGCCGGCGCCGACGAACAGGATCTTCGTCTCGTCGAGCGATTCGAAGATCCGCGACGCGAGGCGCACGCACGCGGCGGCCATGCTGACCGACTGCGTGCCGATGCAGGTCGAACTGCGGACTTCCTTGGCGACCGTGAACGAGCGCTGGAACATCTGGTGCAGCGTACCGCCGAGCGTGCCCGCGTTCTCGGCCTCGCGCATCGCGTGCTTGAACTGGCCGAGGATCTGCGGCTCGCCGAGCACCATCGAGTCGAGGCCGCTCGCGACGCGGAAGGCGTGACGGGCCGCGGCGGCGTCCTCCAGCACATAGGTGTGCATGCCGAGTTTCTCGCGATCGGTGCCGCCGGCTTCGGCCAGCCAGTCCATCGCGGGTCGCACGGCGTCCGCGTCGGCGCCGAGATAGAGCTCGGTGCGGTTGCAGGTCGAGACGATGGCCACTTCGGGATCGGTGCGGAAGCGCGACGCGAGCGCGCGACCCGCGGAGCCCAACGCATCGCCGGAGAATGCGAATCGTTCGCGCATCGCGAGCGGCGCCGTGGCGTGATTGAGACCGAGCGCGACGACGGTCATGAGAGGACGTCCTCGAAGGCGATGCGAATCGAACTCATTCTGGCTCGTTGTCGGTGGCTCGATGCCGTGTAAACGCGTTTCACCGGTGGCCCGTTCCATGAACGAACATGCTGGTCTGTCCGACTGCATGGACGTGATTCTGGTGGCAGATTGCCGTCATCGGATGACTCTCGCGAGTTGACCGGTAGCTGGTCCGGTATCACTTGTGCGCATGACTTGCCGCATTACCCGTGCGCAATACGTGTCCGCAGTGCGTTGGTGTAATCTAAACGTTACACTCCAGAACGTCAACTAGTGTTGTCATTCGATCGATGGGCAGGGTCCCGGGATCGGTGAGACGCAACAGAACGAGGAGTTGTCATGCAATCACGTCGTCAGTTCATCTGCAGTCTTTCGTTGACCGGTGCCGCGCTGATGGTCGGCACGGAAGCCCGTGCCGATCTTCCGATGGTCGACGAGAAGGATCCGACCGCTGCGTCGCTCGGTTACGTGTCCGACACGACCAAGGTCGCGCAAGCGAAGTATCCGAATCACACGCCGGCGCAGATGTGCAACAACTGCGCGCTGTATCAGGGCAAGAACGGCGTCGCCACTGGCGCCGGACCCTGTCCGTTGTATGCCGGCAAGCAGGTCTCGGCGAAGGGCTGGTGTAGCGCGTATGCGAAGAAGGGATGATCCAGCGATGAGCGAAGGCCGATGACGCCGCCCTTTCCGTTTTCGGCGATCGTCGGCCAGGAGGAGATGCGGCTCGCGATCCTGCTCGCCGCGATCGAGCCGCGCCTTGGCGGGGTTCTGGTGTTCGGGGACCGCGGCACCGGCAAGTCCACGGCCGTTCGTGGACTCGCCGCGTTGCTGCCCAAGCTGAAGGTCGTGGCCGGCTGTCCGTACGGCTGCGATCCTGCGTCGCCGTGCGACGACTGTCTGACGTCGGCTCGAACGAAGGACGGCAGGGCGCTGCACACGGCGCTGGTCGGCGCCCCCGTGGTCGACCTGCCGCTGGGCGCGACCGAGGATCGCGTGGTCGGCGCCCTCGACCTCGAACGGGCGCTGTCGCAAGGCGTCAAGGCGTTCGAGCCCGGGCTGCTGGCGCGCGCCAATCGCGGCTTCCTGTATGTCGACGAGGTCAATCTGCTCGAGGACCATCTGGTCGACCTGCTGATCGATGTCGCCGCGTCCGGCGAGAACGTCGTCGAACGCGAGGGACTGAGCATCCGGCATCCCGCGCGCTTCGTGCTGGTCGGCAGCGGCAATCCGGAAGAGGGCGAGCTGCGGCCGCAACTGCTCGATCGATTCGGGCTGTCGGTCGAGGTGACGACGCCCACCGACCTCGCGCAGCGCGTCGAGGTCGTCAGGCGACGCGACGCCTACGAACGCGGGCCGCAGGCATTCGTCGAACGCTGGAAGAAGGAAGACGAACGGATTCGCAGGAAGGTCACCGCGGCGCGCGCGCGGCTCGATGCCGTCGAGGTCGACGACGCGGCGCTCGAGGCGGCCGCGCGGCTGTGCCTGCAGCTCGGCACCGACGGCTTGCGCGGCGAGCTGACATTGATGCGTGCGGCGCGGGCGGTCGCCGCGCTCGACGGCGTCGCGAAGGTCACGACGACGGAACTCAAGCGCATCGCCGCGCCCGCGTTGCGGCATCGGCTGCGTCGCGATCCGCTCGACGACAGCGGGTCCACGATCCGTGTCGAGCGTGCGCTGGCCGAAGTCTTCGGCTGACCGCCGTCGACATCGTCGACTTCGCAACGATCTCGCATCCATCGATGAAGCCGGACGGGTCGCCAGCCACGGCGTGGGACGACGCGCTGCTCGCCGCCGCGTGCATCGCCGTCGATCCGCACGGACTCGGCGGCGTGCGCGTGCGAGCGGGCGCGGGGCCGGTGCGCGACGCGTGGATCGCGTGCTGGCGAGCGATGCTTGCGCCGTCCACCCCCTTACGCGGCATCCCGCTGCACGCCGACCACGATCGACTGCACGGCGGCCTCGACCTCGCCGCGTCGCTGCGCACGGGACGTCCGGTCGAACAGCCCGGCCTGCTGACCCAGGTCGATGGCGGCTACGCGCTGCTGTCGATGGCCGAGCGGATCGATCCGTCGCAAGTTCCGCGACGCCGTTCTCGCCTTTCTCGACCGCCGCGCGCATCGCGGCGGTCGTCGAGAGCGGCGACGCCGGACGCGGGGCGCGGACCCGCTTCGGCCTGATCGCGTTCGACGAGTCCGACGATGAAAGCGCAGGCGACGACGCGGGCGACGAAGCGATGTCGGCGACCTTGTGCGAACGGCTCGGCCTGTGCATCGACCTTCGTCGCTGTTCGATCAAGGTGATCCACTCGGAGGCGCCGGCGACGGTCGCAGCGATCGCGGGCGCGCGCGCCCGTCTGTCGCGGGTGACGGCCGGCGGGTCCTCCCAGTTCTCCCGCCGGCGGAAGCGGA
>CAZZWS010000023.1:0-27477 GCA_964657795.1 Beijerinckiaceae bacterium
CGACCACCGCGACGACTTCGGTCGAGAAACGCGCGTCGGGACCGATCCGAATTTTACCGCGAACCGCGCGTGCAAAGCAAAGTTATCCACAGTCTCCGTCGCGGGTCCGCCAACGACGTTCGCTGGCGCCATTCGAGGGAATCATTTGACAGAAGACCCTCTTTTTGTGTGTAATTTCAGGTTTTTAGCGAAGCGGCCCCCGCGGCTGCCATTCCCATGAAGCGTACCTACCAACCTTCCGTCGTCCGCCGCAAGCGTACCCACGGCTTTCTCGTCCGCATGAAGACCCGCGGTGGCCGCAACGTCATCCGTGCGCGCCGCGCCAAGGGCCGCCATCGGCTGGCGGTCTGAGTTCATCGATCGCCACGCTGTGCGCGCCGGCCGAGTTCACGCGTTGTCTCGGGCACCCTCCGCTCTACCGTAGCGGGGCCTTCGCGTTGCATCTGGCGCGCGTGCCGGCCGACGTCGCTCCGATGCGGCCGGTCTGGCGTCTCGGCCTCGTGATCCCGAAGCGCTACGAGAAATCGGCGGTCGCGCGCAACACGATCAAGCGGCGCTGGCGCGCGGCATTCCGGCAGGATCACGCGCTGCTGTCGCAGGAGTTCGGTAGTGCCGATCTCGTCGTGCGGCTGCGGGGTCCGCTGCTGCCGAAATCCACTGCCGCCGACATCGTCGCCGCGCTCAAGCCGGCCAAGCGGAGGGCGCGTGCGTTGTTCGACCCGACGGTCATGCTGGGTTCGCTCGCCGAGCGATTGCGGCGCGGCGGGTCGCCACGATCCGCGATGCCGCGGCGAGCGATCAGGACGACCGTTCCATGAAGACGCACGCCACGCACGAGGCGGCTGAGGTCGCGGCCGCGCGACCCGGGCGACCGGCTCCGCTCGAACGCGCGGCTTCGGCTACCCTGCTGTCCGCGATCGCGATCTATCGACGGGTCGTCAGTCCGTGGCTGCCCGCGCGCTGCCGCTTCCATCCGAGCTGTTCGGCCTACGCGGCGGAAGCGGTCGCGCTGCACGGGTCGGTGCGCGGTACCGGGCTGGCGCTGGCCCGCATCGGTCGCTGTCATCCGTGGCATGCGGGCGGGGTCGATCCCGTGCCGCCGGCGGGCGATCGTTGCCTTCACGAACCGCCGGGTCGTCGTTGACCGTGCGGCTGTCTCCGGTCCGCATGGCACGCTGACCGCGCCCCGGACCCCGAATTTCCGAACCCCTCACCGACTGCCTCGATGGATACGCGTCGCACCATCCTCTGGATCATCTTCTCCGTCTCGCTGTTCATGCTGTACGAGAACTGGCAGCGGGCCAATGGCAAGCCGACGCTGTTCGCGCCGGCGCCGACGACGACCTCTCAACCGGCCGCCGCCGGCAGCGCGCCGCACGTGCCGACCGACGACGTGCCGACCGCGAGCACGGGGCCTGCAGCGGTCCCGGCCGCCGGCGCCGTGGCGCCGTCGTCCAACAATCCGGCCGCGCTCAGCGCCGCGTCGGACCTGCCGAGCGCGACGGTAGCGGCGCAGGGCCAACGGATCGCCGTGTCGACCGACCTGTTCGCGATCGACCTCAACAGCCTCGGCGCGTCGATCGATCGGGTCGAACTGAAGGCCTACCGCGACAGCGTCGACCCGCAGCAGAACTTCGTCCTGCTCAACCAGACCCCCGGCTACTACTACGTCGCGCAGAGCGGCCTGGTCGGCGGCGCCGCCGGAGCGCCGCCGCTGCCCAACCACCGCACGCCGTTCACCGTCGTGCCGGGACCGCGCACGCTGGAGCCCGGTCAGGACACGCTGGACGTCGCGTTCGAGGCGACCTCGGGCGGCGTCAAGCTGGTCAAGACGTACACCTTCCGTCGCGGCAGCTACGAGATCGGGGTCCGCAACGCCATCACCAACGTCGGCGAGCAGCCGGTGTCGCCGCAGCTCTACCTGCAGCTGGTCCGCGACGACAAGGCTCCCGCCGGCGGCTCGCGCTTCTACAGCACGTACTACGGCCCCGCGGTCTACAGCGACAGCGAGCGCTTCCAGAAGGTCAGCTTCTCGGACATCGAGAAGGGCAAGGGACCGGACAAGCACGTCGCGCGCGCCGACGACGGCTGGGTCGCGATGCTGCAGCACTACTTCGTCGCGGCCTGGATCCCGACGGCGGGTCCGCGCGACTACTACACCGACAAGCTCGACGCCAACCTCTTTCGCGCCGGACTGCGCGAGTCCGCCGGCTCGATCGCACCGGGCGCGACGCACGACGAGAACGCCCGGCTCTACATCGGCCCGACCGACGAGCGCGTGCTGGAGAAGGTCGCACCCGGCCTCGACCTGGTTCGCGACTACGGCTGGACGACGATCCTGGCGCGGCCGATGTTCTGGGTGCTCGAACACATCCATGCGGTGCTCGGCAACTGGGGCTGGTCGATCATCGTGCTGACGATCGGCATCAAGCTCGTGTTCTTCCCGTTGTCGGCGGCCAGCTACAAGTCGATGGCGCGGATGAAGAATCTCGCGCCGCGGATGAAGGAGCTGCAGGCACGGCACAAGGACGATCGCGCCAAGCTCAACCAGGCGACGATGGAGCTGTATCGCGCCGAGAAGGTCAATCCGATGGGCGGGTGTCTGCCGATCGTGATCCAGATCCCGTTCTTCATCGCGCTGTACTCGACGCTGCTGGCGTCGGTCGAGATGCGCGGCGCGCCGTGGCAAGGCTGGATCCACGACCTGGCCGCACCGGACCCGTTCTACATCCTGCCGGTCCTGATGATGGCGTCGATGTTCATCCAGTACAAACTCAACCCGGCGCCGCCCGATCCGACGCAGGCCAAGATGATGCTGATCATGCCGCTGATCTTCGGCGTGACGTTCTTCTTCTTCCCGGCGGGACTCGTGCTGTACTGGGTCGTCAACAACCTGTTGTCGATCGCGCAGCAGTGGCAGATCACGCGGATGATCGGCGGCGGCAAGCCGAACGCGAAGCCGGCCTGACGCGATTGGTCGATTCATGATCGTCGCGACGAGCCGGCATCGTGACGATCCGATCGTCGCGATCGCCACGCCGGCCGGTCGTGGCGGCATCGGCGTGGTCCGCATCTCGTTCGGCGCCTGGAGCGGCCGGGCGATCGTCGCGGCCTTCGTCGCGGCACTGTGCGGCACGCGGGACGCGCTGGCGCCGCGCTTCGCGACGCTGGTCCCGATCCGGGCCGACGACGGCGCGGTGATCGACCGCGGCATCGCGCTGCTGTTCGTCGGCCCGCATTCGTACACCGGCGACGACGTCCTCGAACTGCAACTCCACGGCGGCCCGTTCGTGTTGCAGATGATCGTGTCGCGCTGCATCGATGTCGCGACACGCGTCTTGGGACAGGTCGTCGACGCGGACGAGGAGGCGGCGACGTCGCGCCGGCCGATGCGCCTCGCCGAGCCGGGCGAATTCACCGAGCGCGCGTTCCTCAACGACAAGCTCGATCTCGCGCAGGCCGAGGCCGTGGCCGACCTGATCGAAGCCGGCAGCGAGGCCGCAGTGCTCGGGGCGCAGGCATCGCTGTCGGGCCGCTTCTCGCAGGCGGTGCGTGCGCTGGTCGACCAGCTGATCGCGCTGCGTGCACTGGTCGAGGCGACGCTCGATTTCCCCGACGAGGAGATCGACTTCCTCGAACAGTCCGACGCGCGCGGCCGGCTCGACCGCGCGAGCGAGGCGCTGGAGTCCTTGCTGGCGCGCGCGAAGCAGGGCGCGTTGCTGCGGGAAGGACTGACGGTCGTGCTGATCGGTCGACCCAATGTCGGCAAGTCGAGCCTGCTCAACGCGCTGGCCGAGGCCGAGGTGGCCATCGTCACGCCGATCGCGGGCACGACGCGTGACCGCATCGAGCAGGTCATCCGCCTCGAAGGCATCGCGTTGCACATCGTCGACACGGCGGGGATCCGCGATCTCGGTGCGCATCGAGATGACGGAGTCGAGCACGACGACCACGCCGTCGAGCGCATCGGCATCGCGCGGACCTGGGAGGCGATCGCGCAGGCCCACGTCGTCCTCCACCTGGTCGACGCGGCATCGCTCGGGGATGTCGACCGGCCCGACGACGAGGCGATCGCGCGCCGCTTGCCGCCGCACGTCGCGCGCCGCGTCGTCGTCAACAAGATCGACCTGACGCGCGACGAGCCGCGCATCGAACCGGCGCTAGACCGCGCGGACGGCATCGAACGCATCCACCTGTCGGCGAAGACCGGCGCCGGTGTCGACCTGCTGCGCCACGCGCTGCTCGCGATCGCCGGCTGGCTGCCGGGCGACGAGACCGGCTTCATCGCGCGCGAGCGCCACCTCGCGGCGCTCCGCGAAGCCGTGCTCCACCTCGACCGCGCGGCGGGTCATGCCGATGAAGGGGACCGCCAGCTCGACCTGTTCGCGGAAGAACTGCGGCTCGCGCAACGCGCGCTCGACCGCATCACCGGTGCGTTCACCGCGGACGATCTGCTGGGCGAGATCTTCGGACGGTTCTGCATCGGGAAGTAGCGGCTTGGCGCGTCGGATGACGTCGAAGTTGACATTGACGCGAGCCCCCTTCTGGCCGATCTTGGTACCCCGCTCGCACGGCTCAACGTCAGCGACCGTCGCGAATCGCCTTGAAACGCGTTCTTGCGGGTGAAACGCGATGATGTAATGATCTTCGGTCGCGCCCCTCCCGTAAGTCGGGAGGCGAGAGCACCGATACCAAGGACACCGGCGACCGGTGACCGCATTCACGATGCATCGGCCGGGGGTCGACGGTTCTGCAGGGGACTGCAATGAGTTACTCAGTGGCACAAACGCACGTTGCCTCCCGGGCGAGCGCGATCGCTCGATCACGGCCGACCGTGCTGCTCGTCGATGATCACGAGCTGGTCCGCTACGGCGTCATGACCCGGTACGCGGAGGTGGACGGAACGCCGCTGACCTGGCTCGAGTCGGGTACGTTGTCGGACGCGCTGGACATCTATGCGCGCGCCGAGCGAATCGATGTCGTGCTGCTCGACCTGAATCTTTCCGATTGCAAGGGACTGCAGGGTCTGCGCCACTTCATCAAGGTCCATCCGGAAGCGCGCATCGCGGTCTTCAGCGCGACGCAGGACGAGTTCGTCGTGCGCCAGGCACGCGCCCTTGGCGCCTGCGGCTACGTACCCAAGGGCGCGGTGACCGCACAGATGGAGGAAGCCTTGTCCGAACTGCTCTGGCCGGGGATGCCGACGGAGACGTCGAGGCTGGCGCGGGCCACCTTTCCCCAGTTGCCGACGACGTCGATCTACGATCGCGTCGCCGAGTTGGGATCGCGGCACATCGAGATCCTGGAACTGGTCCTGTCGGGTTGCACCAACCAGGAAATCAGCAACGTGATGGGCCTGTCGCTCGGAACGGTGAAGAACTACGTTTCCGCGTTGCTGCTCGCGCTCGACGTCAAGTCGCGCTCGCACATGGTCAGCCTGTTTCGCTGAACGCTTCCGGCGACGGGATGCCAGGCCGATCCCGGAAAGCACGGCTGCGCATCGTCGGCGATGAGGTCGTGGCCATCGGGGCGGATGACGCGGAACCGCGTCGTCGACCCGGTCCCGATCGCCCCGACGACCCCGACGGCGCCATCGAACGACGCGCCCAACAGCTCTTCGAGGCCGCGGCGATCGCTTGGTCGCCCCTGGCGTTCGCAAGCCTGGCGCTGCTGCTCCTGCGCCAGGTGGCCACCGAGATCGGTGGCGTCGACGCGTCACCGGCGTCGACGATCTGGCTCGTGTTCGTCATCGTGGTCGAATCGTCGTTCGTGGTCGTCTTCTTCAGGTTCGGGCGACAGGACCCGTCGCGGACGGCCCGGGCGAACGCGATCGTGGCTTGCGGCGTGCTCTGCCTCGTCGCCGCGTTTTCGTATCCGTGGGCGGTCAGCTCCGACCACCCCGTCGCACGGCAGACCGCTGCCTGCTTGGCCGCCGCGACGGTGCTGGGCGCGACGGCGCTGTTCGGCGCGCGACCGCACCTCGTCTGGATGCCGCTGTGCGTGCCGATCGGATGGGCCGTTCTCGACGCGGGCAGCACGACGCTCGACGCGAGGCACGTCCCGGCCCTGATCGGCCCCGCGTTGTCGATCGCGATCCTCTCGTACGCCGTCGCACGCGTGGTCGCACGCGCCCATCGGCGCATCGTCGACGACATGCTCGCAGCCGAAGCGCGACAACGCGAACTCGCGGCGGCGCGCGAGATCGCGGAGCAGGCCGACCGTGACAAGAGCCGCTTCCTGGCGATGGCCAGCCACGACCTGCGACAGCCGCTGCATGCGCTGGGCCTCTTCGCCGCGTCGCTCGAGCAAAGGTTGCGCGGCACTTCCCACGAGCCGATCGTCTCGGACATGGTCCAGTCGATCGACTGGCTGGGCTCGTCGTTCAATGCGCTGATGGACGTCTCTCAACTCGACGCCGGGTCCGTCAGGCCGAAGTCCCAGCGCTTCCCGCTGCGGGACACGTTCCGCCGTCTGCACATGCATTTCGCGGGGCAGGCGGAGATGGCCGGACTCGCGTTCCGCTTCTCGGCGGGCGGCAAGTCCGTGACCAGCGACCCGCAACTGATCGAGCGCATCGTCGGCAACCTCATCCAGAACGCGCTCAAGTACACCGTGCGGGGTGGCGTCGTCGTCGTGGCGCGCACGACCCCGGCGCATTTCAATATCGAGGTATGGGATACGGGGCTCGGGATCACCGACCTCGAGATGCCCCGCATCTTCCACGAGTACTACCAGATCGATCGTCACAACGGAACGCGGGCGAGGGGTCTCGGCATGGGGCTCGCGATCGTCAAGCGGCTCGTCCGCCTCCTGGGTCACGAACTGGTCGTGGTGTCGTGCCCGGGGCGCGGCTCCATGTTCCGCCTGAGCATTCCGCGTGGCAGTCTGTCCGGAATCGAGGATGCGACCGCCGCCGCGGATACGCTGCCGATGACGCTGTCCGGTCAGCGTACGGCGTTGATCGTCGACGACGACGCGGCGATCCGGCAAGGCCTCGCCCTGCTACTCACCGAATGGGGTTATCGATCGGTCTGCGCATCCGACCACGACGAGGCGTGCTACGCGGTGCGGGTCAGCGAATCGGTTCCCGATCTGATCCTGTGCGACCTGCATCTCGGCGATGGTCCCGACGGCATCGCCGTGATCCAGGCCGTCCGCCGCCAGTGCGCGCGCGATCTGCCCGCGATCCTGATCACCGGCGATCCGTCGAGTCACGAGATCGACCGTGCGGTCGGCAGCGACCTGCTGATCCTCGCGAAACCGGTCCAGCCGAAGATCCTGCGGAACGCGCTGCGCAGTCTCGAGGAGGCGGGTTGAGAATCGTCGGGTATGACTTTAGACCACTGCCGTCGCCGGTCTTCGTCACTAAAGTCCGCAAGCCGGGATCAACCTCCATGTCGTCGTGATGTCATCGCCCGCAATCGACTCGCTCCTGAATCCGATTTCCGCCACCGCGCCGAGTGGTGACGATCTCGAATACGACCCCGCGTTCCGCGAACTGCAGGAAGCGGGGGAATACAAGCCGGAGACCGAATACGGCGGGCGCATCTACGAGGCGCGGGAGCCGCTGTGGCCGGTGGTGCGCGACAAGTCGCTCGAACTCGCCGTGCGCTCGCACGACCTCCGCATCGCGGTCTGGATCGCCCGCAGCGGCGCCCGGATCGACGGGCTGGTCGCGTACGTGTCCGGTCTACGCCTGATCGGCGGCCTGCTCGAACGCTACTGGCCGACGGTGCATCCGGTCCTCGATGCGACCGATCACGACGATCCGACCGCGCGGCTCAATGCGCTGGCGCCGTTGTCGGCGCCGCGCGACGGCCTGGCCGATCTGCGCGCGGTCGTGCTCGCGTCGCACCGCGGGACACTGACCGTACGCGACGTGGAACTTGCGTTCAGGGCCGCCGATCCGCTCGCCGGCGAAGCCGTGCCCACGCAGAGCGGCGTCATGCAGGCGATCGCCTTCGAAGAGCGCCGCGCCCCCGGCCTGGCAGCCGCCTTGTCGGATGCCCGCAAGGCCCTGGCCGCCATCGTCACGACGCTGGAAAGCCATCTCGCCGGATCGACGCTGCCCGATTTCGAGCCGCTCGAAAAGATCCTCGCCGCATTGACGCAGGCGGCGTCCACGGCGGGTGGAGAACCCGCCGACGAATCGGACAACGGGGCGGAAAAACATCAAACCGCGAAGACGGCCGGTGAGATCAACGACCGCGAAGATGCGGTCCGCATGCTCGAGCAGGTCTGTTCCTGGCTGGAAAGAAACGACCCGAGCAATCCGGCTCCTTTGTTGATTAGGCGCGCACAACGCTTGATGCAAAAGAATTTTCTCGACATCATCCGTGATCTCGCCCCCGACACGCTCGATCAGATCGAGAAGCTCGCGGGCATCGAACGGTCCTAACAAAGTCCCACGGAGCCTGCCATGGCCACCAGCAGCCAGAAATTCATCGCGCGCAATCGGGCGCCTCGCGTCCAGATCGAATACGACGTCGAGCTCTACGGCGCCGAGAAGAAAATCGAGTTGCCCTTCGTCATGGCCGTGCTGAGCGACCTGTCGGGCAAGCCCAGCGAGGCTCTGCCGCCGGTGGCCGACCGCAAATTCCTCGAGATCGATGTCGACAACTTCGACGCGCGGATGAAGGCGTTGAAGCCGCGCGTCGCCTTCCAGGTGCCCAACACGCTGAGCGGCGAGGGCAACGTGGCGGTCGACATCACCTTCGAGAGCATGGACGATTTCTCGCCCGCGGCCATCGCCAGCAAGGTCGAAGGGCTCAAGCAGTTGCTCGACGCCCGCAAGCAGCTCGCCAACCTGGTCACCTACATGGACGGCAAGACCGATGCCGAGGAGCTGATCGCGCGCGTGATCAAGGACGAGGCATTGCTTAAGTCGCTCGCCGACGCACGAAAATCCGTCGACAGCTGATCCACCGGAGCAAGAGAAATCATGGCGCAAGAACTTTCAGGCGAGCATTCGAGCTTGCAGGGCATCGAATACGAAGGTGGCGAATTCGCCGCCCTGCTGACGAAGAAATTCAAGCCGAAATCGGAGGACGTCCAGACGGCCGTCGAACAGGCCGTGCAGACGCTGGCGCAGCAGGCGCTCGCGCAGACGAACCTGATCGGCAGCGATGTCGTCATGTCGATCGAGGCCATGATCGCCGAGCTCGACCGGCGAATGTCCAAGCAGATCAACGCGATCCTTCATCAGCCGGATTTCCAGCAGCTCGAAAGCGCCTGGCGCGGGCTGCATTTCCTGGTCAACAACACCGAATCCGACGAGATGCTGAAGATTCGCGTGTTGAACATCTCCAAGCTCGACCTCGGCAAGACGCTCAAGCGCTACAAGGGCACGGCGTGGGATCAGAGTCCGATCTTCAAGAAGGTCTACGAAGACGAATACGGCACGTTCGGCGGCGAGCCGTTCGGTTGCATGGTCGGCGATTACTACTTCGATCACGGACCGGTCGATGTCGAGCTGCTGGGCGAGATGAGCAAGGTCGCGGCCTCCGCGCATGCGCCGTTCATCGCGGCAGGCAGTCCGACGCTGATGCAGATGAGCTCATGGCAGGAACTGGCCAATCCGCGTGACCTGACGAAGATCTTCACCACGCCCGACTACGCAGGCTGGCGCTCCCTGCGCGCATCGGAGGACGCCCGCTACGTCGGGCTCGCGATGCCGCGCTTCCTCGCGCGTCTGCCGTACGGCGCCAAGACCAATCCGGTCGAGGAGTTCGACTTCGAAGAGGAGACGGGTGGCGGCGAGCACGGCGCGTACACGTGGGCCAACTCGGCGTACGCGATGGCCGTCAACATCAATCGCTCGTTCAAGCTCTACGGGTGGTGTTCACGGATCCGCGGCATCGAGTCCGGCGGCGCGGTCGAGGGCCTGCCCACGCATACCTTTCCGACCGATGAAGGCGGCGTCGCGATGAAGTGCCCCACGGAGATCGCGATCAGCGACCGCCGTGAGGCCGAGCTCGCCAAGAATGGCTTCATGCCGCTGGTCCACCGGAAGAATTCGGACTTCGCGGCGTTCATCGGCGCGCAGTCGCTCCAGAAGCCTTTCGAGTACGACGACCCTGACGCGACGGCCAATGCCAATCTCGCGGCGCGGCTGCCGTATCTGTTCGCGGTGTCTCGTTTTGCCCACTATCTCAAGTGCATCGTGCGCGACAAGATCGGCAGCTTCAAGGAGCGCGACGACATGCAGCGTTGGCTCAACAACTGGATCATGAATTACGTCGATGGCGATCCCGCCAATTCGTCGGAAGAGGTCAAGTCGCGGAAGCCGTTGGCAGCCGCCGAAGTGACCGTCGAGGAAGATCCGGGCAACCCGGGCTACTACTCGTCGAAGATCTACCTGCGTCCGCATTACCAGCTCGAAGGACTGACCGTGTCGTTGCGGCTGGTCTCCAAGCTGCCGTCGCAAAAAGCCGCCTAGCAGGCAGTCCGTCTCATCCATCCACGCGGCACTTCGGACGAAGGTCCGTCGACACGTCGCCGCTGTTCAACCGCGTTTCAATTCTTCGGAGTAGGCCATGGCTACAGTTGATTACTTCCTCAAGATCGACGGCGTCGACGGTGAATCCACCGACGACAAGCACAAGGGCGAGATCGAACTGGAGTCCTTCAGTTTCGGTGCGACCAATTCCGGTTCGTTCAGCAGCGGCGGCGGCGGCGGGTCCGGCAAGGTCGTGATGCAGGATTTCCACTTCGTCAAGAAGGTCGACAAGGCGTCGGCCAAGCTGTTCACGGCGTGCTGCACGGGCGAGCACCTCAAGACCGCCACCCTGACCTGCCGCAAGGCTGGAAAGGATCAGCAGGAGTTCCTCAAGATCATTCTCAGCCCGGTGCTGGTGAGTTCGTTCCAGGACGGCGGCTCCGCGGGCTCGGACATCATCCCGATGGACCAGGTCGCGCTCAATTTCGGCAAGATCGAGTTCAAGTACAAGGAACAGAAGCCGGACGGCACGCTCGGCGGCGAGATCGTCGGGGGTTGGGACGTGACCACGAACAAGAAGGTCTGATCGTCATGCGGCCGGGGCGTGTCCGGACGATCGAGCGGCGCCTCCCACGTCGGTCGAGCGACCGACGCGTCACGCCCGCTCTTGTGCCGCGTCGGGGCACTCGCATGAACAGTCCCGGCGGGGGTCTCGGGCAAGGGGTCGACGTCTTCCTCAGCATCAGGGCGAAGCGTGCCGGGAAGATCAAGGGCGAAGGGAAGACCCAGGGACACGAGGACGACATCGAAGTCTTCGGGTGGAGCTGGGGGGTCGCTGCAGGCTCCGCCATCGGCTCGACACAGGCGACCGCGAAACGCAACTACCGGCCTTTCGTGATCCACAAGGGAATCGATTCGTCTTCGATTGGCCTGATGAGCGCATTGGCCACCAACGACGAGATCAAGGAGGCCGTGCTGGGGATGCGGAAGGCCGGTGGCGCCGCGCTCGACTTCTATACGGTGACGCTCGCGGGCGCCCGCATCGTCGACATCGCGGTCGATGTCGATGCGACCGGCCGACCGATCGAGAAGGTGTCGTTGACGTTCACCAAGGTCGAGGTCGAATACAAGCGTCAGCAGGGCACGGGGGGCAGCGGCGGCTCTTACACGTTCAGCGACGAGGTCCTGCCTCAATGACGCAGGCGCCGGCCGAACTGCTCGCGGCCGGGCAGCCGCTGGCGGCTCTGTCGGCGTTGCAGGAACGCATCCGCGCGAATGCGAGCGATGCGAGCCTGCGGGTCTTCCTCTTCCAGTTGCTGTGCGTGCTCGGGCATTGGGACCGTGCGGCGAAGCAGCTCGAAACCTGCGGCGAACTGGACGACGGCAATCTCGGCATGGTGGCGATGTATCGCGAAGCCGTGCGTTGCGAGCCGCTGCGCGCAGCGGTCTTCGCCGGTCGCACGACCCCTATCGTGCTCGGTCGCCCGGAGCCCTGGATCGCGTCGCTGATCGAAGCGCTGCAAGCGGACCAACGGGCCGACGGCGCGCTTGCCGCCCGACTGCGCGCCGATGCTTTCGAGGCGGCGCCGGCGACCGCGGGCACCGTCAACGGCACGCCGTTCGACTGGATCGCCGATGCCGACGCGCGACTGGGTCCGGTCCTCGAGGCGGTGGTCGACGGTCGTTACCAGTGGGTTCCGTTCAACGCGCTGACGAAGATCGTGATCGACGCGCCGTCCGATCTCCGCGACCTCGTGTGGCAGCCGGCTCGTCTCACGCTCGCGAGCGGCGCGGAGATCGTGGCGTTGCTTCCGGTCCGCTACGCCGAGACGACGGCGCAGGGCGACGAGTCTCTTCTGCTCGCGCGCCGCACCGACTGGATCGAGGCGGCCCCTGAACAATTCAGGGGACTCGGTCAGCGCCTCCTGGCGACCGACCGCACGGAGGTGGCGCTGCTCGATGTCCGCGAAATCCTGCTGTCGAGCCCGGTTGCGACGACCACGGTCCACTGAACCGCAATCATGTCGGTCGACGCGCGCAATCGCCTGCAGCCCTCGCTGCTCGACCGGCTGATCGATGACCAACGAGGGGATCGCCATCGTCCGGGATCGTCGCGCTCGTTGACGCTGGCGATGCGGGCCGCCGATGCCGACGGCCGCGACATCGGCCGCATCGAGGACCTTGCGGACCGTTCGCGGAACCAGGGCTTGAAACTCGGTCTGTCGAGCGTTTTCCTGGCGAATGCCGGCGGCTGGCCGGCCTTTCGCAAGTTCTACGGGTTGCCCTGGTCGACCCCCGAAATCATCGAACGCGCGACGGCGGTCGATGCCCTGTTGAGCAAGCGTGTCGACGTCATCGACGTCGCCGGCGACCTGCGCGTCGACGCGTCCGCGGTGCGCCGTCTGGTCGACGATCGCGACTATTTCCTGCTCCACGAGATCGAGACGGACGCGGCGCGCGTGATGTCGAAGGTGCAGTTCCGCCAGGCGGTGCTGCGCGATCTCAGCGCCCTGTTCAATGCGGTGCAATCGCTGTCCGTGCCGGAGGGCTCCGTCTTCCCGCTGTTGCGCGAGAGCGTGCTCAACTACGGGATGCCGCCGCTGACCGGACAGCTCGCCTCGAAACTCGACATCACGGTGCTGATCGAGGCCATCCGTCAGACCATATTGCGCTTCGAGCCGCGCGTGATGGCGGATACGCTCGAAGTCCGCGCACTCGAATCCCAGAGCGTGCTCGACACGCACAACGTGATCGAGTTCGAGATCCGGGGGCACCTGTGGTCGCAGCCGTTGCCGATCGAGATCCTCTTGCGGACGCAGTTGGATCTGGAGGCGGGCCAGGTGAGTGTGCGGGACGTGAACATCCGTTGATCTTGTCGAGTTTCCGGAGGGCAGCTTGATGGACCACCCCGCTTCGAATCCGTCGCGACTGGGCTTCGCCGGTCGACCTCGGTCTCTGATCAGTCCGGCAGGCGGTCTCGTGGTGTATCGGTGCTGGGGTTTTCGAGACGCGGGCGTGGGTTCTCGGGAATGGGGAACCGGCTACTTTTCAATGGTCAAGCCCAGGTCGGTTCTCGATGCGGAGGTCGGCTTCAATCTCCTCAACTACGATGACCAGCCGGGTTTCGGCACCAATGGCATCAACTTCGTCTCGACGTTTCGCTTGCTCGCGGGCTTCGCTTACTGGAGAGGATCGATTGCGGGCGGCATCGGCGATCAGATCTTCGTCGAGGCACCTCTGGGCCCGAAGATGCTTCTGGTGAAAAGTCGGGAAGTATTGCGTCACGACGCCTTCGTCAGCGCGCGGGACGGGACGGCCTAGCGGTTCGGTGAATCCCGTCAAGCGAGACTCGTCACTGCACTTGGCCGCCGACGCCCACCCGGACCCTTCGCATCGATCATGGACCCCCGCCTCCTGCGCCTCTACAACGACGAACTCACTCACCTCCGTGAGGTCGGGGCCGAGTTCGCCGCCGAATTCCCCAAGATCGCGGGGCGTCTCGGCATGGAGGGCATGGAGGTCGCCGATCCCTACGTCGAGCGGCTGCTCGAAGGCTTCGCCTTTCTGGCCGCGCGCGTCCAGCTCAAGCTCGAGTCGGAACAACCGCGGCTGATCGCGCACCTGCTGGAATCGACCTACCCGAATTTCCTGGCGCCGTTGCCGTCGATGATGGTCGCTCGGCTGACCGTCGACGCGACCGATCCCAATCTCGTCAAGGGACACCTCGTACCGCGGGGGTCGGCGCTGATTGCCGAGGCCGTACGCGGGCAGGAGACGCATTGCGAGTTCCGGACCGCCCAGGACGTGACGCTGTGGCCCGTCGAGCTCGTGGACGTCCGCTACATCAGCCATGCCGGCGAACTGCCGATGGCGCGTCTGCCCGATGCGCAGGCCATGCAGGGCGGTCTGCGCATCCGGCTGCGCGCTGGCGGCGGCCTGCGCTTCGACCAGGTCGCGCTGGACCGTCTCGGCTTCTGCATCAGTGCGCCGGACGATGTCGCGTTCCGCCTGCACGAGATCGTCGGTGCGCATGTCATCGGGTCCCTGGTCCGGGATGGCGCGACGCGCGACTTCGCCGTGCCTGCCGACGGATGGCGACCGCGGGACAGCGTGCGAAGCACCGGCTTCGCGGCCGAGGAGGCGCTGCTGCCGGAGTCGCTGCGCTCGTTCTCCGGCCATCGGCTGTTGCAGGAGGTCTCGGCCATGCCGCGCCGTCTGCTCTTCTTCGACGTGGCCGACCTCGCCCCGCGACTGGCACAGGTGCGGCACGACGAGGTCGAACTCGTGCTCTTCTTCCGGCGCGGGGACCCCTCGCTCGAAGCGCTGGTCGACGTCGGGTCGCTGTCGCTGTTCTGTACGCCCGCGATCAACCTCTTCTCGCGCCGGCTCGACCGCATCCAGGTCGGTTCGGGCCAGTGGGAATACCACGTGGTCCCCGATCGCACGCGACCGATGGACTTCGAAGTCCACAGCATCGAGACGGTGACCGGCTTCGGCACGGGACGGGTCGCACAGCAGCGTTTCCTGCCGCTCTACGAGACCGGGCTCTCCAGCACATCGCCGTCGCCAGGCACCGCGACGCCGTCCGCATCCGACGACGCCGCATCGGCGTTCTACACGGTGCGTCGCGAACCGCGGCTGCTGTCGCAAAAACAGAAGCAGGAGGGCGCACGCTCCGCGTACGTAGGCGAAGAGGTCTACCTGGCCATCGTCGATCAACGACAGGTGCCGTATCGCGAGGACCTCCGTCAATTATCGGTCACGGCGCTCGTGACCAATCGCGACTTGCCGACGCTGTTGCCGCGGGGCCTGGCGGGCAGCGCGGCGGCCTGGCGGCTCGACTCGCCGGGACCGGTCCAGCGGGTCGATGCGCTCCACGGGCCGACGCGCCCGGTCACGCGGCGGCCGGTCGGCGAACTCGGCTGGAGTCTCGTCAACCATCTCGCATTGAATCACCGGTCGCTGATCGGCGAGACGGCGCAGGACGCGGCGGCCACGTTGCGTCGCACGCTCGAGCTCTATGCGCCGCCGGACGATCGGAGCTGGTCGAAGCAGATCGACGGGGTGCGCTCGCTGGCGACTTCGTCGATCGTGCGGCGGTTGCCGTTCGCGGGGCCCTTGACCTTCGGGACCGGCGTGTCGATCACCGTCGAACTCGACGATCTCGCATTCCAGGGCAGCAGCGCCTATCTGCTGGCCAGCGTGCTCGAGCGCTTCTTCGCCAGACATGCGGGGATCAACTCGTTCACGCAGATGAGCCTGATCACGCCGCAGCGGGGCGAAGTGACGCGCTGGCCGCCGCGGCTCGGCGCACGCCCCACGCTATGAGCGACACCGCGCCCGCCCTCCTCGACGAGGCTGCTGACGATGTGCCCTTCGAGTCGCAGGGCGAGGCCGCGCTCGCGCGTCTGCTTCGCGACCTCCACGCGGATCCGCGTGCCCACGACTTCTTCGCCGTGCTGCGCCGGATCGAATCGATCTGCGCCGGCCGGCCGCGCTGGGGCGAGGCGGCCCGACCGTCGCAGGAACCTCTGCGCTTCTCGCAGGATGCCGAACTCGACTTCGCACCGGCCGCGCTGAGCAGCCTCGACCTGACGGCGACGCCGGTGCCGCGTCTTGGCGTGCGCTTCTTCGGCCTGTTCGGTTCGCAGGGACCGATGCCGCTGCACTTCACGGAACACGTCCGCGAGCGGCTGCGGGCGCACGGCGATCCGACGACGGCCCGCTTCATCGACGTCTTCCATCATCGCCTGCTGACGTTCTTCTATCGCGCGTGGGCGCAGGCGCAGCCCACGGTGCATCTCGACCGGCCGGCCGACGAACGCTATTCCGCGTGGCTCGGATCGAGCTTCGGACACCACCCGGCGACGGCGCGAGAGCCCGCGCGCTTCGCGGCCGCCGAACTCTTCCAGGCCGGCTTGCTGGGCGGGCGCAGCCGACATCCCGAAGGCCTGCGCAAGGTCCTGAACGCGTACTTCGGCGTGCCTGTCGCGATCGAAGAACACGTCGCTCAGTGGTTGCCGCTCGAAGCGGCGGACCAGAGCGCGCTCGGCTTCGCGCGCAACCGTCGCGAGCGACTGCAACGGCCGTCGGTGGCCCTCGGCGTCGACGCCGTCACCGGCTTCAAGGTCCCCGACCGGCAATACCGGTTCCGCATCGTGCTCGGACCGCTGACGCTCGAACGCTACGAGGCGTTCATCCCCGGCGGCGCGGCTTGGCGCGAGTTGCGCGACTGGGTCGATCAATACGCCGGACTCGATCTGCGCTGGGATGTGCGGCTGGTTCTCGCGCGCCGCGAAGTGCCGCCGCCGCGGCTCGACCGAAGCGTCCGTCTCGGCCTGACCGGATGGGCCGGCGGTCACCATCTCCCGAAGGACCGCGGCGATCTGCGCCTGCGTCCCCTGTCGTCCTCCCTCGACCGAAGCCGCTCATCCCATGCTTGAAATCTCTCCCAAGGCGTTGTTCAGCAAGCTCGATCCGCTGGCCTACAAGGCCATCGAAGGCGCGACGACGTTCTGTCGGATCCGGGGCAACGCGCGCGTGGAGCTGCAGCACTGGCTGGTCCAGATCCTCAACCTGCCCGATTCCGACCTTCATCGCATCGTCCGTCACGCAGAGATCGACGCGTCGCAACTCGCGAGCGACCTGACGGCGTCGCTCGACCGACTGCCCCGCGGGGCGACCACCGTGACCGGCTACGCCGACTGGATCGACGACGCGACCGAGAAGGGCTGGCTGTACGCGTCGCTGATGTTCGGCGCGCCGCGCGTCCGGACCGGTCATCTGGTGGTGGGCATGCTCAAGACGCGCTCGTTGCGCGTCGCGCTGCTGTCGATCTCGAAGCAGTTCGAGCGCATCAAGCTCGAAGATCTCACCGATTGGTTCGCCGAGATCCTCGACGGGTCGCCGGAAGACGAGGCTGGCGCGACCGGTCAAGATGCCGCGAGCACGGGCGACGAGATCGCGCCGCCCGCGCTCGGCAAGCAGGAAGCGCTGAAGCGCTACGCGATCGACCTGACCGAGCGGGCGCGGCAGGGCGAGATCGATCCCATCGCCGGCCGCGACCAGGAGATCCGGCAGATCGTCGACATCCTGATGCGGCGTCGCCAGAACAATCCGATCCTGACCGGCGAGGCCGGCGTCGGGAAGACGGCGGTGGTCGAAGGCTTCGCGTTGCGGCTCGCGCGGGGCGACGTGCCGCCGCAACTCAAGGACGTCTCGGTCCATGCGCTGGACATCGGGCTGTTGCAGGCCGGCGCCAGCATGAAGGGCGAATTCGAGAGCCGGCTGCGATCGGTGATCGACGAAGTCCAGGCGTCGGCCAAGCCGATCATCCTGTTCATCGACGAGGCGCACACGCTGATCGGCGCGGGCGGGGCGGCCGGGACCGGCGACGCCGCCAACCTGCTGAAGCCGGCGCTGGCCCGTGGCAAGCTGCGCACCATCGCCGCGACCACCTGGTCCGAGTACAAGAAGCATATCGAGAAGGACCCGGCGCTGACGCGGCGCTTCCAGGTCGTTCAGGTCGACGAGCCGAGCGAGGCGAAGGCCGTGCTGATGCTGCGCGGCGTGGCTGCCGTCCTCGAGGATTTCCATCGCGTCGCGCTGCTCGACGAGGCGATCGAGGCGGCCGTGATGCTGTCGCACCGCTACATCCCGGCGCGTCAGCTGCCCGACAAGGCCGTCAGCCTCCTCGATACCGCGTGCGCGCGCGTCGCCGTCAGCCAGCACGCGACGCCGGCGGAACTCGAAGACTCGGGACGAAAGCTGGAGGCGCTCGAGATCGAGCGTCAGATCGTCGAACGCGAGTCGTCGATCGGCATCGACTGCGCCGAGCGCGCGGTCCGGATCGATCAGTCGATCGCCGACGAGGAAGCGCGTCATGCCGCACTCGTCGCTCGCCATGCGCAGGAGAAGGACGTCGTCGACCGGATCCTCGCGTTGCGCGCGCAGTTGCGCGAGCCCGAGCAGGACGAGGCGGCGCCGACGGCAGCCGCAGCTGCCGACGCCGCGCCGGATCCGGACCCGCAAGCTGTCTCCGAGGCCGCCGCCGCGTTGCGCGCCACCCGCCTCGGCGAGCTCGCGACGCTGCAGACCACGCTGACCGAACTGCAGGGCGATGCGCCGCTGATCCTGCCGACGGTCGACGCGCACGCGGTCGCGAGCGTCGTGCAGGACTGGACCGGCGTGCCGGTCGGGCGCATGGTGAAGAACGAGGTCGAGGCGGTGCTGAAGCTGGCCGACACGCTCAACCATCGCGTGATCGGCCAGAAGCATGCGCTCGACATCATCGCGCGCCGCATCCAGACGTCGCGCGCGCGTCTCGACAATCCCAACAAGCCGATCGGCGTGTTCATGCTGTGCGGCACGTCGGGCGTCGGCAAGACCGAGACGGCGCTCGCGCTGGCCGAGGCGCTGTACGGCGGCGAGCAGAATGTCATCACCATCAACATGAGCGAGTTCCAGGAGGCGCACAGCGTCTCGACGCTGAAGGGTGCGCCGCCCGGCTACGTCGGCTACGGCGAGGGCGGCGTGCTGACCGAGGCCGTGCGTCGCCGGCCGTACAGCGTGGTGCTGCTCGACGAGGTGGAGAAGGCGCACTCCGACGTGCACGAGATCTTCTTCCAGGTCTTCGACAAGGGCTGGATGGAAGACGGCGAAGGTCGCGGCATCGATTTCAGGAACACGATCATCCTGCTGACCAGCAACGCGGGCAGCGACCTGATCATGAAGATGTGCAGCGATGAGGAGCTGATGCCCGACTTCGAAGGCCTCTCGAAGGCGTTGCGGGCGCCGCTGCTGAAAGTATTCCCCGCCGCCCTGCTCGGCCGCCTCGTCGTCGTGCCGTACTTCCCGCTGTCGCGCGAGATGATGGACAGCATCGTCCGGCTGCAGCTCGGGCGCATCGGCCGGCGCATCACCGACAACCACGGCATCCCGTTCACGTACGACGACGCGGTGGTGGACCTCGTCGTGTCGCGTTGCACGGAAGCCGAATCGGGCGGCCGCGTGATCGACGCGATCCTGACCAACACGGTTCTGCCACGCATCTCGCTCGAGTACCTCGAACGGCTGCAGGCGGGCGCTGCATTGCGCGGCGTGACGCTGACGGTCGATGGCGGTGAGTTCGCGTACGGCTTCGAGTGAACGGCAGAGCCACCCGCGCACCCACGGCTGCCGTTGCCTCCGATGGTTGACGCGTATCGTTCGTCCAGACCCGATTACAGGAGTCGACCCCCCATGCCCGGATTCCGTATTCCCGCGAGCGACTGGAACGGCGAGCGTGTGCTGGTCTCGAATGCGCCGCCGCCGCTACCACGTGTGCATGTCGATGACCTGAACGTCGATGCGGCGGGGCCTGTCATCAACTTCCGCGTCAAGCTGGAGATCCGGTCCGCGATCGAACATGCCGTCATGTCGACGATCGACGGCATCATCGTCCACTAGACGGGTTCCGCGAGCGCGCGCAGTTCGCTCGACTCCTATGTGCGGCGACGAGTCGGACGAGTTCGTCCACGAGCGGCTCACCGCGCAGCAGCAACAGGCGTTCGACTAGCTGCTGCCCCGCCTGCTTCGCCACTTTCACGTGAAGCGACCGAGATCTTCCGTCACCCGGACGTGTCCTGGAAGCAGCCGAGCGAAGGGTCGAGCGTCACATGGTGAATCGCTGGTGGTGCGCTGCGCTCCTGTCGGTGGTCGCATCGTGTCCCGTGGCCGCCGACGCGCGTACCGGATCGACGGGCGTGCCCGATGTTCCGGGAGCCGGCAAACCGGCATCCGATCCCGCCGTGGATCCCTACGAGGACGCGTGGTTCTACCGCGCCGCACCGTGGAAGCGGATGCGTGTCGTCTCGATCACGGTGACCGACGTGGGACTCGGCGAAGATCGGCGCGACGCCGACGACCTCCGTCCGTGCGCCGCTTTCCGGCCGGGCGCGCGCGACGTCGGCGACTTCGTCCGGCGGGCGAGCGTCGTCAGCAAGCAGGCCTTTCTGCACGAGACGACCTGGTCCGCGTGCCACGCGACGGGGACGGTCCGCTTCGCGGACGGGACCGCGGGCACGTGGATGATCCAGCGGTACGGTGCGGGAACGGTAACCATCGACGGTCGGCGACACTACCTCGATTGCGAGCGATGTCGCCTCACCGACGAACATCGATGAGCGCGGCCTCTTCGCTCGCTGATCCTCGATGACCACGACGATGACGCCGCCACGGTCGCGCCGCCGCGGTCCTGGGTCGTCGGCGGCGTCGATGGCGAGATGGCGAAGCGTCCGCGCTGGTCTCACGGCGATGACCGTCGTCGTTTGCATGGCGGCGGTCGACGATGTCGTCGCCGCTCCGACGGAATGTGCTTCCGGTGAGCAGCGCATCTTCGGTTGCAAGACGGCCCGCAAGTTCATCGCCGTCTGCGGCGTCGACGACGTCGCGGACGCGAGCCGACGCTACGAATACCGCTTCGGCACCCCGAGTCACGCCGAGCTCGTCGTGGCGGCGCGCGTCGAAGACTCGCCACCGCATGCGATCAGCCGCGGCGCACTTACGTTTTCGCCAGGTGGCGGCGCCTATCTCCGCTTCCAGAACGGAGACACCGACTAAGTCGTCTACAGCGCGATCAGCTCGAAGTGGGGCGAAGCGGAAGGGGTGGTTCCGCAGCGCGGCGGCCGGTCCTTGCCGGGGGCGATGTGCGTCGGCCGCGTCACTTCGACGATCGACAGCGACGCGATGCGGTCTTCAGGAATCCGGCTCGAACCGCCGTCGTTCACCCTTCCGCCATGATCGTCTCGTACGGGACTTCCGAAGACCGAACGACTCGATGGCGGTCGCAGAGAATCCCGTTCCGCGGTCACGCGTAGTGGGCGGACCGGCGAGGCTCGATACGACCGGGCTCGTCGATCTCGTCGCGCCTGATCTTCCTGTTCGGCTCGCAGGATGACTCGATAGGCATCGGCCACGCTGGCCTGCGCGCGTCGCGCGTCGGACTCGCTGATCGGCAGTTCCTTCGTCTGAACGACGATCGCGCCGGCGTCGTAGGCAATGAATGGCCACCGCCGCGTCGAATGATCTCGACGCCGAAGGCCTGGAAGATGACTTGATCCACGAAGTCCTCAATGCCACGGGGACGGGGCCGTGGACATCCCGACCGTCGCGTCCTTGGAGATCGCTCCAGCGCAGTTGCCGTTCATGGCGCGGGCTCATGACCGGTCGGTGCGTCGGCGGTCCACTGCGAGTTCGGACGGAACTGGTCGGAGACCCGGCCCTCTCGATCGACAGACCACCAACCGCGGACGAGGTGCGGAGGGACCTCCGGAAACAACGCTTCGCCGCGTTGATCGGTCTCGACGATCCACTGGTCGCGATGGGTCTTCGCGGCAGCGTGCACGTACGGCTCGAGAACCCTGCTCGACCGTTCGATCGTGCGGTAGCGGGCATTGCGCGCGTATTGCCCGGTCAGGCGGCCGGAGCCGTCGACTTGCCAGCTACCCCGGATCGCTTCGGGCGGCACGGGCTGATCGGGTGAGTAGGGGCGATCGATGTCGTAGACCCATTGGCCCGGCGCAGCCTGTGCTGCCGCGACCAGTACGGGGTCATCCGGTAGCACTCGCTGTTCGGTGTGCACGGAGTCGTTCATCGCATTGCGGGAAGCGATGGTGGCGTGGCAGTGGACATCACATCATGGCTCGCACCCGAGCGCCGACCTCGTGCAGCGTTTCGGCACAGCGTTCGTCGAGGGCTTCGATTTCCCTCGCGGCCTGCACGCCGAGAACGACGTCCTCGAGGCGCGAACGATCGGTCGACTGCCCGCTATCGAGAGCGATCAGATAGTCGAGTTGGCGAACGATCGACGCGATGGTGGGCATGCCCGGAAACTGATCGCGAAGCGACTGCGTCTCGCGAAGCGCCTTCTCGAATAAGGTCAGTCGATCCAAGTAGGGGCGCTTCTCGAGAGGGCTTGCTTACGAAGTGTGCGTTAACAGAAGGCATATTGCCTTCAGCGTCTCGTCGACGGATCGGCCAGCAAGGTAGCGAGCAGATCATCGAGCGCCTCTTCTTCGAGATCGAAGCGGCGGCGGTCCCTCTCGACACCCCGTTCCGCATAGAAGACGACCCACGCGTCGTGGACAGGGGCCAGTACATAACACTCATTGCGGTTGCTACTACCGTCGATGTCGAAAGCATCGGACCGGACGCCGCTCGCCCGCACCGCGGACATGAAGGCGTCGCGGTTCATGGCCCGACACGCTCCAAGCTGCCATTCTCCATTGCCGCCTCGTCGACGAGCACCGATCCGTGCCCCGTATTGTCATGGTCAATTCATTGCGATTGGCGACTCGGCCGCCACGGCGCCGGACCAATCTGCGCTCAGAAAATAGATGCATCTCGTATCAGCCCAAGTCAATCACTCACCGCAAACCGCAATCCCTGGAACTCGCACGCCCCCCGAATATTATCGATGATCCGATCCTGATCATCTCTAGAAATGACCGCGTGTTCGCCGTGCCAGGTCGCACAGCAGTTGCAAGACGCCTGCACCGCCGGTTTACCGTCAACGAAAGCATCTTGCACCTCGACCATCAATTTCCTACCCGGTTCTCTATACTCGGCTGAAAACCGATCGACAAATTGAAAGGCAAAGCCCTCGTCGCTCTCGACTCCCTGCTTGGAAAGCCAGGTGAACATATCGATGCTTTCAGGGTTGGCGAGGAGTCAACCTCCCGCGCTCCGAGGGATAGAAAATTGAGCCGCGTCGCTACCGGCGCGCAAAGATCGATGCAATCGACGCCGCCGACTTTGCCTTGCAAAACGATGCAAGCAGCTCGCGCGCTTTCGGGTCGCAGAACAGGCTCTCCAATGCTGGAAGGTACCTCGCCAGGCCGCGCGCCAGTTCCGCGGGCCGGGGTGGCGCGCCGAAGACATCCTGCGTCAACGCCGCGTCGACAAATTCGAGAACGTATTCGAGCTCGAACCCGGCGTCTTCTCCAGTCCCGGCATCGAAGAAAACCTGCCCGCGATCCCGCTTGATACGAAGTGAGAATAATGGTCCAGTCAAAATGAGTTCGACGTCGCCGAACTTTTCCGGCGAGTAGAACGCTACGTGCTCCACGAATGAGGGATCTATCCTGAGCGTAAACTCAGGAGCGATGTCGATAAGCATGTTCATGGCTCTTTGATCAAGCGCTTGATCGGCGCTTGGCACGTATCCCTTGCTCGCCATGTATTCGAGTTCGAGGTACGCCTGATTCGCCCCCCAACGCTCTACCTCCGACTAGATTCATAGCGCCTGCGAGACTTTTCCCGAGCCGTAAAGTCGGATCGCTTCTGCCTACGTGACCAATGTCACCGATTGCAAGGTTTCGTGCCACAGTGATCCGCACACCGTGCACCGTTTAAGGAACGAGGGTCCGTTCGAAAACACGGCAATGGTCTCGAAACGTGAAATGGCGAGTGAAAGCCCGTCGTGCGCGGCTTGCAGAGCGATACGGAGTCTTGCATGACGATCGCCAATGCCGGATCACGATTCAAGTTCACCGAAGGCGCCGGTGGCCGCGCCCATCGTCCTCTACGCAGCTTCCTGGAAGTCAGTCGTCACGGCTCCATGTGCGTGAGCGCCGCCAAGCGTCCAGCGTCGTTCTGGTCACGCGTCATCAGCAATGCGTCGAGTGAGATTTCCTCGCGAAGCTTGCTTAACTCGGCGGCCCCTTCCAGATGAGTCATGTCGAAGTCAAGATGAGGCATGTCGCCTCCGAGCGACCAGAGTTCCGAGTGGAATAACTTTCCCGCCTGGGTTGTGTAGATCGCACGAAGATTACGCCTTCCGTCCTCAAGAACGGTTTTCGCGTGGAGCATCTGCTCGAGGAGCGCCGCCTGCTGCGCTGTCTCTTGATCGGGCACGAGCTCGTCACGTTCCGTCGAACCGCGCTGCGGATTCGTCATCTGACCGAACAACGCGAGAAAGTGGTCCAGTCTTTCAAGAGAGCTTCGACGCGTCCTTTGTCGCCAAATGTCACTTCCACCACCAGCTATAGATCCATTCGAACGCGGCGACCGCGGGGTCGTCGAGTTCCGGGTGGCCATTCTTCATTCGCATCGCCGCCGATCGTGACGCAGTGACGAGCGTATGGCGCGTCCAGTCAGGTTGGATCGCGCGCAGTTCATCCAATAATGCGCGAACCCGCTCGACAAGAGCCGGCGCCAGCACCATACCGAAGCGCTCGACTACGCGGGCGGCGTCCTCCTTCGGGAATGCCGAGATACCCCACCCGATATAACGTGCGATAGCTTCGTTAAGATCGTCCATATTAGGGCCAGATCCGGGTTGTGGCGCCGGTAATCGGACTAAACGACGAGATACTGGTTACGTTGGGATTGCCCTTCAACACAGGAAGTTCGACGGACTCCCAAATATTGCCCGGACGCAGATTGTCGCCGAGTACTGCCGTCACATCACCGCTCGCCCCGTTCGAAAACGCGCGAGACGCATCCTGCCAGGCTTGGACCGACGCCGGATCTGAGGCGTCCCAGATGGGCATATCGATCTTCCGGGCCTCAATTATCTGCTCAAGCGTCGTACCGCCTCTGACTCCGGCTACATCGGCGGCTTTGTTGGCTCCGCCGGGTCCCAGCCCCGACCAGAAGGTAGCCTCGTTGGGCTTAGTCTTAAATTGCGTTGGATTGATCGACGTTCTTGCGATCACCTGCGGTTCGGCCGCCTGCGCAGCCTGACTCGGCGTGGTCGTTTCGGCGGTCGCTTGGGCTGTCTTAGATGTCCAGCGATCGCGCAGTCGTGGATTCGCGACAAGCGCACCCCAGTTGTGCTCGACCCATCCCGCGAACGACCCGCCCAGCCGACTCTTGCGCAGGTTGGCCACGAGCTCCGGCACGCGGCTGCTCGCCGCCGCGACGCCCTTCGCCAACAGGAACGCCACGACGCCCTGCAGCACGCCGCGAAAGACCAGCGCGACGGCCGTTGCCAGTTCGTGTGAAGCCGTGAGCACGCTGAGTTCGCGCAGGTGCGGCGGCTGGTCGACGCTGTGCCACGCGCGCGCGACGGCCGTGGCGGCGACCCTGGTGCCCGCCAGCAGGCTCTTGCCCATGTAGACGACCAGGAATGCGAGGCCGAGCCATTCGAGCAAGGCGGTGCCGACCTCGAGTCCGACCCCCGCGCCAGCGACTGCTCCAGGTGCGGCACCGATGCCGAAGGCGAGCGCGCCGAGCGCTGCACCCGCCGCCGCGCCGATCGTCGTCGACAGCGCCAGCACCGCGACCATGATCAGCAGCGACGGCAGGATGCCCGCCAGCACCGCGTGGAGCTCCATGCCGGTCGCATCGATCAGCGCGCGTGCCAGATAACGATGCGCGCCGGTGATCGCCGAATAGACCGCCATCGCGCGCCCGGGGTATTCGCCGAGGATCGATTCGTACCAGGCGACGTGATGCGCCGGGGCATCGGCGTGCGACTGCACCGGAAGGCCGGTCGCGCCGCACAGCGGTCCGGACAGGCGCGCGTTCCCCGGGCCGCAGCCGGCCGCCGGTGCGTTCGGATGCGACACGCGAAACGGATCGGTACCCAGGGGAAACGAAGGTGGCAGGGATGCCAAGGCGCAGCTCGCAGGACGATCGAGGGTTCGAAGCGAGTCTAGCAGCCGGAATCGCCCGCGGTGTGTGGACCGTCCGGAGCGTCCGCCGCTCTGCTGCGCCGCCGCACTTCGCCTCTGCATCCTCCGACGCGCGTCGCCGTCGCCGGCGCCGCCCCGAACGGAGGGCCGCATCGACCGCCGTCGATCCGGCGCTCTTCGCCGGCCTGGTGACTTTCGTCGCTTTATCTCTAGCGGCGAAACGGCAACATGCATCGTGTCCCCCCTCGAAGCGTCGCATGTCGCCCTCGATCGTCCTCTCTTCGCCGCTGCCCCCGAGCGTTCTCCTGTTCGAGTCGATGACCGCGTCGGCCGGACTGAGCGCATTGGGCGAGGTGCGTCTCAACCTGCTGAGCGAGAAGTCCGATCTGCAGCCGGACGATCTGCTCGGCAAGCCGGTGACCGTGGAAATGCAGTTGCGCGACGGCGCGCAGCGTTTCATCAACGGCTACGTCACCCACTTCGGCATCGGTCCTCATCGCGGCAAATACTTTTCCTATCAGGCCACGGTCCACCCGTGGCTTTGGTTCCTGACCAGGACGACGGATTGCCGCATCTTCCAGGACGCGAGCGTTCCCGACATCGTCAAGAAGGTGTTCGAGGATTGCGGCGTCGCCAGCTTCGACTTCAAGCTCTTTCGCAGTTATCGAAAGTGGGTCTATTGCGTCCAGTACCGCGAATCGGACTTCAACTTCGTCGCGCGGCTGCTCGAGCACGAGGGCATCTACTGGTACTTCGAGCACGGTGACGGAGATCACAAGCTGATCCTCGTGGATTCCGCAAGCGCCCATGACGCGGCGCCGACCTACGAGACGCTGCCTTACATCGAGACCGGCGCCAACACGGCTCCGGACACCGAATGCATTTCGGACTGGAGCTTCTCGCGCGAAGTGCGCAGCGGCAAGTTGGCGCTGACCAGCTATGACTTCGAGCGGCCATCGACCAGCCTCGGCGTCAAGGCGCAAAAGGAGCGCGACCACCCACAGTCGGATGCCGAGGTCTTCGACTTCCACGGCGACTACGTCCAGGCCGCCGATGGCACGCAGTGGGCCGACGATCGCATGGACGAGTTGCAGACGCCTTATGAATTGCTGCGCGGGTCGTCCAATGCGCGCGGCATCGAGGTCGGCAAGCTGCTCGAGATGACGAGGCATCCGCGCGCCGACCAGAACGCCAGGTATTTGGTGACCGCCGCGATGATCCAGGCCGCAGTCGACGGCTACGAGTCCAACGGGGCGCCCGGTGGTTTCAGCTGCGCATTCGTTGCCATCCCCTCGATGCAGCAGTTCCGTCCGCCGCGCATCACGCCGCGACCCTTCGTCCAGGGCCCCCAGACCGCCGTCGTCGTCGGCCCGGCCGGCGAGGAACTGTTCACCGACAAGTACGGCCGCGTGATGGTGCAGT
>CAZZWS010000024.1:0-27270 GCA_964657795.1 Beijerinckiaceae bacterium
AACGTCGACAGCGGCAGTTCGGCGAGGCACATCCTCGCGGCGACGCGTTGCTGCGACGAAGTCGCGGCGACCCCGGCGAGCACGTCGCCCGAGCGCAGCGGCGACGCCTTGGCCAGGACGTCCTTCAGGTCGGTGAAGGTCCAGCGGGTGTCGCCGACGGCATGCGCGAAGAGCATGACGCGACCTTACTCGAAGTCCGGACCGGCCGGACCGGCGGCGCGCTCGCTTATCCTGCGTTTCGTCCACGCAACCCGTTCGAGCGGCCATGCCCAACACCCCGCAGCAAAGCCAGGCGCTCCGCGAGCGCTGCACGGTCGTGCTTCCCGGCTTCAGGACGTTCACGCCGGCCGAAGACTTTCGTCGCCTGGCCGACTGGTGCGAAGCCGGTGGCATCGAGCACGACCGCTACGGCGATGGCCCGCTGATCCAGGACTTCGAACGAAAGATCGCCGCGATGCTCGGCAAGGCCGCCGCGACGTTCGTCCCGAGCGGCGTCATGGCGCAGCTCGCCGCGATACGCGTCTGGACGGAGCGAGCCGGCCTCGATCGCTTCGGCATCCACCCGACGTCGCACCTCGCCCGCTACGAGGAAGAGGCCTTCTCGGCGTTGATGAAGCTGCACGCCGTACCGATCGGCGACCGGCTGCGACCGATGACCGCCGCCGATCTCGCCGGCAGCGCGCAGCGGCTCGCCTGCGTGATCGTGGAGCTGCCGATCCGCGAAGCCGGCGGCAAACTGCCCTCGTGGGAAGAACTCGAAGCGCTCAAGTCGGCCGCGCGCGCACGCGGCATCCCGCTGCACATGGACGGCGCGCGCCTGTGGGAAAGCGCGGCCTTCTACGACCGACCGCATGCGGCGATCTGCGACGGCTTCGAATCGGTCTACGTGTCGTTGTACAAGGGCATCGGCTCGTTCGCCGGGGCGATGCTGGCGGGCAGCGAGGACTTCATCGCCGAAGTCCGTCTCTGGCGACGACGGATGGGCGGCACGCTGTTTCAGGCGGCCCCCATGGTCGCCGCGGCCGCGATGCGCTTCGACGACCGCATCGCGATGATGCCGGCGCTGTACGAGCGGACGCTAGCCTTCGCGACGAGTCTCGAATCGCTGAAAGCCCTCAGAGTCGACCCGCCGATTCCGCACACCAACATGCTCCATCTCTACTTCGAAGCGCCGGCCGAAGCGGTGATGGCGGCGCGCGATGTCATCGCCGAGCACCATGGTTGCTGGTTGCTGGGCAACGTGCGTCCCGCCGAGGTACCGGGGTGGAGCGTGACCGAAATCTATGTCGGCGATCAGTTGCTTCAGATCGGCGATGCGCGGGTCGCCGGGTTATTCGGGGAACTCTGCGAGGCGATGGCGGCCTGCTGAGCAGCAGTGCTTCGCTCGACGCCTGCGGGCGATCCCGCCACCTGCCTTGCCTTGGCGGCCTATCGCCTATCCGGCGTTCCCGCGCATGCGAGAACCCCGTGTCGTTACTCGGTCCTCGCCCAGCGGCACCGCATACGCCGCTGTGTTCCCGCCTACGCGGCAACGACGAATACGAAGGTGTCGCGGCACCCGTGCAGCCGAGAAACCACGCGGCGCCGAATCTACAGTCAAACCAGCCGTCAAATCGACTCAGACCGCCAGCACGCCTCCATCCACCGCGAGGATCTGCCCCGTGATGTGCCGCCCCGCGTCGCTCGCGAACAGCAGCGCGACGCCTTTCAGGTCCTCGTCGCCGCCGATGCGGCCGAGCGGCGCATGTTGCGCGAGCTTCTCCTCACCGAGCGTCGCGAGGATGCCCTTCGTCATCTTCGACGGGAAGAAGCCCGGCGCGATCGCGTTGACGTTGATGTTGTACGGACCCCATTCGCCGGCGAGCGCGCGGGTGAAGTTGACCACCGCACCCTTGCTCGTGTTGTACGCGATGGTCTGCATCGTGCCCGGCGCGTTGCCCTTGAAGCCAGCGATCGACGCCACGCTGATGATGCGGCCCGATCTGCGCGGGATCATGCTGGCCTTGCCCACCGCCTGGCTGGTCAGGAAGATGCCGCGCACGTTCAGGTTCATGACCTTTTCCCAGGCCTCGAGCGGATGATCCTCGGCCGGCGCACCCCAGCTCGCACCGGCGTTGTTGACGAGGATGTCGATGTGGCCGAGATGCTTCATCGCGGCCGCGACCAGCGGCTGCGCGCCGTCGGCCGTGCCGAGGTCGGCCGCGACCGCGTGGGCTTCGATGCCCATCGTCTTCAGATGCTCGACCGCCTCGTCGAGGTCCGACTGCTTCCGCGACGACAGCACCAGCTTCGCGCCCTGCTCGCCGAGCGCTTCGGCGATCTGCAGCCCGAGGCCGCGCGATCCACCGGTGACGAGGGCCGTGCGGCCGCTGAGGTCGAACAGCTTCTTGATGCTCATGAAGTCTCCTGATTGTTATGGTTCGTAACCAAAGCGGCACGAGGGCCGCGACTCCGTCAGACGACGTAGTCGAGCACCGCGCGCGACTCGCGCATGGCGCCGAGCTGCACCGCGACGTGGCGATGATGCGGATCGTCGAGGTAGGCCTGCAACGCCGCCTCGTCGTCGAAGGCCGCCACGAGGACGACGTCGTGGTCCGCTTCGAGACCTTCGCTGCGGGTGCCGACCTCGAAGCCGCGCATGCCGGGGACCAGGTCCGCGCAACTGCGCAACGCCTTCGCGAAGACCTCGATGTCGGCGGGATCGGTGAGTTTCCACATCACGATGTGCTTCAGCATGTTTGTTCCGGTGAAAAGAGGCCGCTCAGAACCACGCGTCCTGCATGGTCAGCGTCGTGGTATCGAGCGAAGCCAGCAGGTCGAGCATCGGTCCGACCTTCGGCAATTCGTAGGCGAAGAAGTAGCGCGTGGCCGCGAGCTTGCCGAGATAGAACGCGTCGGCCGCGTCGTCCTCGCCGCCGCGGATGCTGCGGCCCGCGACGAGCGCCTGTTCGAGCCACATCCACGCGATGACGCAGTGGCCGAAGGCTTCGAGATAGACGCTCGCGTTGGCCAGGGTGCGATTGGAATCCCCGACGGCGTGGACGATGGCGGTGACCTCTTCGAGCCGCCACCAGATCGTGTCGAGTTCGGCCGCCAGCTTCTGCGAACCGGGATCGTGAATTGCCTTGCTGCGCGCGATCGTGTCGCGCAGGCGACCGCTCAACGCGCGCAGAGCCGCCCCACCCTGCATGACGACCTTGCGGCCCAGCAGGTCCAGGCCCTGGATGCCGTGCGTGCCTTCGTGGATCGGGTTCAGGCGGTTGTCGCGATAGAACTGTTCCACGTTGTAGTCGCGCGTGTAGCCGTAGCCGCCGTGCACCTGGATCGCGAGGTTGTTGGCTTCGAGGCACCACTGCGACGGCCAGCTCTTCGCGATCGGCGTGAGGATGTCGAGCAGCAGATGCGCCTCGTGCTTCATCGCATCGGTTTCGCCGGTGCGCTCGTCGTCGACCAGCTTCGCGCAGTAGAGGTTGAGTGCGAGCGCACCCTCGACGTACGACTTCTGCGCGAGCAGCATGCGACGCACGTCGGCATGCGCGACGATGGGCACCTGCGGCTGCGACGCGTCCTTGCCGAGAGGCGGTCGTCCCTGCGGCCGGTTACGGGCGTAGTCGAGCGCGTGCAGGTAGCCGGTGTAGCCGAGCGCCGTGGCGCCGAGGCCGACGCCGATGCGCGCCTCGTTCATCATGTGGAACATCTGCGCGAGACCACGACCGGGCTCGCCGACGAGATAACCGATCGCGCCCGCTTCACCGCCCGGCCTGAACTTGCCTTCACCGAAATTGAGCAGGCAGTTGGTCGTGCCGCGGTAGCCCATCTTGTGGTTCAACCCGGCCAGCACGATGTCGTTGCGTACGCCGCTCGTCTCGTCGTCGTTGACCAGGAACTTCGGCACGATGAACAGCGAGATGCCCTTGACGCCGTGCGGCAGGGTGCCGTCGGCCTCGGGGATCTTGGCCAGCACAAGGTGGACGATGTTCTCCGACAGGTCGTGCTCGCCGGCCGAGATCCACATCTTGTGGCCGAACAGGCGATACGACCCGTCGTCCCCCGGCACCGCGCGGGTCCGCACGTCCGACAACGACGAGCCCGCCTGGGTCTCCGAGAGGCACATCGTCCCGTAGAACCGACCGGTCATCATCGGCTTCACATAGCGCTCGATCTGCTCCTCGGATCCGTGCGCGAGCAGCAGGTTGGAGTTGCCGATGGTCAGGAACGGATACGAGGACGTCCCGACGTTGGCGGCCTTGAACCACGCGAAGCCCGCCTTCTCGACGACCGCCGGCAACTGCATGCCGCCCAGCTCGTAGTCGCGACCCGCGGCCATCAGCCCCGCCGCGTTGAACGCCGCGAGCGCCTTGCCGATCTCCGGGATCATCGTCACGCGCTCGCCGTCGAAAGTCGGCTCGTTGGCGTCGCTCTTCTTGTTGTGCGGCTCGAAGAGATCGGTCGCGATCTCCTCGCAGGTCAGCATCGCGGCATCGAACGTCTCGCGCGAGTGATCGGCATAGCGTTCGCGCGACGTCAGCGACTCGACGTCCAGCCATTCGTAGAGCAGGAAGGCGATGTCGCGGCGGGAGAGGATTTTCGAAGTCATCAGAGTGGCATCACAACGTGAACAGCGTCAGCAGGAAGTCCGTGCAGCGGCAGCAGACAGGCAACTCGGGTCCCGGCCTTCGCCGCGATGACAGACAGCCGACCGAGCACGGTGAACGAACGAAAGCGCGAATCGCGCCGATGAGCGACGGCAGCGCATCAACGCGCCAGCATCTGCAACCCGGTCGGCAGATCCGGACGCGAGGTCTTGCGATCGAACACGACTTCGCGTTCGCTGGCGTTGTCGACGTGCGGCGACATCGACGGGCGCGGCAGCAAGCGGATGGCGTCGGCGTAGCCCACGAACAGCGCGCGCTCGAAGTCGTGGCGGTTCGGCCCGACGTTGTCGGTGCTGGCCAGCAATCGGACGCTGCCGATACGGGGATCGAAGCTGACGCGGACGGTGCCGGTGACGCCCTTTGCGATCGCATCGCGCGGATAGACGAGCTGTTGCAACGCCAGGTCGTGGACGGCGTCGATGTAGGTCGCCACGGCGACCTCGGGCGCGGCGAACGCATCCACCGGCGGCGCCGGGATGCCGGTCTTTTCGCGACGCATCACGGCATACCAGCGCGCGGCTTCCGGATAGCTCGGCGGCACGCTGTCGCCCCGTGCATGGAGCACCGCGAGCAGCCTCGCGGAGTTCCGGTCGCCGAGCAGCGCGCCACGCTCGTAGATGCGCAACGCACGCGGGACGTTCGCGACGAGGCAGGTCCCGTTCTGGAACATCTGGCCGGCGATGAAGTGCGCTTCGGGCTCGTTGGCGCGCATGCCGTCGTTGACGGCTTCCACCGCCTCTTCGCACTTCGCGCTGTCGAGCAGGGCGAGCGCCCGGTCGGCGTGCGCCCGTTGCGCCTGGGCGAGCGAGGCCGCCAGCAGCGCCGTCAGCACGAAGCCCGATGCCAGGAGACGTTGACGGCCCTTCATGCGACGCTCCTTCAGACGACTTCGAACAACCCCGCCGCCCCCATCCCGCCGCCGATGCACATCGTCACGACGACGAACTTCTCGCCGCGGCGCTTGCCTTCGATCAGCGCGTGGCCGACCAGCCGTGCACCGGTGACGCCGTACGGATGCCCGACCGCGATGGCACCGCCGTCGACGTTGAGGCGATCGTTGGGGATGCCGAGCTTGTCGCGGCAATAGATCACCTGCACCGCGAAGGCTTCGTTGAGTTCCCAGAGGCCGATGTCCTCGACCTTCATGTTCATCTTCTTGAGTAGCTTGGGGATCGCGAAGACCGGGCCGATGCCCATCTCGTCGGGCTCGCAACCCGCGACCGCGAAGCCGCGAAAGATGCCGAGCGGCGCCAGGCCCTTCTGTTCGGCGACCTTGGCATTCATCACCACCACCGCCGAACCGCCGTCCGAGAACTGGCTCGCGTTGCCGGCCGAGATGACGCCACCCGGCATGGCCGGCTTGATCTTGGCCACGCCTTCGTAGGTCGTGTCCGCGCGGATGCCTTCGTCCTGGCTGATCGTCACTTCCTTCGTGCCGAGCATGCCGGTGGTCTTGTCGGCGACGCCCATGACGGTCGTCATCGGCACGATCTCGGCGTCGAACCGGCCGAGTTCGCGCGACGCGGCCGCACGACGCTGGCTCTCGACGCCGTACTCGTCCTGCACTTCGCGCGGGATGTTGTAACGCTTCGCGACCTGCTCGGCGGTCTGCAGCATGTTCCAGTAGATCTCGGGCTTCGTCGCGAGCAGGTGGGGGTCGCGCATCATGTGCAGGTTCATTTCGCTCTGCACGCAGGAGATCGACTCGACGCCGCCGGCGACATAGATGTCACCTTCGCCGGCGATCACGCGCTGCGCGGCGGTCGCGATGGTCTGCAGCCCCGACGAGCAGAAGCGGTTGATGGTCATGCCGGACGTCGTCACCGGGCAGCCGGCCGACAGCGCGATCTGACGCGCGATGTTGGCGCCGGTCGCGCCTTCGGGATTGGCACAGCCGATCACGACATCGTCGACCTCGGCCGGATCGATCTTCGCGCGCTCGATCGCGTGCTTGACGGCATGGCCGCCCATCGACGCGCCGTGCGTCATGTTGAAGGCGCCCTTCCAGGACTTGGCGAGGGCGGTGCGGGCGGTGGAAACGATGACGGCTTCGGTCATGGGAGGAACTCCTTCGGAGTAATTCGGCGGCCGCGACGCTGTGCGTCACGTCTTTGTGTATTTGAACGATCTTGGCTTGTGTGGTGGCGCGATCACCCTCAGCCCCGGCCTTCGCCGGGGTGACAGCTGTCTAGCTGAACGTCTTTCCCTCAGCCGCCAGCTTCGCCAGCAACGGCGCCGGCACCCATGCATCGCCCTGGCGATCCGCATTCGGACCCTTCGCGTACTGCCCCATCCTCATCACGACCTTGGCCAGGCCGACGGTGTCGGCGTAGCACATCGGGCCGCCGCGATAGATCGGGAAACCATAGCCGGTCAGGTACACCATGTCGATGTCCGACGCGCGCTGCGCGATCTTGTCGTCGAGGATCTGCGCACCTTCGTTCACCAGCGCGAAGACGAGGCGCTCGACGATCTCCTGGTCGCTGATCTTGCGCCGCGTGATCCCGAGACGCTTCGACTCCTCGACGATCATCTCGTTGACCTGGGCGTTGGGAATCGCCGCGCGGTTGCCCGGCTTGTAGTCGTACCAGCCGGCCTGCGTCTTCTGCCCGTGACGGCCCATCTCGACCAGCAGGTCGGCGGTCTTGGAATAGACCATGTCCGGCTTCTCGACGTAGCGGCGCTTGCGGATCGCGTAGCCGATGTCGTTGCCGGCCAGGTCGCCCATGCGGAACGGACCCATCGCGAAGCCGAACTTCTCGACCGCCTTGTCGACCTGCTCGGGCAACGCGCCTTCCTCGAGCAGGAAGCCGGCCTGACGCGAGTACTGCTCGATCATCCGGTTGCCGATGAAGCCGTCGCACACGCCCGACACCACGCCGGTCTTCTTGAGCTTCTTCGACAGCGCCATCGTGGTGGCCAGCACGTCCTTGCCGGTCTTGGCGCCGCGGACGATCTCCAGCAGCTTCATGACGTTGGCCGGGCTGAAGAAGTGCGTGCCGACGACGTCCTGCGGCCGCTTCGTGAAGTCGGCGATCTGGTCGACGTCGAGCGTCGACGTGTTCGACGCGAGGATCGCACCCGGCTTCATGACCTCGTCGAGCTTTCTGAACACGGCTTCCTTGACGCCCATCTCCTCGAACACGGCCTCGACGACGATGTCGGCGTCGGCGATGTCCTCGTAGCTGGTCGTCCCCGTGATCAAAGCGACGCGCTGATCGAATTTTTCCTGCGTCAGCTTGCCCTTCTTCATCGTGTTCTCGTAGTTCTTGCGAACCGTGGCGAGACCCTTGTCGAGCGCCTCCTGCTTGAGCTCCAGCACCTTGACCGGGATGCCGGCGTTGGCGAAGTTCATCGCGATGCCGCCGCCCATCGTGCCGGCACCGATCACGGCCGCGCTCCTGATCGTGCGCAGCGGCGTGTCGTCCGGCACGTCGCCGATCTTGGACGCGGCGCGCTCGCCGAAGAACGCGTGGCGCAGCGCCTTGGACTCGGGCGTCTGGACCAGCTCGACGAAGCAGGCGCGCTCATAGACGAGGCCGTCGTCGAAGCGTTTGGTGACGGCGGCCTCGACCGCGTCGACGCACTTCTTCGGCGCCGGATAGTTCTTCGCGACGGCGTTGACCGTGTTGCGCGCGAACGCGAAGAAGGCTTCGTGCAGCGGGAAATCGATCCTGATGTCGCGGACCTTCGGCAACGGCTTCGTCGCCGCGATCGACTTCGCGAACTCGATCGCGCTTTCAACCACGTTCCCATCGACCATCTTGTCGAACAGCTTCGTCTTCGCAAGCTTCTCCGACGGCATCGGCGTGCCGCTGACGATCATGTTGAGCGCGAGTTCGACACCCACCGCCCGCGGCAGCCGCTGCGTGCCGCCGGCGCCGGGCAGAAGGCCGAGCTTGACTTCGGGTAACGCGACCTGGACACCGGGCACCGTCACGCGGTAGTGACAGCCGAGCGCGAGTTCCAGGCCGCCGCCCATCACCGTGCCGTTGATGGCCGCGACGACCGGCTTCGGCGAGTTCTCGATGATGTCGATGACCGTCATCAACGACGGCTCGGCGAACGCCGTCGGCGTGCCGAACTCCTTGATCTCCGCACCCGCGCAGAACGACTTGCCGTTGCCGGTCAGCACGATCGCCTTGACCGAAGCGTCGGCGAGCGCCTGCTCCATGCCCGCGACGATGCCCTTGCGCGCAGCGTGGCTCATGCTGTTGACCGGGGGGTTGTCCACCGTGATGACGGCGATGCCGTCCTTCACCTGGGTTGTTGCTGTCATGGGGCTTCCTCGAAGGATGGTTTTGCGACCCCGCCGGCGACGACGGGCGGCGGGTCATTGCGCCGCGTTCGATCGGCGGCCGGCTTCAGGCGACCGACGCGCGGCAGCTTTGCGCCACGCGACTGCGACTATAACAAATAGCACGATCGTTCGCTTTTTCCGGATGGACGATTGCTCGCCCTGCGAACGCACATTCATGGCACCGGATCAGGCTCAGACCTCGAGCCATTCCTTGCGGATCGCGGGATCGGCTTTCAGCCCCGCGGGCGTGCCCTCGAACACGATACGGCCATGTCCCATCACGTAGACCCGCTGCGAGATCTCGAGCGCGATCGCGAGTTTCTGCTCGACCAGCAGCACCGAGATGCCGCGGTTCTTGAGTTCCTTCAGATAGTCCGCGACGAGCTCGACGATCTTCGGCGCCAAGCCTTCGGTCGGCTCGTCGATCATGATCAGTTCCGGGTCGCCCATCAACGTGCGGCACAACGTCAGCATCTGCTGCTCGCCGCCAGACAGCACGCCGGCCGGGACAGAGCGACGTTCCTCGAGCCGCGGGAACATCTTGTACATGTCAGACAGCGACCAGCGGCTCGCGCGGCCCTTCTGCGTCTTCGTCCCCTTCTCGCCGAGGATCAGGTTCTGCTCGACGGTCAGCCGCGGGAATACGTCGCGGTTCTCGGGCACGTAGCCGATGCCGCGATGCGCGATGCGGAACGCCTTCTGGCCGCTGATCTCCTCGCCCTTGAATACGATCGAGCCGGTGGTGGTCACCTGGCCCATGATCGACTTCACCGTCGTCGACCGGCCGACGCCGTTGCGGCCGAGCAGGCTGACGATCTCGCCGGCTTCGACGTACAGGTCGACGCCGTGCAGAACGTGACTCTTGCCGTAGTAGGCGTGCAGGTCGCGCAGTTCGAGCAGCGCGGTCATGACGCGGCATCCTCGGCCGCATTTTCGGCATGCGTTCCGAGATACGCCTCCTGCACGCGCCGGTTCGTTCGGATCGCCGCCGGCACGTCGGTCGCGACGATCTCGCCGTAGACCAGCACCGAGATGCGATCCGCGAGACCGAACACCACGCTCATGTCGTGCTCCACCATGATCAGCGTCTTGCCCACGGTGACACGCCGGATCAGGTCAACCGCGTGGTCGGACTCCGAACGGCTCATGCCGGCCGTCGGCTCGTCGAGCAGGATGACCTTCGCGCCGCCGGCGACCGTCACGCCGATCTCGAGCGCGCGCTGTTCCGCGTACGTCAGCATGCCCGCCGCTTCGTCGCGCCGCCGCTTCAAGCCGATCAGTTCGAGGATCTCCTCGGTCCGCAGGCGGGCGTCGCGCAGGCGCGCCAGCGAATGCCAGAACGAATACTTGTAGCCGAGCGGCCAGAGCACCGCGCAGCGGATGTTCTCGAACACCGACAGCCGATGGAAGATGTTGGTGATCTGGAAACTGCGCGACAGGCCGAGCCGGTTGATCTCGTAGGGCGCGAGGCCGACCGTGCTCCTGCCGTCGAGCAGGATGTCGCCCGACGTGACGCCGAAGCGTCCCGAGATCAGGTTGAACAGCGTCGACTTGCCGGCGCCGTTCGGGCCGATCACCGCATGCCGCTCGCCGGCCGAAACCGCGAGCGTCGCACCGCGGATGATCTCCGACTTGCCGAAGCTCTTGCGGACGTCGCGCAGTTCGATGGCGCAGGCGGTGTCGTGTTGCACCGTCATGCGAACCTCCGCTCGATCGCGTCCTGGATCTCGACCTGCGCCGAGTCCCACCGGCGCTTGAAGAAGCGCGACGCGTAGCGCATCGCCGCGCCGCCGACGACGATCAGGACGACGGCCACGATCCACGGAGTCGGCGTCGCCGTGTCGACGATCAGGCCGAACAACGGTGTCGCGCTGCCGTTGGCGGAGTCGAGCTGCAGGTGATACGTCATCTCGACCACCGACACGATCCCGAAGAACAGCGGGATGCCGGCACCGACGACCGCGAGGTACGGCAGTCCCATGCGGCGGAACTTGCCGTGCTTCGCGACACGCACGTTCATCATGAGGATGCTGGCGATGCCACCCGGTGCGTACATCACCATCAGCAGGAAGAAGATACCCAGGTACAGCAGCCAGGCCTTCGTGATCTCCGAGAGCATCACGAACGACAGCACGAAGATGACCGCGCCGATGATCGGGCCGAAGAAGAAGCCCACGCCGCCGAGGAACGTGAACAGCAGGTAGGCGCCGGACCGCACGGTCCCGACGTTCTCCGAACTGACGATCTCGAAGTTGATGGCCGCGAGGCCGCCCGCGATGCCTGCGAAGAAGCCCGCGATGATGACGACGAGGTAGCGGACGCGCTGCGTGTTGTAGCCGACGAACTCGGCGCGCTCCGGGTTGTCGCGGACCGCGTTGGCCATGCGGCCGAGCGGCGTCCGGGTGTAGGCGTACATCGCGACCGTGCAGACGAGGCACCAGATCGCGATCAGGTAATAGACCTGGACCTGCGGACCGAACGTGATGCCGAGGACCGGCTTGCCGATCACGCGGTCGGTCGTGATGCCGGCCTCGCCGCCGAAGAACTCGGGCAGCATCAGCGAACTCGACGCCACCAGCTCGCCGATGCCGAGCGTGATCATCGCAAACGTGGTGCCCGACTTCTTCGTGGTCACGTAGCCGAACAGCACCGCGAAGAAGGCGCCGGCGAGGCCGCCGACCAGCGGGATCAACGACGTCGGCATCCAGAACGAGCCCGCAGCGATCGCGTTCATCGTGTGTATGGCGACGAACGCGCCGAGGCCGACGTACACCGCGTGGCCGAAGCTCAGCATGCCGGACTGGCCGAGCAGCATGTTGTACGACAGGCAGACGATGATGATCGTGCCCATCTGCGTCAGGACCGTCAGTGCCAGGCTCGAATGGAACAGCAGCGGCGCGACGACGAGCGCGATGACGAACACCGCCCACAGCGCGGTCTGGCCGAGATCGAGGGGCGCGAAGCGCAACGCCCTGCCTTGCGGAACGGCTGCCATCAGTCCTCCCGCTTGCCGAGGAGACCGCGCGGGCGGAAGATCAGGATCAGCACCAGCAGCAGGTACGGCAGGATCGGCGCGACCTGCGCGATGGTCAGCTTGAGGACCGGATAGCCGAACGACGCGGGCGTCAGCACGACGCCGGCGCGGGCGAACAGCGTCACGAACGAGTAGTCGAGCGCGATGGCGAAGGTCTGCACGATGCCGATCAGCAGCGACGCGACGAACGCACCCGCCAGCGATCCCATGCCGCCGACCACGACCACGACGAAGATGATCGAGCCGACGGTCAACGCCATGCCCGGCTCGGTGACGAACGCGTTGCCGCCGATGACGCCCGCGAGACCCGCGAGCGCGCAGCCGCCGCCGAAGACCATCATGAAGACCTTGGGCACGTTGTGTCCGAGCGCCTCGACCATGTCGGGATGCGACAGCGCGCCCTGGATGACGAGGCCGACCCGCGTGCGCGTGAACAGCAGGTAGACCGCGACGAGCATCAGCACCGCGACGCCCATCATGAACACGCGATAGGTCGGGAAAGCCGACGAATAGACCGTGAACAGCGGCCCGTCGAGCACGGCCGGGATGCGGTAGTCGACCGGCGCCCGCCCCCAGATCAGCTGCACGAACTCGCTGATGCAGTAGGACAGGCCGAACGTGACCAGCAGTTCGGGCACGTGGCCGAACTTGTGGACGCGCCGCAGGGCATAGCGCTCGAACAGCGCACCGGCCGCGCCCACGACGAGCGGCGCGATGAACAGCGCGGGCCAGAAGCCGACCCACACGCTGATCTGGTACGCGACGTACGCGCCCATCATGTAGAAGGTCGCGTGCGCGAAATTGAGCACGCCCATCATGCTGAAGATGAGCGTGAGACCGCTCGACAGCATGAACAGCAGGAGCCCGTAGCTCACGCCGTTCAACAACGAGATGACGAAGAACTCCAATGCGACCTCTGTCGGGCGCTGCGTCCGCAGCGACTTGCGCCGGACGCAGCGTTAAGCGGGCTTCAGGTCGCGGACGGACGCTTCATCTGGCACGACGTCGGCGTCGACGAGACGTACGGATCGAGGACGGCGTCGGTGCGGAACGTGTAGCCGGTGTTCTCCACGTCGTACTTGAGCTTGCCGCCGGCCTTGGTCCACGTCGCGATGTAGAGCGTCATCTGCAGCTGGTGATCGGTCTTCCGCATCGTCATGTCGCCGGCCGCCGTGCCCTTCTCCTCCATGCCTTCCATCGCGAACGCGACCTTCGTCGGGTCGGTCGACTTGGCCTTCTTGATCGAGTCGGCCAAAAACTGCATCTCGGTCCACAGCGCCGTCGCGTAGAACTCGTCGTTGTACTTCTTCTTGAACTCGACGTAGGTCGGCTCGAACGTGTTCTGGTCGACGTTCTGATGCCAGTACGAGATCATCTTGACCTTCTCGGCGCCGGACGCGCCCATCACGGTCGGCGTGCCGGTCACGCCGGCGTAGTACGTGTAGAAGTTGGCTTCGAGGCCCGCTTCCTTCGCGGCCTTGATCAGCAGCGTCAGGTCGGCGCCCCAGTTGCCGGTGATGATGGTGTCGGCGCCCGATGCCTTGATCTTGGCGATGTACGGCGCGAAGTCCTTGGTCTGCGCGAGCGGCGTCAGGTCCTCGCCGACGATCTGGATGTCGGGACGCTTGCGGGCCAGTTCCTCCTTGGCGAACTTGGCGACCTGCACGCCGTGCGCGTAGTTCTGGCCGATGATGTAGACCTTCTTGATCTTCGGGTCCTTGGCCATGTACGTCGTCAGGCCTTCCATCTTCATCGACGTGTCGGCGTCGAAGCGGAAGTGCCAGAAGCTGCACTTGCTGTTGGTCAGATCCGGATCGACGGCCGCGTAGTTCATGAACAGCATCGTCTTGTCGGGATTGCGTTCGTTGAACTTGTTGATCGCGTCGATGATCGCGCCGGCGGCTCCCGAGCCGTTGCCCTGCGTGACGTAGCGGATGCCCTGGTCCTGCGCCGACTTGAGCGCAGTCAGGCTCTCCTGCGGACTCGCCTTGTTGTCGAACGGCACGATCTCGAACGTGACGCCCGGACCGGCCGCGTGCGACGCATTCATCTTCTCCGCCGTGAACTGCAGGCTCTTGAGCTGGTTCTGGCCGACGTTGCCGAGGATTCCGGACAACGGATCGATGAAGCCGATCTTGACCACCTCGGCCGATGCGGCGAGCGGCATGCCGATCAGGGGAAGAGCGAGCGTTGCTGCGAGGGCGCTACCGCGCGTGAGCGCGCCGAGGGTACGTTGCATGATGGTCTCCATCCGGTTGATGCTGAAACCCGGGCGTCGATTCCCCCCGGGCCGCGTGCGCAAGATTCGTGACTCGCGCTGGTCGTTACGGCTTTGCCGCCGCTTGTGATACCGCCTGCTTTCACCGGGGCCGGCGCCGACGTCACCGCTTCGTGTCGTCTCGCCCCGAGCCTGCTTGAGCCGGCGCAGTCTACTCAAGCGGAGGGCATCGAGGTATCTAGGAGATACCCGAGCACGCCGGCTCCCCGGCGCGCTGCAACGGCCATTAAACGCCCGGCAGCCGGTGATCGCGGAAGGCTTCGCGAAGCTTCGTCTTGAGCATCTTGCCGGTCGCGCCGAGCGGAATGGCGTCGACGAAGACCACGTCGTCCGGCGTCCACCACTTCGCGATCTTGCCTTCGTAGTGCGCGAGCAGTTCGGCCTTGTCGACGGTGGTGTCGGGCTTCCGCACCACGACCAGCAGCGGCCGCTCGTCCCACTTCGGATGGGGCACGGCGATGACCGCCGCCATCGCGACCGCGGGATGCGCCATCGCGATGTTCTCGAGATCGATCGAGCCGATCCATTCGCCGCCGGACTTGATGACGTCCTTGCTGCGGTCGGTGATCTGCAGGTAGCCGTCCGCGTCGATGGTGCCGACGTCGCCGGTCGGGAACCACAGCGTGCCGTCCTCGTCGGCCACCAGCGGATCGCCGCCGTCGCCCTTGAAGTATTCGCGGACCACCCACGGGCCGCGCACGTAGAGGTCGCCGAAGGCCTCGCCGTCCCACGGCAGGTCCTTGCCTTGCGGGTCGACGATCTTCATGTCGACGCCGTAGATCACGTGACCCTGCTTCTCGAGGATGCGCATCCGGCCGTCGCGCGGCAACGCCAGATGCTTGTGCTGCAGCTTGCAGGTGGTGCCGAGCGGTGACATCTCGCTCATGCCCCAGGCGTGGATGACCTCGACGCCGAAGTCGTCCTGCAGCGTGCGGATCATCGCGGGCGGGCACGCCGAACCGCCGATGATGGTGCGCCGGAAGCTCGAGAACTCGAGGGCGTGCTGCTTCATGTGGTTGATCAGGCCGAGCCATACCGTCGGCACGCCGGCCGAGAACGTGACGTGCTCGTTCTCGAAGAGCTCGTACAGCGACTTGCCGTCGAGCGCCGGTCCGGGGAACACGACCTTGCAGCCGACCAGCGCCATCGTGTACGGCAGGCCCCACGCGTTGACGTGGAACATTGGCACGACCGGCAGCACGCAGTCGCTCGCCGACACGCCCATCGCATCGGGCATCGCCGCGCCGAATGCATGCAGGATGCTGGAGCGATGCGAATACAGCACGCCCTTGGGGTTGCCGGTCGTGCCCGACGTGTAGCACAGCGACGACGCGGTGTTCTCGTCGAAGCTCGGCCACACGTAATGGTCGGACGACGCATCGATCAGGTCCTCGTAGCAGCGCAGGTCGATGTCCGCGACGTCGGTCGGCATGCGATCGCTGTCGACCATCTGGACCCAGGCCCCGACCGTCGGGCAACGCGACGCGACGCCCTGCACGATCGGCAGGAAGGTGGCGTCGAAGAAGACGTGGCGGTCCTCGGCGTGATTGACGATCCACGCGATCTGGTCGGCGTGCAGCCGCGGATTGATGGTGTGCAGGACCGCGCCGATACCGGACACCGCGTAATAGATCTCGAGGTGTCGGTAGCCGTTCCAGGCGATGGTCGCGACGCGATCCCCGGGCTTCGCGCCCATCGCGACGAGCGCGTTGGCGAGACGCTTCGCGCGACGATGCACCTGGCGCCAGTCGGTGCGATGAAGATCGCCTTCGACGCGCCGCGAGACGATCTCGGAATCGCCGTTGTGGCGACTGGCGTGCTCGATGAGCGAGGAGATGAGCAACGGCGTGCTCATCATCAGACCATGCATGGACGACTCCTGACGACGCGGGGGTGGTTCGAGGCGGGGGCCGCCGGGCGGCGCTTGCGCGGTAGGCGCTGGCGGCGCCCTGTTCCGCGACGACGCAGTGAAGCATACGACCAGGGTCGCGCGCTCGCGCAGCCGCCGGGCCCGAAGGACGCGCATTGTCGGGGCCCGGTTTGCGGGGCGTCAATCCCTTTTCATGTTGCGGCGCGGGCGAACGACGAACGCCGTCCGAATGCCGGCTCGCGTTCGCGGCTTAAAATCCGGCGATGCTTCCATCCCTCGCAATACCGGAACGCGTCGAGCCGCCGGGCGATCGGTCATCAGACGCCTTCGACGGCATGGCCTGGCGCAATCGCTTCGCCGCATTGCCGTCCGCGTTCTACACGCGCCTCGCGCCGTCGTCGTTGCCCGACCCCTACCTCGTCGCCGCCAGTCCGTCGCTCGCCGCGACGCTCGGTCTCACCTCGAACGAGGCCGCCGAAGACCTGAAGGCCGCGGTCGACGTGCTGGTCGGCAATCGTGTGCCGGCGGGCGCCGAGCCGCTGTCCGCCGTCTATTCCGGCCACCAGTTCGGCGTCTGGGCCGGCCAGCTGGGCGACGGCCGCGCACACCTGCTCGGGGGCGTCGAGACGGCCGACGGCATCGTCGAACTGCAGCTGAAAGGGGCCGGCCGCACCCCGTACTCGCGCGGCGGCGACGGTCGTGCGGTATTGCGCTCGTCGATCCGCGAGTTCCTGTGCGCCGAGGCGATGCACGGCCTGGGCATCCCGACCACCCGTGCGCTGTCCGTCGTCGGCTCGGACCGGCCGGTGATCCGCGAGACGGTCGAGACCGCGGCGGTCGTGCTGCGCACGGCGCCGACGTTCGTGCGCTTCGGATCGTTCGAGCACTGGCTGTCGAAGAACCGCTTCGACGAGCTCAAGTTGCTGGCCGACCATGTCATCGATGCGTTCTACCCGGCGGCTCGCGACGCGACGAACGCCTATCAGTCATTTCTCGCGGCCGTCACCGAGCGTACCGCGCGGCTGATGGCGCAATGGCAGGCCGTGGGCTTCTGCCACGGCGTGATGAACACCGACAACATGAGCATCGTCGGCCTCACGCTCGATTACGGACCGTTCGGCTTCCTCGACGCCTTCGACGCCAATCACATCTGCAACCACACCGACCAGCAGGGTCGCTACGCGTACGCGCGGCAGCCGTCGGTGGGCCTGTGGAACCTGCAGTGCCTGGCCGAAGCGTTGCTGCCGTTGATCGAGGACGTCGACAGCGCCGAAGCCGCGCTCGCGCCCTACCCGTCCGTGTTCGCCGAGGCGATGGACGCGGCGATCCACGCGAAGCTCGGACTGGTCGAGCGCCTGCCGGACGACAAGGCGTTGCTCGTGTCGCTGTTCGCGCTGCTGCAGGACAACCGGACCGATTACACGGCCTTCTTTCGTCGACTGTCGGCGCTGGACGAGGTCACGTCGCGCCCGGGCCGCTCGGTGCGCGACCTATTCGTCGACCGCGAACGTTTCGACGCGTGGGCGGTCGATTACCGTTCGCGGCTCGCACAGGAAAGCACGACCGCGTCGGTCCGGCGGGTTGCGATGGATGCGGTCAACCCCAAATACATCCTCCGCAATCATCTGGCCGAGACGGCAATCGTGGAGGCGCGCGAAGGCGATTTCGAAGAGGTCCGACGGCTGCACGCGTTGCTGGAACGACCGTTCGACGAACAGCCCGAACACGACGCCTACGCCGACCTGCCGCCCGACTGGGCCAGCCATCTCGAAGTGAGCTGCTCGTCGTGACGACGCAGCGAATTCATCAGGAGCGATTCATGAGCACCGTACAGAACAAGGTCGTCAAGGACGACGCCGAGTGGAAGAAGGAACTGTCGCCGATGCAGTACCAGGTCACGCGTCATGCCGCGACCGAGCGGCCGTTCACCGGCGAGTTCAACGATCACCACGAGCACGGCGTCTACACCTGCGTATGCTGCAACACGCCGCTGTTCGAGTCGGATACCAAGTTCGATTCGGGCTGCGGATGGCCGAGCTACTTCAAGGCGATCGATCCGGCCAACGTCCGCGAGATCAGCGACGGCAGCCACGGCATGCGCCGCATCGAGGTGATCTGCAACGTGTGCGACGCCCATCTCGGCCACGTCTTCCCGGACGGCCCGCCGCCGACCGGCCTGCGCTACTGCATCAACTCGGCGTCACTGCGCTTCGATCCGAAGTAATCGTCGAAGTGATCGTACAAATGAACCTCGCGAGTGAACCGCATGAGCGAAGCGTACAAGTGAAGACTCTTAACATTCGCCGGCACCCCATCCGCGCATGAAGTTCGTCTCCGATTTCTTCTCGCTGCTGCTGTTCTTCGCGATCTATCTCGTGGGCGAGCAGTTCCCCGAGCAGGCGCATCGCTATGCGACATCGCTGCTCGGCGGCATCACGCGCGGCGGGGAGATCCCGGCGGACCAGGCGTCGATCCTGCTGGCCATCGCGGTCGCCATCGTCGCGTTCGCCGCGCAGATCGCGTGGATGCTCGTCACGCGTCGCAAGGTGAGCCTGGTGCAGTGGGTGAGCTTCGCGATCCTGGTCGTGTTCGGTGGCGCGAGCATCTATTTCCACAGCGACACGTTCATCAAGTGGAAGGTCACGGTGCTGTACTGGTTGTTCGCAGTCGCACTCGTCGTCGGCGTCGTGTTCTTCAAGAAGAACCTGATCCGCTCGCTGATGGAGCCGGGAGGCATCGAGTTGCCGGACTCGATCTGGAACCGGATGAACCAGTCGTGGATCGTCTTCTTCGCGGCGCTCGGCGTGCTCAACCTCGTGGTGGCATTCAACTTCTCGCGGACGACCTGGGTCACGTTCAAGTCGTTCGGCCTGACCGTGCTGACCTTGGTGTTCGCGCTCGGCCAGGGATTGCTGATCTCGCGCCACCTCGACCGGATCGAAGGCGACGACCCGACCGGCGACGGCAAGCTGACCGAAAAGGATCCGGCCCGATGAACGCGACCTTGATGGAAGAGATCGAGCGTCGTCTGCAGGACGCCCTGCAGTCCACGTCCGTGGTTGTCGTCGACGACAGCGCGAAGCACGCCGGCCACGCCGGTGCCGCGAGCGGCGGCGGTCACTATCAGATTCGCGTCGTCTCGCCTCTCTTCGCCGGGCTGGCGCGGGTCGCGCGACATCGGCTCGTGTATGATCCGCTCTCCGATTTATTGCGCAACGCCATTCACGCGCTTGCAATCGAAGCATTGACGCCCGCCGAAGCCGACCAATTGAAGGCCAAGGGCGCGTCGCCCACCACCTCGGACGCGTCGCACTGAACCGAATGCACGACCCGGTTGCCGCCAGGACTCCTGGGCCGGGCGACCGAACGGTTCGGGACAGCATGCCTCCCTGCCTTGCACACACCCATCCCGTCCGTACTGGAAGGTTCGACATGAATCCTCAGCGTTTCCGCTCGCACGCCGTTCGCCCTGCTGGTTTCTCCGCACTCGTCGCCCTGTTCGTCGCCGCTCTCGCCTTCGGTCCGTCGCTGGCCGCCGCGCAGAACATCGCAGTCGTCAACAACAAGCCGATCCCGAAGGCCAAGGCCGACCAGGTGATCGCGCAGCTCGTCAAGCAGGGCCAGCAGGACACGCCGGAACTGCAGAGCGCGGTCCGTGACGACCTGATCCGTCGTGAACTGCTGATGCAGGAGGCCGACAAGAAGGGCGTGGCCGTCGATCCCGACGTGCAGGCCCAGCTCGAGCGCGCCCGTCAGCAGGTGTTGATCGGCGCCCTCGCGCAGGACTACTTCAAGGCCAATCCGCCGAGCGATGCGGACATTCGCCAGCAGTACGACATGCTGGTCAAGGAGACCGGCGGGAAGGAATACGAGGCGCGCCATATCCTGGTCGAGAAGGAAGCGGACGCGAAGGCCATCATCGCCAAGCTCAAGACCGGCGGCAAGTTCGAGGACCTCGCCAAGCAGTCGAAGGATCCGGGCTCCGCGGCCAACGGCGGCGACCTCGGCTGGGCGCCGGCGTCGACCTACGTCAAGGAGTTCGGCGAGGCACTGACCAAGCTCAAGAAGGGTGAAGTCACACCGGTCCCGGTCAAGACGCAGTTCGGCTACCACGTGATCCGCCTCGACGACGTCCGCGACGCGAAGGTCCCGTCGTTCGACGAAGCGAAGCCGCAGATCGCCGCCGCGATGATGTCGAACCAGCAGTGGCAGCAAGCGAAGTTCGAACAGATGCTGAAGGACCTGCGCGACAAGGCCCAGGTCGAGTGACGCACGTCGAATCAAGTCATGACGAGGCGCCTGCGGGCGCCTTTTCTTTTCTTCGAACGATTCCGGGCGTCGGCTAGACTCTCGCGATGCGACCCGGTCACCCCACCCTCGTCAGCCAGCCGCCCAAGGCTCCGGCCGCTCGTCGCGCCACCGATACCGGCAGCGCGCTGGCGCTCGCGCAGGTCGTGCTGTGGGGCTTCAACAAGCATTACCGCCTGTTCCGCGAGATCACGCAGGCCGCGCAGCAGCGCTTCGAACAGGCGCTGTGGAAAGAAGGCCAGGACGCCTCTCGCGAGCGCATCCAGTTCTACGATCGACGGGTCGCCGAGACGGTCGAGCGGCTCGAACGCGAGTTCGACGCCGACCAGCGTTCCAGCGCGTTCTGGCAGCAGGTCAAGTTCCAGTACATCAACCTGCTGATCGATCATCTGCAGCCCGAGCTGGCCGAGACCTTCTTCAACTCGGTGTGCTGCCGCATCCTGCATCGCAACTACTTCAACAACGCGTTCATCTTCGTCCGCCCGACGATCTCGACCGAGCATCTCGACGCCGACCCGCCCGCATACCGCTCGTACTACCCGGGCGAAGCGGGCCTGCTGTCGGCGCTGCACGCGGCGTTCACGGATTTCGGCATCGCCACGCCGTTCCAGGACCTCGACCGGGATCTGGGACGGGTGGCGGCCCTCGCGGCGGAGCGCTTCGCGCAGCCCTTCCAGCGCGCGCCGAATCATCAGGTGCGCTTCCTGTCGTCGCTGTTCTATCGCAACAAGGGCGCGTACGCGATCGGCAAGATCATCAACGGCCAGGTGATGGTGCCGTTCGCCATCGCCGTGCTGCATGCGGCCGACGGCGGGCTGGTGATCGATGCCGTGCTGTTCGACATGGTCGACCTGCTCAACCTGTTCAGCTTCTCGCGCGCCTATTTCATGGTCGACACGCCGGTGCCGGCGGCGTACGTGCAGTTCATCCACGAACTGATGCCGATGCGGCCGAAGTTCGAGCTCTACAACATGATCGGCCTGCAGAAGCACGGCAAGGCCCTCTTCTATCGCGACTTCCTGCATCACCTCACGCATTCGACCGATCGCTTCGTCGAGGCCGAGGGCATCAAGGGACTCGTGATGACGGTCTTCACGCTGGCGTCGTTCCCGTTCGTCTTCAAGGTCATCAACGATCACATCCCGCGGCCGAAGGAGACCGACCGCAGGACCGTGATGGGCAAGTACTGGCTGGTCAAGCTCCACGACCGCGTGGGTCGCATGGCCGACACGCTCGAGTATTCGGACGTCGCGTTCCCGCGCCAGCGCTTCTCGGTCGAATTGCTCGACGAACTCATGCGTAAGGCGCCGTCGATGGTGTCCGAGGAAGACGACACGATCGTCATCAACCACTGCTACATCGAGCGCCGGATGACGCCGCTCAATCTCTACCTGCCGCGCGCGAGCGCCGAGGACCGGCGTCACGTCCTCGGCGAGTACGGCCTGGCCATCAAGCAGCTCGCGGCGGCCAACATCTTTCCGGGCGACATGCTCTACAAGAACTTCGGCGTGACCCGCAATCGCCGCGTGGTCTTCTACGACTACGACGAGATCGAGTACATGACGACCTGCAACTTCCGCGTCGTGCCGGCGCCGCGCAACGAGGAGGACGAGATGGCCAGCGAGCCGTGGTACCCCGTCGGCAGGCACGACGTCTTTCCCGAGGAATGGAAGACCTTCCTGCTCGGCGATCCCGGCATCCGCAGCACGTTGCTGGAACTGCATCCGGAGATCTTCGAGGCGTCGTTCTGGCAGACGCAGAAGACGCGCATCGAGTGCGGCCACATCGAGGACGTGTTCCCCTATCCGGCGCACACGCGCTTCGATCCTTCACGACTCACGGGCTGACGGCCCACCTCAGCGCAAGAGCGCATTGCGCACCGTGGGATTCTCGAGTTGCTTCAGGAACCAGCGCATCGCCTTCCCGCGCACGCTGGTGTTCCACGAGTAGTACAACGTGCCGACCGAGCGCGTCTCGGCCAGCAGCTTCGGCACGAGCCGACCCGCGTCGATGTGCGGCAGCGCGTCGCGGACCGGGATGTTGCCGCAGCCGAGGCCGGCCACCTGCGCGGCCACCTTGTCGGCCATCGTCGGCACCGTCAGCACGTCCTGGCCGCCGAGCAGTCCGATCGTCACCGCCGGCAGGTTGCGCGCGCTGTCGCCCACCGCGACCGCACGATGGCGACGCACCGTCTCCGGCGCGATCGGCTCCGTCGCATCGGCCAGCGGATGCGACGGTGCGACCGCGAACACCAGCTCCATCTCGCCCAGTGGACGACTCTGGTAGCCGCTCGCCATGCCGGTGCTGCCGGGCACGTTGGAGAACGTGCCGAGCGCGAGATCGGCCCGCCCCGACAGCAATGCCTCCCAGGTGCCCGACAGTACTTCGCCGAACAGCCGCACGCGCGTGCCGGGATCCTGTGCGTAGAACGCGGCGATCAGGTCGAACATCGCCGCGGGCCGGACGATCGTGTCGATCGCGATCCTGAGTTCGACCTCCCAGCCGTTGCCGACCCGCTGCACGCGACGCTGCAGTTCGCTCGCGGCGAACAGCAGGTGACGGCCTTCGGCCAGCAACTCCTGCCCGGCCGGCGTCAGCTTGGCCTTGTGACCGCGACGATCGAACAGCAGCACGTCGAGGTCCCCCTCCAGTTTGCGGACGAGATAGGTGAGCGCCGAAGGCACGCGCCCGAGTTCCTCGGCGGCGCGGGCGAAGCTGCCCTTGCGGTCGATGGCGTCGAGCGCGGCGAGAGCGTCCAGGTCGATCAGCATCGGCGTGCGGGTCCGGAGTGGATCGTTCAGATTTTTTGAACGATTTCGTCAAACGAGAAGCCTATCATTGCGGCTGACCGAGGACTATCTTTCGTCCATGGGCGAAGAATGCACGCAACGCTTCGTGCCGAAAGGTTGAAAATGATTGAAGCCGCCGAACGTCTCGAAGTCCGTCGCAGTGCCGATCGGGGCCATGCCGAACACGGCTGGCTCAAGAGCTTTCACAGCTTTTCGTTCGCCGACTACAACGATCCGATGCACATGCATTTCGGGCCGCTGCGCGTCATCAACGAAGACTTCATCGCGCCGTCGTCGGGCTTCGGCACACATGGCCATCGCGACATGGAGATCATCACGTACGTGCTCCAGGGCGCCCTCACCCACAAGGACTCGATGTCCAGCGGTGGGGACGAGGGAGCCGTGATCCGCCCGGGCGACGTGCAGCGCATGAGCGCCGGCACCGGGGTGCTGCACTCGGAGTTCAACCGGTCCAGCGATACGCCGGTCCATCTGCTGCAGATCTGGATCATGCCGAACGTCCGCGGCATCGCGCCCAGCTACGAGGAGAAGCGCTTCGCCGATGACGAGAAGCGTGGCCGCCTGCGACTCGTGGCGTCGAACGACGGCCGCGACGGTTCGGTCACGATCCACGCCGACGCGGCGCTCTACGTGGGACGGTTCGACGGCGCGGAGACCACGACCCATCGCGTCGCTCACGATCGCAAGGCCTACGTCCATGTGGCGCGCGGTGCGGCTGTCGTCGCGGGCACGGCGCTCACGGCTGGCGATGCGTTGAAGGTCGACGCCGCTGGTGATGTCGTCATCGAAGCCGGCGACGACGCGGAGATCCTGTTGTTCGACCTCGGCGGCTAACCGACCACCCCATCGCCTTGCAGCCGCCTTGCGGCCGCGTTGCAGCTCCCCCTTTTGCCCTCACGGGACGAGGTGGTTCACCCTTTCCGACATCGAGAACCTCATGACCCGACTGACCATCGTATTCCACTCCGGCTACGGCCACACGAAGAAGCTCGCCGAAGCCGTGCTCGCGGGCGCGCAGGGCGTCGCAGACACTCAAGCGTCGCTGCTGACGATCGACGCCGAAGGCAATCTTCCCGAGGATGCGTGGACCACGCTGGCCGCATCGGACGCCATCGTCTTCGGCTCGCCGACCTACATGGGCACCGTGTCGTGGCAGTTCAAGAAATTCGCGGACGCGTCGTCGAAGCCGTGGTTCACGCAGGCGTGGAAGAACAAGCTCTTCGCCGGCTTCACCAACTCGGCCTCGATCAACGGCGACAAGTACAACACGCTGCACTACATGATGACGCTGGCGATGCAGCACTCGGGCTTCTGGGTCGGCACGGGCATGATGCCGTCGAACAACAAGGCGGCGCAGCGTGATGACGTCAACTACCTCGGTTCGTTCGGCGGGCTGATGGGCCAGTCTCCGTCGGACGCGTCGCCCGACGAAGGACCGCTGCCCGGCGACCTCGAGACGGGCCGCCTGTTCGGCCAGCACGTCGCCGAGTCCGCGAAGCGCCTGGCCCCGTCGACGACCGCCTGAATCACGAGGCGTCCTGAAGGCCCATCATGACGACACGGGACAACGGCCATTACACGACGACCGCCATCGCGCTGCACTGGCTGATGGCATTGATGATCGTCTCGTCGCTGACGCTCGGCTATTACATGTCGGGCCTGCCGTTCTCGCCGTCGCGCATCCGCCTGTTCAGCTATCACAAGTGGCTGGGCGTCACGATCCTCGCGATCGCGGCGGTCCGGCTGTTGTGGCGACTCGCGCATCGGCCGCCCGCATTGCCGGCCATGGCGGCCTGGCAACGGTATGGCGCGCACGGCGTCCACGGTCTGCTCTATGTCCTGTTCTTCGCGGTTCCGTTGTCGGGCTGGGCGTACAGCTCGGCCGCCGGCTTCCCGGTCGTGTACTTCGGTGTGATCCCGCTGCCCGACTGGGTGTCGCCGGACAAGGCGCTCGCCGCGCGCCTCGTGACCGTCCACGCGGTGCTGGCCTACAGCCTCGCCGGCGTGGTGGTGCTGCACATCGCGGCCGCGCTGAAGCACGGCTTCGAGGATCCGGTCGGCTATCTGCAGCGGATGCTGTCGAGCCGGGCCTGAGCCCGTCCCGTTTCGATCGAACCCGTCAAGGAATCCTCATGCGCCGTGCCCCATCGTTCGCCGCCGCCTGCTTCGCACTCGTCGCATCGACCGCGCCGCTCGCGAGCTGGTCGGCCCAGAAGCTCGTCGTCGCGCAGAGCGAGGTCGGCTTCGTCAGCAAGCAGATGGGCGTGCCTGTGCAGGGCCGGTTCGAGAAGTTCGACGGACAGCTCAACGTCGATCCGGCCAGACCGGAGAGCGGCAAGGTGAGCTTCACGGTCGACCTCGGCAGCGCTTCGATCGGCACGCCCGAGACTCTTGTCGAACTCAAGAAGCCCGAATGGTTCGACGTCTCGAAGTATCCGAGCGCGACGTTCCAGTCCACATCGATCAGGTCGCTGGGCGCCGGAAAGATCGACGTCGTCGGCAAGCTGACCATCAAGGGCATCGTCGACGAGATCCACGTGCCGATGACGCTCGTGCAGCAGGGCGACATCCTGAAGGCCAGCGGCGAGTTCACGATCAGGCGGCTGGCCTACAAGATCGGCGCCGGCGAATGGGGCGACACCAGCCTCGTCGCGGACGAGGTCCTGGTCAGGCCACGGCTGACGGTCCAGGGCGCCCCGACGCCCTGACCGAACGATACGCAGCACGACCCTCCACAACCCCTCTTCCCACTCGAAGGATCGACTCATGAAGACTATTTCCATCGCTGCGGCATCCGTCGCGCTCGTGGCCGCGACCACGGCCTCCGCCGCCCCCACGACCTACACGATCGATCCGACGCACACGTCGATCACCGCCGAATCGCGTCACTTCGGCACGTCGACCGTGCGCTCGCACTTCCAGGCGAAGAGCGGCAGCATCACGATCGACCCCGAAGCGAAGACCGGCAGCGCGACGGTCGCGATCGACGTCGCGTCGGTCATGACCGGCGTGCCCAGGCTCGACACGCACCTGAAGAGCGATGCGTTCTTCGACGCCGCGACCTACCCCGACGCCACGTTCACGGGCACGAAGTTCGTGTTCGACGGCGACAAGGTCACGCAGATCACCGGCGACCTGACCATGCACGGCAAGACCGCGCCGGCCACGCTGACGTCGACCAACTACAACTGCTACCTGAACCCCAACTTCAAGAAGCAGGTCTGCGGCGGCGACTTCGACCTGACGATCCAGCGCAGCACGTGGGACATCAAGTACCTGATCCCTTTCGTGTCCGACGAGACCAAGCTGCGCATCGCGATCGAGGCGACGAAGGACTGACCTCGCAGCGAACGCGACGACGAAGCCCGGCCCGCGCCGGGCTTTTCGTTTGCAGCGACGCATCCGTTAGAATCCGCGCCCTTTCGCGTGTCGCCATCCCTGCACCGATGACCTCCCCCATTCCTCACGACGACGCGAGCGACTACTGCGCGATCGACTTCGGAACGTCGAATTCCGCACTGGCGATCGGCGATCGCCATGCACCCGGCGGCATGCGGCTGGTGACGCTGGAAGGCGACCAGTCGACCATGCCCACCGCGGTCTTCTACGACAGCGACGACGGGTCGCGACGTTTCGGACGCGCGGCCATCGCGGCCTATGTCGAGGGCCACGAAGGTCGCCTGATGCGATCGCTCAAGAGCATCCTCGGCACCGCGCTGGTCGACGAGACCACCCACCTCGGCAACGGCATCTCGGTGCGTTACCTCGACGTGATCGCGACGTTCCTCAAGCGGCTGAAGGACATCGCCGAGGCCGGGCGCGGACAAGCGCTGCGCCGCGTCGTGATGGGCCGCCCGGTGTACTTCGTCGACGACGATCCCGCCGCCGACCGTCGGGCCGAGGACGCACTGCGCGAAGCCGCAAGGATCGTGGGCTTCGACGAGGTCTCGTTCCAGTTCGAACCGGTCGCCGCCGCACTCGATTACGAGGCGCGGCTGGCCAGCGAACGATTGGC